>NZ_JCAXED010000016.1:0-138010 GCF_059758795.1 Pseudomonas sp. GQ91
TCTGGCAATCATCGAGAACGCGATGAACCTGAAGAACATCGACACGTTCTACCAGTATGTGATTCGCGGTTCGATCCTGTTGCTGGCGGTGATAATCGACCGGATGAAACAGCGCTGACTCAGTCATAATACCGCTGGTTTTCGTCACTCCCTATAGGCCCGATATGCAGGAAAACGCCCACCCTCCCGTCAAAGATGCTGCCCCCACCGGCACGCAGACCTTGCTTCGTGGTCTCGGCGTGGTGCAGGCCGTGGCAGCCGGCGCGCGGGATCTCAAGGAAATTGCCCGGCGCATCGGTACCACCCGCAGCACCACCCACCGCCTGGCCAGTTGCCTGGTGGACGAACGCTACCTGCGCGTGGTGCCGCAGGTCGGCTACCTGTTGGGGCCGAAGCTGATCGAGCTGGGCTTCCAGGCACGCGAAGAGCTGCCGCTGGTGACGCTGGCGATACCGTATCTGGACGAGCTGTCCGCGCTGACCGGTGACACCATCCACCTGGCGGTCCGCGAATACGACGACGTGCTGTATCTGCACAAGAACCCCGGCCGCAATGGTCCGGAAATGCGTTCGCGGGTCGGCCATCGCATGCCGCTGGCGCGTACCGGTATCGGTAAGGCCTTGCTGCTGGATGACTCGCAAGAGGAATGGCAGCGCTTGTATCAAGTGAGCCTGCCGGAGGGCGGGAAAAACCTGCAATGGCCGCAGCACCCGGAACAATCCTGGGCGCAATTCGAGCAGCGCATGCGCGACTACGTGACGGGCGGTTATGCATTCGACCTGGAGGACAACGAACCGTCGATCCGCTGTGTCGCGGCCCCGGTACGCGATGCCAGCCGGCGCATTGTCGCCGGCATCAGCATCGCCAGTACCGTGCCCTATATGCCGCTGGAAAAAATGGCCGAGCTGATACCTGTGATCAAACAGGTCGCGGCAAGGCTGTCAGCGGAATTGGGCGCGAAGGCCTGATCAGGCCTTCAGGGTCGCCATGTCGATCACGAAGCGGTACTTCACATCGCCAGCGATCATGCGGGCGTAGGCTGCGTTGATCTGGCGGATGTCGAGCATTTCGATGTCGCAGGTAATCCCGTGCTCGGCGCAGAAATCCAGGACCTCCTGGGTTTCGGCAATGCCGCCGATCAACGAGCCGGCCAGCACCTTGCGGCCCAGTACCAGCTTGGCCGCGTGGACGGGCGGGTCCACCGGTTCAATCAAGCCCACCAGAATATGCACGCCGTCAAAGCGCAGAGTATCGAGGTAGGGATTGAGGTCGTGTTGTACCGGAATGGTATCCAGCAGGAAGTCGAAATGTCCGGCGGCGGCCTTCATTTGTTCGGCATCGGTGGATACGATCACGTGATCGGCGCCCTGGCGACGACCTTCTTCAGCCTTGCTGGCGGAGCGGGTGAACAGCGTCACTTGCGCGCCCATGGCCTTGGCGAACTTGATGCCCATATGGCCCAGGCCGCCCATACCGAGAACCCCGACCTTGTCGCCGGCCTTGACGCCGTAGTGCTTGAGCGGCGAGTAGGTAGTGATACCGGCACAGAGAATCGGCGCCGCGCTGGCCGGGTCGAGCTTGGCCGGGATCTTCACCACAAAGTGCTCGCTGACCACGATGCTGTCGGAGTAACCGCCCATGGTGTTGCTACCGTCGACCCGGTCCGGGGTGGCGTAGGTCATGGTCGGGCCTTCGAGGCAATATTGCTCAAGGTCGGATTTGCAGGCTTCACAGTGACGGCATGAATCAACCATGCAACCGACACCCACCAGATCGCCGACTTTATGCGCACTGACGCTGGCGCCGACGGCAGTCACCTTGCCGACAATCTCGTGACCCGGCATCAGCGGGTACACCGCGATGCCCCATTCGTTACGGGCCTGATGGATATCAGAGTGACAGACGCCACAGTATAGAATCTCAATCGCCACATCATCGGCGCGCGGGCTGCGACGCTCGAAGGACATAGGGGCGAGGGGAGTGGTGGCCGACTGGGCGGCATAACCGATGGCGGTGTACATGCAGAAACCTCGCAAAAGGAATGACTAGGGAGGCGGCGAATTCTCCGCGTCAGGCCAGGCCACGGCCATGGCGATTGCTCCGAGTCTTATGCCTATTCGTCCGGGACTGCCCCTTGTTCAGCGTTATCGGGCCCCAGACCTGCGATGATGTTCTCATCCCTTTTTTACGAAGTTTTTTGCCATGTTGTTGACCCGTCATCTCGACGCTAACGCTGCGCTGGTTGCACTGATCGAAGCGCTGACACCCCGCGATGGTTTCTCCCCCACGAACCTGCCCGGCGTGCAGGTATTGCGGGCCAGCTGCGATGTGGCGCGCGGACCGCAGATCTACGAGCCGAGCCTGATGATTGTCGCCCAAGGCAGCAAAGTCGCGTACCTGGGCCCGCGAACCCTGGAATATGGCGCCGGGCACTACCTGATCCAGGCGATGCCCGTGCCCTTTGAATGCGAGACTTTTGCCTTGCCCAACGCGCCGTTGTTGGGGGTGACGGTGGGGATTGATCGAGTGATGCTGGGGGAGTTGGTAATGGCCATGGGCATCAGGCCGGGACCTGCGCCGGCCGCGCAGACGTTGGAGTCGATGAGTTCGGTGGTACTGGATGATGCGATGCGCGGCTGTGTCGAGCGATTGCTGCAGTGCCTGCACGATCCGCTGGAGAGCCGGATCTTGGGCCCGGCCCGGGTACGCGAGTTACTGTTCACCGCTTTGCGCGGACCCCAGGCGGATGTGTTGCGGGCGCTGGTCGAGCAGCAGGGGCAGTTCTCGCGGATCGCCACGTCCTTGAATCACCTGCACGCCCATTACGCCGAGCCACTCAATATCGGGACCCTGGCGGGGTACGCCAACATGAGCGCGTCCACCTTTCACGAGCATTTCAAGCGTTGCACGCTGTTGTCGCCGGTGCAGTACCTCAAGCGTCTGCGGCTGCTCAAGGCCCAGCAGTTGCTGCTGGTGGACGGCATGGGCGTGGCCCAGGCTGCGCACAACGTGGGTTACCAGAGTACCTCGCAGTTCAGTCGCGAATACAAACGCTACTTTCTGCGTAACCCGGGAGAGGAGCGAGCGGCCTAGTTATCCCAGGCAAAACACACATCCAGTTGTGGGAGCGGGCTTGCTCGCGAATGCGGTGGGTCAGATAAAACATTCATCAACTGACAGACCGTATTCGCGAGCAAGCCCGCTCCCACATTTGATCTGTGTCGGCCACAAAAAAGGCCCTGATTCGGGCCTTTTTAAGCAGATTTACATATTCGGGTAAGTCGGCCCACCCGTACCCTCGGGTGTCACCCAGGTGATGTTCTGCGAAGGGTCCTTGATGTCACAGGTCTTGCAGTGCACGCAGTTCTGGGCGTTGATCTGGAAGCGTTTCTCGCCGTCTTCCTTCGTGATCACTTCATACACGCCAGCCGGGCAGTAGCGCTGCGCCGGTTCATCGTAGAGCGGCAGGTTGGTGCCGATCGGGATGCTTGGGTCCTTGAGCTTCAAGTGGCACGGTTGTTCTTCTTCATGGTTGGTACCGGAGATGAACACCGAGCTCAGCTTGTCGAAGCTCAGCTTGCCGTCGGGTTTCGGGTAGTCGATTTTCTCGCTGTCCTTGGCCAGCTTGAGGCAGGCGTAGTCCGGCTTGGTGTCGTGCAGGGTAAACGGCATTTTGCCGCCGAGAATGTTCTGGTCGAACCAATTGAAACCGGCACCGACGATCGGACCGAACTTGTGCATCGCCGGGCCGAAGTTACGGGTGGCGAACAGTTCTTCGTAGAGCCAGCTGGCTTTGAAACTGTCGACGTAGGCGGTCAGTTCATCACCCCCTTCAGACTCGGCGAACAGACGATCAGCCACGGCCTCGGCGGCGAGCATGCCGGACTTCATCGCAGTGTGGCTGCCTTTGATCTTGGCGAAGTTCAGGGTGCCGAGGTCGCAACCGATCAGCGCGCCGCCCTTGAAGACCATCTTCGGCAGCGAGTTCAGGCCGCCTTTGCAAATGGCGCGCGCGCCGTAGCTGATGCGCTTGCCACCTTCCAGGTATTGCTTGAGCACCGGGTGATGCTTGAGGCGCTGGAACTCATCGAACGGTGACAGGAAGGTATTGCTGTAGGACAGATCGACGATCAGGCCGACGACCACTTGATTGTTTTCCAGGTGATAAAGGAACGAGCCCCCGGTGTTCTCGCTGCGCATGATGTCCAGCGGCCAGCCGGCGGTGTGGACCACCAGGCCTGGCTGATGTTTGGCTGGATCGATTTCCCAGATTTCCTTGAGGCCGATGCCGTAGTGCTGGGCATCAGCGTCGCTGTCCAGGTTGAAACGCTGGATCAGTTGCTTGCCGATGTGGCCACGGCATCCTTCGGCGAACAACGTGTACTTGCCACGCAGTTCCATGCCTGGGGTGTAGAGGCCTTCTTTAGGCTGGCCTTCACGGTCGACGCCGAGATCGCCGGTGATGATCCCGCGGACCACGCCATTTTCGTCAAACAAGGCTTCCTGGGCGGCGAAGCCCGGGTAGATCTCCACGCCCAGGTTCTCGGCCTGCTGGGCCAGCCAGCGGCACAAGTTGCCCAGGGAGATGATGTAGTTGCCTTCGTTGTGCATTGTCTTGGGCACAAAGAAGTCCGGGACCTTGGTGGACGCTTCTGCGCTGCGCAGCACATAAATGTCATCGCGCACCACCGGGGTGTTGAGCGGAGCGCCGAGCGCTTTCCAGTCCGGGAACAACTCGTTCAGGGCCCGTGGTTCAAACACGGCGCCGGAGAGGATGTGAGCGCCGACTTCGGAGCCTTTTTCGACCACGCAGACGCTGATTTCCTTACCGGCTTCGGCGGCCTTCTGCTTCAGGCGGCAGGCGGCAGACAGTCCCGCCGGGCCAGCGCCGACGATGACCACGTCGAATTCCATGTATTCGCGTTCCACAGGCTATCTCCTACTCAAGGCTCTACAGTTTTTTTTCTAATGGGTGGAGGTTCGGTGTTTCACCCATCATTGCCCGCATGAATTTCATGCAATAGCGCGGGATGGGACACCTTTCTCTCTAGGTGGCGCATTATATCTACACCACTCTCAGCGTCCAATACAAACGTTTGTTTGAATTGCTCGCAAGCTAGGTAAATCAAAGCAGCGCGGCTTATGACTGGCCATTTTGGCGTATTGACCGGAATAGGCGTTCCGGTCAATATACGGTCGGTTTTGCGCTTCCCGTAGGCGGACAGCCGGTTTCAAGGCCACCTCCAAAGGCAAGGCAACGGCCAGCAGAGTGATGCGTACGTCATTGCGGCACGCAGTTTACACGCAGCGAGAATGAATGACTTGTCGGTCACCCCTGACGAACGGTCTTTATTATTGAGTACGTGCAACGTTAGCTGTCATGACTGCCTGCGTTTTTAGAGGTGCCCTTGTGCGCCGTTGAGCATCTACCGCCAGGTTTATCCGGGCGGCTTCCTTTTCACCGGAGAGTAACGAGGAATCCATGAAGGTTCTTGTAGCTGTCAAACGCGTTGTCGATTACAACGTGAAAGTTCGCGTCAAGGCGGACAATTCCGGCGTCGACCTCGCTAACGTCAAGATGTCGATGAACCCGTTCTGCGAAATCGCCGTGGAAGAAGCCGTACGCCTGAAAGAGAAAGGCGTTGCGACTGAAATCGTCGTCGTTTCCATCGGTCCGACCACTGCCCAGGAACAGTTGCGTACCGCCCTGGCGCTGGGTGCCGATCGCGCCGTTCTGGTCGAATCCGCTGAAGAGCTGACCTCGCTGGCGGTTGCCAAGCTATTGAAAGCCGTTGTCGACAAGGAACAGCCTCAGCTGGTGATCCTCGGCAAGCAGGCCATCGATAGCGACAACAATCAGACGGGCCAGATGTTGGCCGCACTGACCGGTTACGGTCAGGGCACCTTCGCTTCCAAAGTGGAAGTCAGCGGCGACAGTGTTGCCGTGACCCGCGAAATCGACGGCGGTGCGCAGACGGTTGCCTTGAAGCTGCCGGCCATCGTCACCACCGACCTGCGTTTGAACGAGCCGCGCTACGCGTCCCTGCCAAACATCATGAAAGCCAAGAAGAAGCCTCTCGAAGTGCTGACTCCGGACGCTTTGGGCGTTTCCACCGCCTCCACCAACAAGACCGTCAAAGTCGAAGCGCCGGCAGCACGCAGCGCGGGTATCAAGGTCAAGTCGGTGGCTGAACTGGTCGAGAAACTGAAAAACGAAGCGAAGGTGATCTGATCATGACTATCCTCGTAATCGCCGAACACGATAACAAGGTGCTGGCCCCGGCCACCCTGAATACCGTGGCTGCTGCCGCCAAAATCGGTGGCGACATCCACGTGCTGGTTGCAGGCCAGGGCGCGGGCGCCGTGGCTGAAGCCGCTGCAAAAGTCGCTGGCGTGAGCAAAGTACTGCTGGCCGACAACGCCGCTTACGCTCACCAGTTGCCGGAAAATGTCGCGCCACTGGTTGCAGAACTTGGCGCTGGCTACAGCCACATCCTGGCTGCCGCGACCTCCAACGGCAAAAACATCCTGCCGCGCGTTGCTGCGCAGTTGGACGTTGATCAGATCTCCGAGATCGTTTCGGTCGAAAGCGCCGACACCTTCAAGCGTCCGATCTATGCCGGTAACGCTATCGCTACCGTCCAGTCCAACGCCTCGGTCAAAGTCATCACCGTGCGTGCCACCGGTTTCGACCCGGTTGCGACTGAAGGGGGTTCGGCTGCCGTTGAAGCGGTCGCGGCTGCCCACGACGCGGGTACTTCCAGCTTCGTTGGCGAAGAGCTGGCCAAGTCCGATCGCCCTGAGCTGACCGCGGCGAAGATCGTCGTTTCCGGCGGCCGTGGGATGCAGAACGGTGACAACTTCAAACACCTGTACGCCCTGGCCGACAAGCTGGGCGCCGCGGTCGGTGCTTCCCGCGCTGCCGTCGACGCAGGTTTCGTACCCAACGACATGCAGGTCGGCCAGACCGGCAAGATCGTTGCTCCACAGCTGTACATTGCCGTCGGTATCTCCGGTGCGATCCAGCATTTGGCTGGCATGAAAGACTCCAAAGTGATCGTTGCGATCAACAAGGATGAAGAAGCGCCGATCTTCCAGGTCGCCGATTACGGCCTGGTGGCGGACTTGTTCGAAGCCGTACCTGAGCTGGAGAAGCTGGTCTAATCCAGCCGCTTCACTTATAAAGAGCCCGGTCCTTGACCGGGCTTTTTTTGTGCGCCCTTTTTTGATTGGAGAACCCTGCCATGCAACTGCGCGCCTGGACTGTACTGCTTGGCCTGACGCTGCTACCGACCTTGTCCGTGGCCGCCGGCAAATGTGAGCGCCTGATCGTGACCGGCAGCCCGGACGCGCCGCCCTATTTGTGGCGCGATCCCCAGGATCCTACCCATTTGATTGGCGCCAATGCCGATGTGCTGCAGCAAGTGGCCAAGGAACTGGGGCTGAAAATCGATCTGCTGTACGGTGGCAAGCGCTCACTGGCCCTGGACGAAGTGCGCAGCGGGCGCATGGACCTGCTGGCGGATGCGCCGCTGAGTCTCAACGAGCTGGAAACCCTGGACTATGTCTATCCGGCGCTGATGCACGCGGATTATCGAGTGTGGACCCGCATGGATTCGCCGCTGGTCTACAACGGAGCCGCTGACTTGCATGGCTACAAGGGCGCTGTATCGGAAAAGGCGCGCCTGGGACGGAATTTTGAAGCATTCGCCGGGGAGCATTTGACCCTGCAGCGCATGCCCACCCTGACCCCGGCCTTTCAAAAGTTATTGTTGGGTGAAGTGGACTACGTACTTGCCGAGCATTATTCCGGCATCGCCCTGGCCCAGACCCTGGGCATGAGCAACGATCTGATGGCGCGCGAACTGCCTATCGACCGACCGGGCCTGCACCTCGCCATTTCCCATGACTCGGCCTGCAATGATCCGTGGTTGCGCGGACAGCTCGCAAAAAAGATGACAGAATTGTCTGCGTCCGGCCTGACGGAAACTGCGCTGCAACGCAACCTGGAGCGCTGGAAACTGCAATTGCAGCAACCCGTCAGTGCCCCAACAAAGTAGGGATTTTTAGTGATTATTCGACCTCTTTTCGCGGCCCTCGCCGTTGTGACGCTGGCGGGCTGTGCCGCAGATCCTGCGCCGAATGAACAAATGCGCCTGACCCGACAGGCGCTGGAGCAAGCCACGGCGGTCGGCGCCGTCGCTGATGACGTACCGGAGCTGAAACTGGCCGAGGGTAAATTCGCCCGGGCCAAGGCCGATATGGCTGATGAGTCTTACAAGGATGCCCGCATGCAGGCTGAGCAAGCCGAGCTGGATGCCCGTCTGGCCGAGGCGCGGGTACTGACGCAGAAGAGCCAGGAACAGCTGAACGTACTCGACACCCGCATCACCCGTTTGCGCAAACAGTTGGGAGACGCCCAATGAGCCCGCTGACTCGAGGGTTGAGCGGTGCGGTATTGCTGGCCAGCGCGGCGCTGGGCGGTTGCGCCAGTCATTCCGATAGCGCTATTGCGCTGCAGCAGGCGGGCAATGACTTCCAGAACGTCAAGAAAGACTCCAATGTGTTGCGTATCGCTCCCAAGGATGTCATTCGGGCCGGTGAATCCCTGGCCCGCGCCGACCGTCTTTCCAGCTATTGGGGCAGCGGTGCGGACGTGGTGCACTACGCCTACCTGAGCCAGCGCTACAGCGCGATCGCTCGGGAACATACCAATCTGGCACTCAACGAGGAGCGCGGCGCCAAGCTCGAACTGGAGCGCCAGCGCCTGCAATTGGCCTTGCGTGAAGCCAAGCTGCTGAGCGTGCAGCAACAGGGCAAGTGGCTCGAAGAACAGATTGCCAGCCTGACCACCCAGACGGATCGTGGCCTGGTGATGACCTTGGGTGACGTGTTGTTCGATACCGGCGAGGCCGAATTGAAAAACTCCGCCAACCGCACGGTCTTGAAGATTGTCCAGTTTCTGCAACTGAACCCCAAGCGCGTGGTGCGCATCGAGGGTTACACCGACAGTACCGGCGGCGAGCAGGAAAACCTCAAACTGTCCCGGGACCGTGCCCAGGCGGTAGCGGATATGCTGGTGGACCTGGGGATTAATGAGCAACGCATCCAGGTGGAAGGCTACGGCGATCAATATCCGGTGGAAGTGAACGCCTCGGAACGAGGGCGCGCGCAGAATCGCCGGGTCGAAATCGTGTTTTCCGACGACAAAGGCCGCCTGGGCGCTACCCGCGAATAAAAGCTGATCGCCTGTGCAGACGCACGTGCCCGCGGCTACAGGACACCTTGCAGCCTATAACCCGATCCATGATCGGGTTTTTAATGCCTGCAATACAGTTCTCAACCCCCACAGTTTTTTCTATCACTGTCGCTCATCCTCGACTATTGTGACGACTGTCCCCGTACACTTCTCAACTGTGCCGGTGTGTTTCACACAAAAATAAAATACCCGTGAAATCGAGTGCTGCGTCATGACCAATCTTTTGCTGTACCAACGGATCGCCCAGCAACTGGCTGAGGATATCCGACGTGGTGTCTACCAACCGGGTGAGCGCGTGCCGTCGGTGCGCAAGATGAGCTCCCAGCTTAATGTCAGCCACGCGACGGTATTGCAGGCCTACGCCAACCTTGAGGACCAAGGGTTGATTCGCGCACGGCCCCAGTCCGGGTACTACGTCCACCAGACCCCGGCCCTGACCGCACCGACGCCGGATATCGCGCGGGTCGAACGTCCGGGCCTGGTAACCCGCAGCAGTATTATCCAACAGGTATTGGTGGAGTCTCGCCGCGAAGGCGTGTTCCCGCTGGGCGCTGCCGTGCCGAGTGTCGACTACCTGCCCGTCAGGGCGCTGCACCAGCAATTGGCCAAGGTCACGCGCTTCCAGAGTCCCCGGGCTTTCAGCTATATGTTCAGCCCCGGTTTTGAGCCGTTGCGTCGCCAAGTGGCGATCCGCATGCGGGATGCCGGCGTGGTGGTCGACCCTTCCGAAGTGGTCATCACCCACGGGTGTGTCGATGCATTGCAGATGTCGCTGCGGGTGCTGACCCGCCCGGGTGACCTGATCGCGGCTGAGTCACCGACCTATTATGGTTTGTTGCAACTGGCCGATTTACTGGGACTCAAGGTTATCGAGATTCCCAGCGACCCGGTCACGGGCATGAGCCTGGAGGCGCTGCAACTGGCGGCCAACCAATGGTCGATCAAGGCGTTGGTACTGACCACGCGCCTGAGCAATCCCCTGGGCGGCACCATGCCCGAAGAACGGCAGAAACAGCTGCTGCGCCTGGCTTCGGATTTCGATATCCAGATCGTTGAAGACGATATCTACGGCGAACTGATGTTTGAGCTGGGCCGGACCAAGGCGCTGAAAGCCTATGACCGGCTGGACCGCGTGATCTATTGCTCGAGCTTTTCCAAAACCCTGTCGCCGGGCGTTCGTATCGGCTGGATGATTGCCGGCAAGTACCAGCAGGAAATCCAGCGACTGCAAATGTTCAGTACGCATTCGGCGTGCAGCGTCACCCAGATGGGCGTGGCGGCGTATCTGGAGAATGGCGGTTACGACCGGCACCTGCGTTACATCCGGCAGGAATACCGCAAGAACCTCAGCGCCTTTCAACTGGCCGTGCAGCAGTATTTTCCTGAAGGTACCCAGATGAGCCGTCCGACCGGCGGGTTTATCCTGTGGGTCAGTCTGCCGGGGCGGGTCAATGCCCAGGAACTGCATGTGCGTGCTTTGCAGCAAGGTATCAGCATCGCACCGGGACTGATTTTCAGTAATACGGAACAGTTCAACCACTGTGTTCGCCTCAATTGCGGTACACCGTGGAATCGCGAGGCCGAGCGGGCGTTGATGACCCTGGGAATGCTGGCGAGCCAGTTATGTCAGGAGGCAGCGGGCGGTTTTTGAGCCTTCAACAAGCGGCGAAAGTGATACCAAGGCACTCACCGCGCTTGTCATGCAGGGCTCAACAAGCGAGCATATGGCCTTCTGCCGTTAATGTCGTTGGCGATATGACCTCTACTCTTTCTGCCGCGCTGTTGATCTGTCTGGTAAGCCTGTGCAATGTCACCCCGGCGTCGGGGGCACCTGCGGCGCAGCTTTTACTGGCGGCGAATGCCGAGCAAAAGTCAGCACCCGCGAAGAAAACGGTTCAGTCGAAAAAGAAAGCGCCGGTCAAAAAGAAAGCTGCAGTAAAAAAGCGACCACCCATCGCCAGCAAATCCAAGTCGGCCCGTGAAGTGGCCCGGACCAAGCTTGCACCCGTACAGTTGGACCTCAGCCTGCCTCAAGAAATGGTCAGGCATTTGCAGCCCCTCGGCACGATGCCGCCACCTAAGAACACGCCGTTGTTGCCACCGATGTTCAGTGAGAAACCGCTGGATAACAGCGCCTTCGAGATCAATGGACGTCTGCTCAGCAATGAAATGCAGTTGCAAATGCGCAACGACGAGCGCCGGGATGTCGAGGGCGCGGCGCTGGATTTTGAATTCCGGAACTAATTTTCCTGTTCAAGTGACGCGAGCCGTCGGCCATCTGTCGCAGACTGGTCGGTCACTTTTGTTTTATGCGAAAAACCCCTGTTGGACCAATTTTAAACAGATGTTTAAGGGCGTACTCTAGCCTGGCCATCAATACTTTGTCGTCGAGGACCTGCTGGTCATGAAATGCCGTGAAGGCTGTGGCGCATGCTGCATTGCCCCCTCCATCAGCTCGCCGTTGCCGGGTATGCCCAATGGCAAACCAGCGGGCGAACGCTGCCTGCATCTGTCTGTCGAACAGCTGTGCCAACTGTTTGGCCGGCCGGAGCGGCCTGCGGTGTGTGGAGCTTTCGCGGCGGATCTCGAGGTCTGTGGCCACAGCCAGGAAGAAGCGATCAGATTGATCGGCTGGTGGGAGCAGATGACGGCGGCTTAGAGGGCTTTAAGCTCAGAACTTCAACAATAAAGGAAGACAACAATGGGTTCGCTGAAACGAATGGCTGTGTTGTGCGGTTTTACTGTTTTGTTTACGGCCGCGGCGCAGGCTGAAGAGTGGCAAGTTGCCAAGGATGAAGACGGTATCAAGGTTTCGTTGAGTGAAGTAGCGGGTTCCAAATACAAGGCTTATCGCGGCGTGACGTTGATCAAGGCGCCATTGGCCAAGATCCAGGCCTTGCAGGAAGACGTCTCGGGTGCTTGCGCCTGGATCCATGAATGCAAAGCTCAGACACTGGTCGATCATAAGGGCGGCGAGAGTTGGACCTACACCCAATTCAATGCACCGTTCCCGGTAACCGATCGTGACTCCTACATACATGTCACGACCACCAAGGGCGCCGATGGCAGCCTGACCCGTCAGTTGGAAGGGGTGCCCAGCTATAAGCCGCAAGAAAAAGGTTATGTGCGTGTGGCCCAGGTCGAAGGCTTCTGGAAACTGGTGCCTAAAGGCGCCGACCAGACCGAAGTGATCTATCAGGTTCACACCGAACCAGGCGGCAGCGTGCCATCCTGGTTGGCCAACAAGTTCGTGGTCGAGGCGCCTTTCAATACGTTGAAAGCCCTTAAGGAACGCGCCGAAAAGTAAGCCCGGCCGGTCCGGTGCCTCCAACCCTGAGTGGAACGATTTCCCATCCCTCAGGGTCAAGATATCGGTAAGCCCATCCATGGGTTTTATCGAGGAGGCACTGAATGCAAAAGTGGCAAGTTACCTTCGTTGATGATCACGGCGATCAGTCCGTGGAGCAGTTCACCTGCGAACAACAGCCCAGCCTCGAAGAAGCTGCGCAGATGATTCGGGCCAAATTGCTGCCGATCGCCGCCCAGTTGGACCTCAATGACCTTGAAGGCCGTACCGACGAGCCCACGGTCAAGAACCTGAAAAATCAAAACAGCATTCAAATTCTCGACATCACGCCTGTCTCCTGAACATTCCCTGTACGTCTTCAACACGCCTCTGGTGGAGGTGATAGCTTCGCGCTACTCTGCAAGAGAGATCAGCGAATGAATCGCTAAGGTCTGGTCTTGTCAGCTACATGCTTGTTTTCCTGCGGCGATCTCATTGCCGTTATTCCGCGCCGTTCACGTGCGGGTCCTGGGAAGCACGGAAAGTCTATCCATCGGTTTTAGGAGGACGTTTCATGAGCACAGCCTATCAAGAAGACATCAGCACCAACGTGTTGCGCCGCATGAAAGAGGGCGGCTTTGATTTCTCACGTTTCCACCCCATCGAGTTCTACGCTATTTTTCCGGATGAGGAACGGGCGCGCAGGGCGGCGGGTCGATTTCGTGGGGAATCACTCAATGCCCAGGTCAGCGCGCGGGATGATGGCGCCTGGTACCTGGAGTTGAGCAAAGTGATGTTCGCGACCTACGACGGCATAGGAGACTTTGAGCAAGACTTTGAGGCGGTGGTCGAGCCTTTGGGCGGGATCCTTGAGGGATGGGGCGTGAAGCAGGAGGTGCGTGGCTTGCCCATGTAATCGTGCAGTGAAAAACACAGCGTATCGGCTGACCTTCGGGTTGGCCGTTTTTGTTTCTGGCATCCGAAAATGCGCAATACCGATAACTCCAGGTGAAAAATCCCGCATAAAAAAAGGCCACCCGAACAGGGTGGCCCAAAGGGAAGGAGGGAGGTAGTCAGTACAACGCTACTAAGCTACCGACAGATCAATCAGTTTGGCTGTAGGACGAATCCTATTCAGCGGATAGGAAGAATTATCCGCGATTGCTGGAGGGCAGTGAAATCAACTCTGGCTATACCGGTGATAGACACAGTCTGCGACTGTTTGAAGCTTGGGCGGCGGCGTTGAAACGTTTGTTGCACCAGAGCGGTGCGTCGGCATTACTGGCTAACGCTAACTGATTGATATCTGGTCATATATCCCGCTGGCACGGGCCTTGCGATGGCCGTCAGGCACAGACCCTTGTGACAAGGAGTACGTATGACCCGCGCTTATTACGATGAAATGTACGACGAGGCGGGTGAGGTTCGCCCCCATTATCGCGAGTTTGCCCGTTGGTTGGCCCAAACCCCTGCCGAACTGCTGGCTCAGCGCCGGCGCGAAGCCGATTTGCTGTTCCGCCGCGCCGGTATCACCTTCACCCTGTGCGGTGACGAGCAGGACACGGAGCCGGTGATTTTGGTGCAGCAGCAATAGTGAGAAGCGCCCCGCACACGCGCAAGTGCAGCATCTACCAAATTCTCGGACCCGGAATCCACGCGCGCAGGCTTTCAGGGTTGTTTGCGGCCCGCCATATGCTTCAAGTATCCCAGCAGCAACTCCAGATCGGCATCTGGCAACACACTGGCCGCAAAGGCTGGCATCTTGGCCTGCGGCCAATGCCTCAGGCTTTGCGGATCGCGAATATACCGCTTGAGGAAATCGCCGCCGAAATATTCGGTTGGACTGTAGGGAATGTTCAGGTCCGGCCCCATCTGAGCATCACCCGCGCCGTTCAGCCGATGGCAGGCCAGGCAGTTCTTCTGAAACAGCGCAAACCCCAGGTTGACCGGGTCATCGGCTGCCAGCGTCGGGTCCGGCAATAACGCTGGGAACCGCTCGGCAACGGTCTGCAACTGCTTGATTGTCGACAACTGGAACGGCCATTGCTCGGGGCTGATATGACCCGCTTGCGGATCGGTCCAGACCAGGTAGAAGGGGCCCGCGCTGTGCTGGCCATTCCCCAGCAGCGGCCACGGGTGGGCCGGATCTTCTACCGCGAGCCAGGCACGGGCGCCGTTTTTCTGCAGCAGCGGCGCGGCTGCCAGCTCGGCGGCAAAGCCATCGAGCGCGACCGCCTGCAGGTGATTTTGCGCAGTGATGCCCGGCAATAGTTCCGCCAGAGGAACCGCGCGATACTTCATCGCACGTTTGTAGGACACATCATCAGCGATGCGCACGGTTTGCGCGCTCGGGTGTTTCAGCAACTCGGCTGTTTGCCAGGTTTTCCGGGTGTGGTCCAGCTCGATGGTCAACTGCGCGGCACCGGCTGGCAGGGCCAGAATCAACGTCACGAGCGCTATGATCGATTTCAAGGGTAAGCCCATGTCAAAGGGGGAGGCGGCTTAACCATACCGGAAAGCCATGCACAAACGGCACGCAAAAAGACAGCGCCTGCGACGGGAGTGCTCTAGGCCATATCCCGGCAGGTGCTGCCAAAGGCTGCAAGGCTGATGCGGCAGGCGCACCGGCACAGAATGGATGAGTTACCCGATGATCTTGGTCAGATTGGGCAAAATCAGAATCAGGGTGGTGGCGAAGAGAATGAGCCCCGCCTGGCGTACTTTCGATTGTTTGAACATGGCTGACTGCCTTTTGTTGTTATTCCTGAGCGTCAAATGCGCCGGTGCGTCTCCATCAAGTAGCCACGTTAGAGTGAATACATGGCACTTTTCTTACAGCTGCTCCAGCAAGACCCGGCAGCAGCCTCTTACGGCTCTTACAAACTCAACCTTAGAGTCCTTGTGCTTCGTGGCTTAGATCCCTTTCATATCAACCAAGATTGAAATCTTCTTAAAACGGAATGAGGCACATAGCCATCTCGGCGGCAGCCCCTTGGCTAGACAGCTAAAACGTTTAATCAGCGGTTTCCGATAGGGACCTACCGTTCGTCTGAGCGTGGTCGTCAAGGGCAATGAGCGCTTCGGTCATTGAATCTGGCCTTCGGGCGCTTAAGGTAAGAGCACGGTCGGCTCTCCTCTCGAGGGCTCCATTGCACAGTGGTTCGAGGACGTCATGACCCAAGCTTTGATCTTTGATGCGGTACGCACGCCCAGGGGCAAAGGCAAGGCCGATGGTGCCTTGCATAGCGTCAAGCCGGTGAATCTGGTGGCTGGCTTGCTGAACGCGCTGCAACAGCGCAGTGGCCTGGACACCCGGCAGGTGGATGACATTGTGCTTGGCTGCGTCACGCCAGTCGGGGACCAGGGCGCCGATATCGCCAAGACAGCTGCGTTGGTGGCCGATTGGGACGTCAGCGTCGCCGGTGTGCAAATCAACCGCTTCTGCGCCTCGGGCCTGGAGGCGGTCAATCTCGGGGCAATGAAAGTGCGCTCCGGTTTTGAAGAACTGGTGGTGGTCGGCGGCGTCGAGTCCATGTCTCGTGTCCCCATGGGCAGCGACGGCGGCGCCTGGGTGCTGGACCCGCAAACCAATATGCACAGTCACTTCACGCCCCAAGGTATCGGCGCCGACTTGATCGCCACCCTCGAAGGTTTCACGCGTGAGGATGTTGATGCCTTTGCCCTGCACTCACAGCAGAAAGCGGCGAGGGCAAGATCGGACGGTTCCTTCAATAAATCGCTGATCCCAGTGCAGGATCAGAACGCTATCGTGCTGCTGGCTCAAGACGAGTTCATTCGTGGCGATTCCACCCTCGAAGGCCTGGGCAAGCTCAAGCCCAGCTTCGAAATGATCGGCCAGATGGGCTTTGATGCGACGGCGCTACGCGTCTACAGCCATGTCGAGCGCATCCACCATGTCCATACACCGGGCAACAGTTCCGGGATTGTCGATGGTGCGGCACTCATGTTGATTGGCTCCGAGGCCAAGGGCCGGGAGCTGGGCCTGCAGCCACGGGCGCGGATCGTCGCCACGGCGGTGACCAGCACCGATCCGACCATCATGCTCACCGGTCCGGCACCCGCCACCCGCAAAGCCCTGGCCAAGGCGGGTTTGCGGGTCGAGGACATCGATTTGTTCGAAGTCAACGAAGCCTTTGCCTCGGTGGTGCTCAAGTTCATCAAGGACATGGGCATCGACGCTGCCAGGGTCAACGTCAACGGTGGCTCGATTGCGCTGGGCCATCCCCTGGGAGCAACGGGGTGCGCGATCCTTGGCACCCTGCTCGACGAACTGGAGGCACGCCGTCAGCGTTACGGCCTGGCCACCTTGTGCGTGGGCGGTGGCATGGGCATCGCTACGATTATCGAACGTCTCTGAGCCTAAGGAATTTGTCATGAGCGACGCCATTCGTTACGAAAAAGGCCAGGACCAGATTGTGGTGCTGACCCTCGACATGCCCGGCCAGAGCGCCAACACCATGAACGCGGTGTACCGCGCCGCGATGGCGGCCACCATCGCCCGCCTGGAGGCGGAAAACGACTCGATTGCCGGGGTTATCATCACGTCGGCGAAAAAGACTTTCTTCGCCGGTGGCGACCTGAATGAACTGATCAGCGTCGACAAACCTCACGCCAAGGCCTTCCACGACATGGTTCTGGGCCTGAAGGCGCAGTTGCGCAGCCTGGAAACTCTTGGCAAACCCGTGGTGGCGGCCATCAATGGCGCGGCCCTGGGCGGGGGCTGGGAAATATGCCTGGCGTGCCAGCACCGGGTGGCACTGGACCACGCATCCGTCCAGATCGGCTTGCCGGAAGTCACTCTCGGCCTGTTGCCGGGCGGCGGCGGAGTGGTGCGGATGGTGCGTCTGCTGGGCCTGGAGAAGGCCTTGCCCTATTTGCTCGAAGGTAAGAAAGTCTCGGCGCAAAAGGCCTTGCAAGCGGGCTTGGTCGACGAATTGGCGGGGGATCGCGATGAACTGCTGGCCAAGTCCCGGGCCTGGATCCTGGCCAATCCAACGGCCCAGCAACCGTGGGATGTCAAAGGCTATCAGATCCCTGGCGGCACGCCGTCGAGCCCTAAAGTGGCACAGATGCTCGCCATCGCACCGTCAATCCTGCGGGCGAAAACCCACGGCTGTTTTCCGGCCCCGGAGAAAATCCTGTGTGCCGCGGTGGAAGGCGCACAGGTGGATTTCGACACCGCGCACCTGATCGAAACCCGCTACTTCACCGAACTGACCACCGGCCAGGTCGCGAAGAACATGATCGGCACCTTCTGGTTTCAGCTCAATGAAATCAACGCAGGGGGTTCACGTCCCCAAGGTTTTGCGCCGTATGTGACCCGCAAGGTGGGCATTCTCGGCGCCGGGATGATGGGCGCGGGGATTGCCTACGCCAGTGCGGCGGCGGGCATTGATGTGGTGCTCAAGGACATCACGTTGGCGGCGGCTGAGAAGGGCAAGGTGCATTCGGCGGGATTATTGGAGAAGAAGGTCGGTCGTGGGCAATTGACTGCCGAGCAGCGGGACAGCATCCTGGCGCGGATTCATCCGACAGACGCCGACGCTGAGCTGGCCGGTTGCGATTTGATTATCGAGGCAGTGTTCGAAGACCGTGAACTCAAGGCTCGGGTCTCGGCGGCCGCGCAAGGCGCGGTGGGCGCTGACGCGGTGATCGCCTCCAATACCTCGACCTTGCCCATCAGCGGCCTGGCCACTGCCGTGCCTGACCCGGGCAAATTCATCGGCCTGCATTTCTTCAGTCCGGTGGACAAAATGCCGCTGGTGGAAATCATCAAGGGCGCCCGCACCAGTGACGAAACCCTGGCTCGGGGTTTTGATTTCGTACTGCAAATCAAGAAAACCCCGATTGTGGTGAATGACAGTCGAGGTTTTTTTACCTCACGAGTGTTCGGTACGTTCACCCATGAAGGCATCGCGATGCTGGGCGAAGGCGTAGCGGCTCCGATGATCGAGACCGAAGCGCGCAAGGCGGGCATGCCTGTAGGCCCACTGGCGGTTTCCGACGAAGTGTCGCTCAGCTTGATGAGTCATATCCGTCAACAGACTGCCAAGGATCTGCAGGCGGAGGGTAAGCCATCGCCCGAGCATCCGGCGTTTGCGGTGATCGAGTTGTTGCTCAATGAATATAAGCGCCCGGGCAAGGCCGCGGGTGGCGGTTTCTACGAGTACCCAGTCGGCGCGCAGAAATACTTGTGGCCGCAGCTCAAAAATCGATTTGAAAAACCCGATCAACGCATTTCGCCACAGGATGTGCGCGACCGTCTGTTGTTTATTCAGGCCATTGAAACCGTGCGCTGCGTGGAAGAGGGTGTATTGATGTCCACCGCCGACGCCAACGTCGGGTCGATTTTCGGTATCGGTTTCGCGGCGTGGAGCGGCGGGGCCCTGCAATTTATCAATCAATACGGCCTGAACGACTTTGTTGCCCGGGCGCGCTATCTGGCCGAGCAGTACGGTGAGCGCTTCACCCCACCGGCCTTGTTGTTGGAGAAAGCTGCGCAGAACGCGACCTTCTGACGTTATTGGACATGTGCGGGGCTTGCCTTGTAGGGGTATTTCAAGGCAGGCTCTGGGGTGTTCATTATTCCCATCGCCGTGTCAGGTATTTTTTATGTCGCTACGCGTCTGCATTCTGGAAACCGATATCCTGCGTCCCGGCCTGATCGATCAGTATCAGGGTTACGGGCAGATGTTCAAGCAGCTGTTCTCCAAGCAGCCGATTGCGGCCGAGTTCGTCGTCTACAACGTGGTGCAGGGTGAATATCCGTCAGACGACGAAGTGTTCGACGCGTATCTGGTGACGGGCAGCAAGGCCGATTCCTTCGGCGCCGATCCGTGGATCCAGACCCTCAAGACCTTCCTGCTGCAGCGCTACGAGCGCGGCGATAAATTGCTTGGCATCTGTTTCGGACACCAGTTGTTGGCACTGCTGCTGGGCGGCAAGGCCGAGCGCGCAAGCAAGGGCTGGGGCATCGGCATCCATGACTACAAACTCAATGCCAAGGCGCCGTGGATGAGCCCCGTCGTGGAAGAGCTGACGTTGTTGATCAGCCACCAGGACCAGGTCACCCGCTTGCCGGAAAATGCCACGGTGATTGCTTCCAGCGATTTTTGTCCGTTCGCTGCGTACCACATCGAAGATCAGGTGCTGTGCTTCCAGGGCCATCCAGAGTTTATCCACGATTATTCCCGTGAGCTGCTGGAGATTCTTCAGACAAACCTGGGCGAAAAGGTTTACACCAACGGTGTCGCCAGCCTGGAGCGTGAACACCACGGCGCTACCGTGGCGGAGTGGATGATGCGTTTTGTGGCGAACAAGCCTGGGCAGGCCTGATCCGCCCCGACGGGGGTGGACTTATAGCCACCCCGAACGCTTGAAGCTGACCCACAGTCCCGTACACCCCGTGGCAATAAACCCCAGCACCGCAAAATAACCGTAATGCCATTGCAGTTCAGGCATGTTCTGGAAGTTCATCCCGTAGATCCCGGCCACCGCCGTGGGAAACGCCAGGATTGCCGCCCAGGCCGCAAACTTGCGCTGCACTACGCTCTGGCGCGAGGCTTCCAGCAACACACCAATCTCTATGGTCTGGCTGGCGATGTCGCGCAGGGTGGAGAGGTCTTCCATCTGCCGCGTGACATGGATCTCCACATCGCGAAAGTACGGGCGCATCTTCTTATCGATAAACGGAAACTTCAGTTTCTGCAACTCTTCGCTGATCTCTACCATCGGTGCCACATGACGCCGCAACCGCAGCACGTCGCGTCGCAGGCTGTGAAGGTGGTGGACGTCACGTTCATTCAGGGAATTGCACAGCACATTGCGCTCCAGTGCGTCGATCTCGGCATGAATCGCCTCGCTCACCGGCTGATAGTTCTCGGTGACGAAATCCAGCAGCGCATAGAGCACGAAGTCTTCGCCGTGCTCCAGCAGCAGTGGCCGCGCCTCACAACGCTGGCGGACATAGCCGTAGGAAGCCGAGTGACCGTTGCGCGCCGTGATGACGTAGCCATTGCCGGCGAAGATATGGGTCTCGATAAACTCCAGCTTGCCTTCGTCTCGAACCGGCGAATAGGTCACGATAAACAACGCGTCACCAAACGTTTCGAGCTTCGGTCTGCTGTGTTTTTCCAGAGCATCTTCGATGGCCAGTTCATGCAGGTTGAACTGGCGTTGCAGGTCGGCCAGTTCCTCGGCATCCGGCTCTTCAAGGCCGATCCACACAAAATGGCCGGGTTTGGCCGCCCAGGCGGCGCCTTCCTCGAGGGTGATATCAGTGATTTTTTTTCCGGCGCTGTAGACGGCTGCCGCAACAACTCTACCCATAATGCTGATCGCTTCTTTTTTGAATGACGGATGACCGTGGCAGGTGGCTTAGCCTGCTCTGGATTATCAGAGTCAGCAATGTCTACGAGGGTTCACCGACAATAAAAAGCCCGCGCTGTGCGCGGGCTCCGATCAGCGGGTTTGCAGTTGCCGATCCATATCCTCAATGCACACGATCATCTGCTCGCGGCAGGTTTCCATCAGCCGAGGCATGTCATCCAGCGTCAATCCGGCCGTAGGAATCGCCGGCAGTGAACGAATCAGAATGTCGCCGCTGTTCCAGCGGTTGAGCTTCATCTGCTTCACGTAAGTGCTGACGCATACCGGCACAATCGGTACCCCGGCGGCGATCGCCATCTGGAACGCACCCTTCTTGAAGGGCAACAAGGTCTTGCCCAAATTGCGCGTCCCCTCCGGGAACACCCAGATTGACGTGTCTTCGTGTTGCAAGGTGTGAGTGGTGGTCAGCATCGAGCGCCGCGCTTTCTGCGCATTACCGCGGTCGATCAGTACATTACCCGCCAACCAGAACAACTGCCCGAACAACGGCACCCATCTCAGACTCTTCTTGCCGATACAGACCGTGCGGTAGGGCACCACGGTGCCAAACACAAACAAATCATAATTGGACTGGTGATTGGCAATGATTACGCAACTGCTGGGTTTGTCCCGCAACGAGTCCACCTGTGGCTTCACCCGCAAGCGCAGTATCCACATGGCTGGCAGGGCGTAGAGCCGTGCGCAGAGACGGCTATTGTCCGGGTTGAACGGTCGGCAGATTCCCAGCAGCACGCCGAGTCCGCCCGCCACTAGAAAATGCAGACTCATCAATAACATGCGTAAACAGTAGAGCATCGACACAGTCCATCGGGACAAAAGGTGGCGCAGTGTACGGATGTGCACTATTTTCGGCAATTACCCCGGTAGAAGTAGGAGATGGCCGGTGTTTAAGCGCATGTTTCCACATAGGTCGATAAGTGCGATCTAGCGGGGCTGTAAGAGGTTCGGCAGGGAGGGTAGGAAAAAGCTCGACATCAGCGTCCACAGTGGCCGATTGCTCCTGTGGCGAGGGACAGGCCCTGACGCCGTTCTGTTAAGGCTTTTGTAGGAGCGAGCTTGCTCGCGAAAAACCTCAACGATAACGCGTGTTTCCTGAATACACGCGACGCCTATGAGTTCTTCGCGAGCAAGCTCGCGCCTACAATAATCGCTATTTGCTTAACTGAACGGCGTTAGGGCCTGTCCCTCGCCACAGGAGGTGGTTCAGCCGGCTAAATCAGCCCAAGTGTTCCTGATCCAGGATGATCGCGTTATCCAGCAGTTCCAGCAGTGCTTTACGCACCTTCAATTTAGTGTGCTTGTGGGCGTTCATATTGATCTTCTTCAACTGCCGCGCCGCTTCCAGAGCAGCTGCCTGCAGCTCCTGCGGTGCCACCACCTTGTCGAGGAAACCTGCATTCACGGCGTCTTGCGGGTTAAACATCTCGGCATTGATCACTGAACGATGAAACGCCGACTTACGCAGGCGATCCCGCGCCAGCTCGATCCCGGCGTGGTGCATGGTCATGCCAATCATCACCTCATTCAGGCCAATGCTGAACGGTCCGTCGACACCGATGCGGTAATCCGCCGACAACAACAGGAAAGCGCCTTTCGCCACTGCGTGGCCAGGGCACGCAACGATCACCGGAAACGGGTGCGACAATAAGCGTCGCGCCAGGGTGGAGCCGGACGTCACCAGGCTGACCGCTTCTTTTGGGCCGGCCGTCATCACCTTCAAATCATAGCCACCCGACAAAATCCCTGGCTGGCCGGTAATGATCACCACCGCGCGATCTTTCTCGGCCTGATCCAGCGCCTCATTAAACGCACTGACCACCGCAGGGGAAATGGCATTGACCTTGCCGTTGTTCAAGGTCAGGGTCGCAATACCGTCTTCGAGGTGGTAGGCAATCAACTCACTCATGACGCGATTCCTTGTAATAAGTGTAATAGAGGTGCAGGCAACAGACGTTACCCAGCCTGCCCGGCCTGGTAAAGCGCCATGACTGACTGCCCAGTCAGGATTTTGCCCTTGCATCCTGCCCGGAACAGGCCATGGCGGGGCAAATCAGCCGCAATAGACGCCTAGCTCCGGGCCTTGAGAATGGCAGAATCGCCGTCCTTCCTGGCGCGCCACAAGCGTTGCGCCCGTGATAGCGGTCTAAGCGCATGAAAATTCTGAAAAAAACCTTTGCCATCAGAAAAGCTTTCGACTACATTAGCGCGCCTCGACAGACTGAATCAGTTTGACGAGATACGGTGAAGTGTCCGAGTGGCTTAAGGAGCACGCCTGGAAAGTGTGTATACAGGAAACTGTATCGAGAGTTCGAATCTCTCCTTCACCGCCACATTCTACAAACACAAACCCCTGGTTTTCCTAGAGAAAGCCGGGGGTTTGTGGTTTTTGGTGTTTAAAAAAAGGGCCATATGGGACAGGTGCTCTATTTCGGTGCGTAAAAATAGAGCCTGGCGAATGAGCGTGAAAGGCCATTTTCAGCTGGCCGCCGATGACTTGGCCTGTGTGTGGCTAACTTCGGCCAAAAACAGCCGCTCAAAAGTGTCTAGGAAAGCCGGGGCGATTCACATTGCGGCCAGCGGAACTCAAATTTCTCGCGGGTTGCGGTATCGGACGGGGTGTCGCAGACGTACTGGATCACCGACGGGTCGGTGTGCAACGCGAGGAAAAAAACGCCCAGTCGCCGGCTTCCAGTGGCCGCAGGTAAAGCCGCTGGGTGTATAGCTCCATTATTTGACGCTCCTTGCTGATCCTGGCTCAAGCGATTAAACAAATCGGGTATCTTTAGCCGCCTCAGCCGCCAGTCTGCGTCAGACTCAGCGCATGATCGATTGTTGAGGGAAGAATGGAATGACACTCAGGGTGATGGTGGTCGGTGGCTACGGCAATTTTGGCAGCATCGTTTGTCGGCATCTGGTGGTGGCGCCGGGCATTGAACTGGTGATCTCGGGCCGCGACTCACACAAGTTGCAGGGCAAAGTGGATGAGCTGAAAAGCCAGTCGGGCACCGTCTGCGAAGGCTGGTGCGGCGATGCTATGGGCGCCGGGTTCGCGTCCGTTTTGCGGTCGATGAACATCAAGTTGGTGATCCACACCGGCGGCCCGTTCCAAGGGCAATCCTATGCCGTCGCCCAGAGTTGCATCGACGCGGGCGTGAACTACTGCGACCTGTCCGACTGCCGCACCTTCGTCAACGGCGTGAGGATGCTGGATGCACAAGCCCGGCAGGCAGGCGTGGCGGTCCTCAGTGGTTGCAGCTCCGTGCCGACGCTGTCGTCCGCCATCATCGATCAGTACCGTTACCGCTTCACCCGCATCGACTCGATCGAGCACGGCATTTCCTCCTCGGCCAAGATGCCGGGCCTGTCCACTGTCGAAGGCGTGCTGGCTTACGCGGGCAAACCGATCAAGCAGCTCAGGCATGGCCAGGTGCATGAAGTGCTGGGCTGGCAGGACCTGACGCTGCGCAAAATGCCTGAGCTTGGCACGCGGGTGTTGGCGAATGTGGACGTGCCCGACATGGACATCTTTGCCAGCCGTTATGGTGCCCACACCCTGAGCTTCAAGGCTGGCGCGGGGCTCAAGCTTGGCGGTGTCGCCAACTACCTGCTGGCCCAGGCGCTGCGGTGGGGCGTCGTGCGTGACCATGTCGCCTGGGCGGCGCGACTGCATCGGCTGGGCACCTGGTTCGAGCGCTTTGGCGATGGCAAAAGCGCGATGTACATCGACGTGCAAGGCCTCGGTACAGCAGGGCAACCGCTGTCCCTGGCGGTGCAACTGACGGCCCTGAATGACAAAGGCCCGGAAATCCCCAGCTGCGCCGCCGTTGCTCTGGCCCTCAAAATCGCCCAAGGCTACGTACCCGAACCCGGTGCGCGGCCATGCGTTGGCGAAATCACCGTCGACGAATACATGGCCGCTATCAACGACCCGACAAACCTCAGCCTGGCCGTGCATTTCTCTGACGGGCAGGGCTGACCCATGCTCTATCTGGGCCTGAAGTACATCCACATCATCGCGGCGATTTTCCTGTTCGGCTTCGGCATGGGCTCGTATCTGTATCTGATCGCCGCGAGCCGTACGGCCAACCCGCAGGTGATCGCCCATGTGGCGCGGATGGTGGTGCAGTTTGATACCTGGATTACTACGCCGGCGGGCTTCATTCAGATCATCACCGGCTTTCTGCTGATCAAGCTTGCCGGGCTTCCGTTGACCACCGAATGGGTGCTGACTTCGCTGATCATCTTCCTGTGCGTGGGGGCGCTTTGGCTGCCGGTGCTGGTGCTGCAGAAGCGTTTGCAGCAGATGGCGCTCAGTGCGGTTGAGACGGGCAGGGCGCTCGATGATGGTTACCGCAGCGTCTACAGGAAATGGTTCTGGATGGGCGTTTTCGGGTTTTCGGGGATGTTTGTGATCGTGCTGATCATGGTGACGAAGATGACGCCATGGCAGTTGAATGAGCTGTTTCTGTGTTGCTGATACAAGGATTGCCAATGAGTGAAACAGACATCCAATCCATCTCGCCAGATGATCACTACCGGGTTGAGGTGACGCCCTGGGAAGCGCGGAATACGCAGTGGGTGTATTCACTGCGCATTGTGGATACGTGGCAGGGGAGCTGTGTTTTTCAGTTTGAGGATGCTCGTTGGTCGGCGGATCAATCGGTCTGGCTGAACCCGACCACTGTGGAGCTCAAACTGCGCAAATTTCCGGGAGATACGACGGGGCTGGGTGTGCGCGTTGTGGTTGATTGTGCGAGGCTTGTGGCGCGTTTGGGCGATGGCCGCGAGGTTGAGTTATCCGCGCTGGAAGCTGCGCTTGATGCGATCGAGCTGAAATAAATGCCCGCTCAGGGCTTGGTATTCCAAGCCACCGCACACAACGCCAACCCCGCCACATTTAGCGACACAGGATTAAACGCTTCCCTGAGCATCGCCGGGCTGAACACTGCCACATCCACCAGCAGCGCCGCCAGCGCAGTCGCAGCCACTGCAATCGGCCAGGCACTGCGTGGCGAAAGCAGTATCCATACCGCCAGGACAATCTCCCCAACCCCCGCCAGCGTGGCGAACACCTGCACTTGCTCGATCCCATGCGCCTGGATCATCGCCCGCTCACCCTGGCTTAGCCACAGCAGCTTCGGCACCAGCCCATGGTAGGTGAACATGAACGCCAGGCCGCCTCGGGCGATCCAGTTGATGCGCACCAAGGTATTCATGGTTGTTCCTTCAAAAAGCGCTGTTCATGTTCCGGGTCCGGCAACAGGCAGGTGTCGTACTTCCCGAAGAGCCGATAGCGATTGCGCGCGATGCGGTCGTAAGCCCAATCCCGAAGAAAGCGCGGGATGCCGCGCAGGAGCAGCAATGGGCGCCAGCGGGCAGGCAGTTGCGCAATGATTTCGAATACCGCTGCCGAACGCTCCCAATAGTACCGGTCGCGGATCACTGCGAGGGTGTCGAACTGATCCAGCGGCAGCCCCGCCCACGCCAGCAGCGCCTGGCCCTCGGGCGACTGAACGGTGGCTAATCGCAAGCGCCGTTGGTGGTCGTGGCGGATCAGGAACCTTGCCCCACCGTTGCACAGCTTGCACACACCGTCGAACAACACCACGGTTTCGCCGGGCTTGAGGAGTGGCGCGGGGGTAGGGCGGGTTTCGCAGGTGGGCATGTGTGTGGGTCCAGTCGGGCCGGTTTAGCCTGGATCATACCCGCCTTCGCATCCATCGCACCTCCTGAGCTATCGTGCAATCGCCGCCAGGTCATCGTCGTTCATGGACGGTGGCTGAGTGGCGAGGCGCTCAAGGAGAGACTCCTACCATGCGTCAGACACAAAACTTAAAGTCGAAAGGTTGCAGCCCAAGTTTGCTGCAGGGGCAGTCTCAGGGCGATTAACCACAAACCCCTGGTTTTCCTAAGGAAAGCCGGGGGTTTGTGGTTTTTGGTGTCTGAAAAAAAGCCATAGGGACCAAGGCGCTTTTTTTGTCCCACTACCGTTGGGCAGTTTGCCAGCACGCTGTCCGGATCTCGTCTAGCCTTCGCTCAGAATGAGGTAGAGCAATGAAACAGTAGCGCGTCAGCACTTTCAACAGGGAGATGAAAGATATGTCATGGACTTTTTATCTGACAATTACCAATGGTACGGACCGCACGCTCGAAGTGGCCAGTGAGTCGATCGAGTGGGGCACTTGGTATCGCGACTCCGAGGACAACAACGGCCCGTGTAGCATCCCACCCAATGTCACCCTTCAAGCGCTCGGCATCCGCGCAGCACGAGGTACGTGGACCGGTTATGAATGTCACGCGCAATGGAAAGATCAGGTGCCGCCGGGCGAAAAGGGCTACGGTGCGATCACCCTGATGGTTGACGTACCTTTCTCTGCCTCCAATGCCTCGAGCCTGACCACCGGCGGGGCCCTGTCAACCTACGGCTGGCAAGACCTGCCTTCGGGTGGGCATGACTTCAACCGTTCGATCACCATCCGCGCCGGACGTGACAAGAAACTGATGCTGGTGGAGGACGCCACGGATCCGGTCGAGGCAGAGTATCGCGAATACCTGCTGGAGCTTGCAGCGAAAAACCCCGATGTGCGCGATTGGGATCAGGTCAAGAATGACCTGCAGGCAGTCGACGACTTCAACCCGTTGCAGTACATCCCCGAAGGCCCGACCCTGACCCGTCGCCTGCTGGCTCGGTCCGAGCCATTGGTGATCGCGCCTGACCGGTGGGATGGCATTGGCGACGTGGACTATCCGACGCCCTATGCCCAAGACCTGTTCCTCGACGAGTACTTCGCCGTGGCGATCTACAGCGTCGGCACCGACCCGCGAAGCTTCATCAACATCCCGGCGGGCTCTTCGCGCAAGACCAGCGAGAGGATCACGGTGACCTCCGCCATCAAGAACGTGCTGACCCTCAACTGGTCGCTCAAGACATCACTGTCGGAGAAGGCTGTTGACCCGCTGTCGGGCTCGGAAGTCGCGTCCACCCTGGACATGGAGTTCGGTGTGACCGACGTGCTGGAGGTGAGCCGGGAGTCGGTCACCGAATCGATCGTCGAGCAGGAGTTCAAGGCCCCGGAAGACAGCGATGTGCTGATCGTACCGTGGGTGTTCAGCACTGCGGTGATCATTTACCGGCGCACGAAAAAGGGCAAGGTCAGCCTGGTGGCCGTGTCCGAATGGGCGCAAATGCAGTTCTTCAAAAGTTATCGGGTGCATACCCAACTCGAACGTTCTTGAACAGGAGTATCACCATGAAAACATTCAAAATCATCTTGCTGACTATTATCTGCGCCTGGCAAGGCATGGCTTTTGCCGATACGCAGAAGTCCAACACCGAAACCTTGTTGGCCAACGACAAACCGCCGCTGATACAGGCAGCATCGGAGCAGACGCAGGACAACACCGAGGCGGACCGCAATCAATGCTGGTCGGCCAAGAACTGCGCTGGAAAGATCCTGAACAACAAGGATGCACACAACTGCAAGTTGTCCGGTGGCAAGTCATGGCGCAGCAAGACCACGGGTCAGTGCACCAACCTGTAAAGCTGTCGGGAGTAAAGAGGGTAGGGGAATGAGGGGCAGGCCACGGTTTTCATAAGCAGCTTGTGCCCCGCGGCATGTACACGTGGTCTGCCCCCAACACTCCAGCGCGAGTGCGGCGTACCTTTTTCGAGCCCCTCCGATAGCGCTTGCCAGTGGGCAGGCGCTGGCTAATACAGTGATGAGACATTCGGGCGGTCGCTGGGACAGCGTGCCTGAGCAACCCATGCGCGTCGCGCTTGCTGGCGTTGATGCGCAGTTTACCGAGCTTTTCCCGGCGGGGTGGGAAGCGTTCGAGCGGAGCATGAGCTGCAGCTCCATGTTGACGGCGAACGGACGTATGAAACCTTCACGCGCCCGGACGGAGGGCGCGTGATTGCTGAGTGTGTGCGTGTTCGATAGTGGGGATGGGGCTGCGTTTACGCTTGCGGGGCGATGCCAGGCGATGTAACGACAAGAACCGCCAGCCAACAAACATCGGCTTGCTCACGTGTGTTCCTGCTCGTTCATCAGCGCGATAGCATCCGCGCCGGCGGCGATGCGCATGGGCGAAGCCGGATCAGTTGCCGCATGCCATACCGCTTCGGCGACGTCCAACGTTTCAGTCACTACGGTTGATTGCGACCATTCGCTAAAGACCTGCTGCGCCAGATCGCCGTAGGCGGCTGGAAGGCTATCTTGCATGCGGGGCTGCGCATTTTTTCCGAAGTCGGTCCCGGGAGCACGGCCCGGCAGCACCAACCTGACTCGCACATTGAACGGCATAAGTTCCAGGGCCAGCGACTCGGTAAAGGCATTCACCGCCGCCTTGCTAGCGGTATATACGCTTAGCAGAGGGAGTGACTTTATCGTTACGCTGGAGGTGACATTGACCACAACCCCGGTCTTACGCTGCCGGAATTGCGGCACCACAGCCTGGGTCATGGCCAAGGTGCCCAATGTGTTGGTGTCAAATATGTCACGGATCACTTGCATCGTGCTGCCTTCAAGGGCACCCAGCAAACCGATACCGGCGTTGTTGACCAGCACATCGATCGGTCCTGCGGCCTCTACCGCCCGCTGGATACTGTTCGGGTCGGTCACATCCAGGGCCAGTACACGCAGGTTTTCGGACGTAGCCAAAATGCGGTCGTCGGGGCTGCGCATCGTCGCGATCACCTTCCAGTTTCGTTCAAGAAAATACTCGGCGATGGCCAGACCGAAGCCTGAAGAGCAGCCAGTAATCAGTACTGTTTTCATAGTCAGTTCTCATTGAAGAAGACGTTGGACAGGCTCGTAAAACAGACGGGTCTTCCTTGACCGGCAGTGCTCCGTGCATTCCACCTCAGACCGACAATGCGAGCTGAGCAGCGACGTCTCGATAAGTGTGCAGCCCACGCCCCAGGATTGTGGTCAGGCGCTCTACGTCGCCGGTCTCGGGAATCATCCCGTCGCTGACATAGCGCTCGGCCATAAGGCGCATTTCATAGGCCATCCATTTCGGCATGAAGTTGGCCACGTTCTGTTCGAAACCACTGGGATCATCGCCGCCATAGACGACCGGGCGGCGCAGCACATCAGTCCAGATGGCGGCAACATCTGGACCCGTCAGCGTATCGGGCCCCACCAGGTTGAGGGTTTCGATCGGCAGTTTGCCCGTGGCCTGGTCCCGGCGGATCAGCTCGATAGCGGCGACTTCGGCAATGTCGCGGGCGTCGACCATGGCGATACCCTTGCTGCCAATCGGCATCGGGTAGACCCCATGGTTAAAGATGACGTCCTTGACCATGACTTCGTTGTCGATGAAATAAGCCGGACGCAGGATCGTGGCGCTGAAGCCCATCTGCTCGATCATCCGTTCGGCGCCGGACTTGACCGCGAAGTGCGGCACGTTGACGAAGCGATCGGCGTGGAGTACCGAGAGATAGACGACCCGCTCGACGCCGGCCTCACGAGCGATATTGAGCGCAAGCAGCGCTTGGGTGAATTCGTCCGGTGCCACGGCATTTAGCAGAAAGAACGTGGAAGCGCCGGTGAATGCGCGTCGCAGCGAGTCGATGTCGAGCATCTCGCCTTGCACAACATCAACCTGCGCTGGAAAGTCAGCGTTCGAGGGATCGCGGACGAGGACGCGCACGTCAGCGCCACGCTTGAGAAGTTGTTCAACGACTTGGCTGCCGACTCTGCCGGTTGCGCCTGTTACGAGGATGGTCATGAGGGTGCTCCGTAGGGATTTGAATGACAGGGCCAATATCGTCGTTTCTTGAGTGGTTCGATAGCCCAATAAATTGGACAGGTTGTTCCATGTGTGGGACGGTTGGCGAATGATCATAATCCTGTCGAAATGAAGTGAGTGCCTAGAAGGTTCGTGCACGCGCCGTCGTAATTATTTCGCCACCACTTAGGGGAACCTCATGGATTTGCTCGCCCTTGCCGATTTCAATCTCGTTGCTCGACACGGAGGATTCGGCCGTGCCGCGCGTGCCACCGGCCGGCCGAAAGCGACACTGTCGCGTCGGGTGGCGGACTTGGAACGCAGTCTTGAACTGCGTCTGTTCGAGCGTGGGATGCGAACGTTGAAGCTCACCGAGGAAGGACGGGCGCTGTTCGAACGGACGGGCGCACTGCTTACCGAACTTGACGAGACAGTGGCCGCCATCGCTACGGGAGGGGAACGGCCGCGCGGCACACTGCGCATCAGTGCACCGCTCTTTTTCGCCCAGGCGGCGATGGGCAAACTTGCAGCCGGCTTCCTGCTTAAATATCCGCAGGTAAGGCTTGAGGTCACCACGGAAGACCGCATCGTCGACATGATTGAAGAAGGTTATGACCTGATCATTCGCGTCAATCCGGCCCCCAACGAAAGCCTGGTCGGACGTATCCTCCTGCGTGATCGGCTGGTGATCGTCGCGAGTCCAGCGTTGGGTCGCCCCATCGACAATGTTGCTGTTCCGGTAGTGGTGCGAGGGGCCGGCGATCGAGGCCCAGTGTGGAGTATCACCTCGCCAACCGGCAGAAAAGACCTGACGGTGGATCCGGTCCTGAGCCTGTCTTCGCTGCTTATGGTCCGCGATGCCGTCCGAGTCGGGGTCGGTGCTGGGCGCCTTCCCGTTTCATTGGTAGCGGGTGATCTGCGCGACGGGACGTTGGTGCATTGGGGCGATGTCGACGGGCCGGAAGTCGCGCTCTGGACGCTCTATCCATCGAGGCGCCTGTTGAGCGCCCGTGTGTCTGTATTTCTCGACTACTTGAAAGAAGCGTTTCCCACCGGTACGTCCGAGGAACTGACAGCTTTTATCTCGCCATAGACGCTCACTCGCCCAGCGCACTCGAGGAGTGGTGTGCGAGGGGCATCGAAAAAACGGCGGGTGTCAGTGCTTCTCTCCAGGTTCACTGATGAAACCTCTTGCCCAACGCATCCAGGCGCACCGCTATCGGCGGCAACCGCTCGCTGCTGCGCGCCAGCATTTCCACATCCTCCGCCGTGCTCTGTGCAATGCTCTGCACCGATTGCAACCGCCCGACAATCTCCAGGTTCGCCGCGCTCTGCTCCCGGGTCGTCGTCACAATCCGCCCATTCAACTGGTCGATCTGCGAGATGTCGTTGCCCACGGCCTTGAGCATTTCGACTGCCAGTTGACTGTCTTCCACACAGCGCTCCACGCCCTGGCGGCTGTCGTGCATGGCTTCAACGGCTTCGCGGCTGCCTTGTTGCAGGCCTTCGATGATGGTTTTGATTTCCTGGGTGGAGGCGGCGGTGCGTTGGGCCAGGCTGCGGACTTCGTCGGCGACCACCGCGAAGCCGCGGCCTTGTTCGCCGGCGCGGGCGGCTTCGATGGCGGCGTTGAGGGCCAGCAGGTTGGTCTGGTTGGCAATGCTGCTGATCACTTCCAGCACGGAGCCGATCTGTTCGGCTTGCACTGCCAGGCCTTGGACGGTCTGGTTGGTGCCTTTGAGCCGTGAGGCCAGCTGGGTGATTTCGTGCTGGGCACGGCCGACGCTTTCCTGGCCGCGCAGGATTTGCTGGGTAGCTTGGCCGGCATGTTCGACGGCGTGTTCGACGTGCACGGTGATGTGCCCCATGGCATCTTCCATGCGCTGCATGGAGTCGGTCATCTGGGTAATTTCGGCCAGTTGGTGGCGGGCGCCTTTTTCCAGGGTGCCGCTGGCGCTGGCCAGTTCCTGACCCAGTTGGCCGAGGCCGTGAGAGTCGCGCGCGACGCCCTGGATCAGGCCGGTGATCTGCTGCAGAAAGTGATCGAAACGCTGCGCAAGGGACACATGCAGCGGGCTCTGATTACCCTTGGCGGTCTCGACCGTGAGTTGCGTGGTAACGGCGAGCATTTTCTCGAGTATTTCCTGGCTTTCAACCGCCTCGCTCTGGGCATGTACCGCAAGGTAGAGCAGGGCGATGGTCTCCATCACCACGTAGAAGGCGTGCACGAATATCATGCCCCAACCGCCGTGATGCTGCATCACGAATACCGGAAAACCTTGATGTTGCAGTGCGTGAAACACCACGTGGTGCACCGCGATCGTCAGCGCCGCCACCAGGATCGGTAGCCAGTCGCGATAAAACGTCAGTACCGCCAGCAGCGCAAAAATGCCGAAGTGCGCTTCGATCACGCCCTGCGCCTGGTTGATATGCAAGGCTGCCATGATCATCAGGCCAACGCCCAGGGCGCAGCGCATCGGACGGGTGCCGCCGATGGCGCGGTACAACAGGGTTAGCACTACGCTGGTGCTGCCGCCGACGAGCGCGGACTGAATAAAGGTGTCGTGCCAGAAAGCCAGGCCGAAGGAGAACAGGAACATCAGCCAGACCAGCGCCAGCATGATGCGGTCGGCCTTGCGGTAGTGCTCGAAAAAACGCGTACGGGTGACCATTCACACTTACTCCATGTGGTCGAGCTGGACTCTAGCGAAGGGGGCAGGGTGGAGCGAATCGGTTGTTCTTGGTTTTTATTGGATTCAGTGACGCAAAGCGGTTATCGGCATCCCCGGAAGAGACTTTAGAGACAGCTATTGGAGTGGGTAGACGATTTCCAGTAGCCCGCTTATCTGATCAGAAATAATCGGCTACTGTTGCCGCTCCCAGGATCACCAACGCGGCCTGTACGACGATCTTCCGGATCGGCACATGGGCCTGAACAAGGAAGATACAGACATTGAAAACCACTCTGCGCGCACTGCTGTTGATCTGCCTGAGCGCGAACGCGTTCGCTGAAACCAGCCCCGTTGGCTTCCAGGCTTCATCATTGAGCGATCTGCACAATGAACGTCCTCTGGAGATGGTCGTCTGGTACCCGGCTGCAACCACTGCCGCGGCGCAGGTGATTGCCGATAATCCAGTGTTTGTCAGTGCCTCGGCCGTGAGCCACGCACCACCGGCTGCCGGCGAGCATCCACTGGTGGTGCTGTCCCACGGTTTTGGGGGGAACTGGAGTAATCAGACGTGGCTGGCCAGCGCGTTGGCTCGCAATGGTTATATTGTCGCGGCGGTGAACCATCCCGGCACGACAAGCCGCGATCGTCGTCCTGAAGCCGCCGCACAGTTGTGGCAACGGCCCGCGGATCTGCGCCGGGCCATTGACGCGGTCATGGCTCAGCCGAAGCAATTTGGCATGGTCGCGAAGCACCGGGTTGCCGTGGTCGGGCATTCACTGGGTGGCTGGACTGCCCTGGAAATCGCCGGCGCACGTTTCGATCCCGAACGTTTTGCCCAGGATTGCAGCGCTCACCCGCAATTGAGCAGTTGCACGGTTTACCAGCAAATCAATCCCGCGGGCACATCGGCATCGAAGGCCCGGTTGGCTGCGGATTTAAGCGATAAACGCGTCACCGCCATTGTTTCATTGGATTTGGGGCTGTCTCGCGGGTTTACCGATGAAAGTCTTGCGGCAATACCCGTACCGATATTGGTGATTGCTGCAGGTGCGCCATCCGTAGAGCTGCCTGCTGAGTTGGAGTCTGGCAATTTGACCAAACGCTTGCCCCGGGCATCGACGCGCTACGTCGAGATCGGCGATGCCAGCCACTTCAGCTTTATGTCGGTGTGCAAACCTGGCGGGCAGGCGCTGATCGAAGACAGCTCGCCGGGCGACGGCATGATTTGCCGGGATGGCGACGCCGCTCGTCCACGTGAGTTGATCCAGCAGCAGGTCGTGTCGTTGATTGATGAGTTTCTGCGCGCTCAGGAGATATCGATCTGATACCGAAACCCCTCACCCGCGGCGCGGGAGATTCGGTATTCCAGGGGGCTTCGGTCATACCCGGACGCGGTGCGTTCAATGGTCACGACCGGGGAACCTTCGGCAATCGACAGCATGTGCGCGATGGCGGGGTCGGCTTCGCCAACCGTGAGGGTCTCGCTCGCCGAGGCGATGCATTGGCCGCACTGCGTTTCATATAAGGGGTAGAGCAGGGCGCCGAAATGCTCGGAGTCGAGGTCCAGCAGTGCGCTGAAGCGTGTGGCCGAAAGCCAGATTTCTTCATAAAACAGCGTGCGCCCCTCGACCATCCGCAGGCGCTCCATACGCAACACCTGCTCACCGTCCTCCAGCCTTAAGGCGCCAGCCACCGTTGGCGACGGGGTGTGCAGCGTCTTGCTGAGGATGCGGCTGGTGGGTATTTCACGCCCGCCGCTGGTATTGACCTGTCGAAAAAAACGCGCCAACGAGGCATCGAAATTGGGCCGGCGAACAAAGGTGCCGCGGCCCTGACTGCGCAACAACAAGCCTTCATTCACCAGGGTATCCACCGCCTTGCGCACCGTGCCGATTGCCACGCCGTATAACTTGGTCAGCTCGGCTTCCGTGGGAATGGGCGCGCCGGGGGACCATTCGCCGGCGGCAATCTTGGCAAGCATTTCTTCCCGTAGGCGCTGATAGAGCGGCAGTCGCTCGTCGTATCCAAGTGTCGCGGTATTCATTACAGAGGCAATCCGTTCAGGCAGGCGGGATCACTTTATCACCAACAACGGGTTTGACAGATATCCATCGCTGGATATATGGTCATAAATTCATATATATGACTAAATGTCTGTACAAAAAAGTGGCAACACGTCGTCGCAACGTCTTTCGGGACGGGTTGCGAATGCAACACGTTGTCAGCCACCACAACAATCGACCCAGGTTATCTGTTCATGACCCGTATTGACTCGCTCAGCCCCCGCGGCGTGGATACGCACGCGCACATCTTCCGCCAGGACCTGCCGATGGTTGCCAGCCGTCGCTACAGCCCGCATTACGATGCCTTGGTGGAGCACTACCTGGATCATCTTGATCGCAACGGCCTGTCGCACGGCGTGCTGATCCAGCCGAGTTTTCTCGGGACCGACAATCATTTCATGCTGGATGCGTTACGCCGTTATCCCCAGCGCCTGCGTGCCGTGGCAGTTGTCGATGTCGATGTCAGCGAGGCGCAGTTGGACGAATTGGCCGAGGCCGGTGTGGTGGGGATCCGCCTGAACCTTATCGGTAAGACGCTGATGGATTACAGCAGTCCGGCCTGGCTCGCGTTGTTCAAGCGCCTGGCGGTGCGAGGCTGGCAGGTCGAGATTCAGCGCGGTATCGATGACGTAGCGCTGATTGTGCCGGCCATCAAGGCGTGTGGCGTCAGCGTGGTGATCGATCACTTCGGCCTGCCGAGTGGCGGCATTGATAGCGAAAAACCCACCCATAAGGCCTTTCTGCAATTGCTCGCAGACGAGCGCGTCTGGCTCAAACTGTCCGCGGCCTACCGCAGCCAGTGCGATCTTGCCCAGGCAGCCGGGGTGCTGGCACAGATCCGTGAAGCGAGCGGCGGCATCCAGCGGCTGCTTTGGGGCAGCGATTGGCCTAACACCCAATTTGAACAGCAGACGGACTATGTCCGGCAAGTCGCTTTCATCAAGGAACTGCTGCCGGATGCGGCTGAGCGCGACCAAGTACTGATGGATAACCCGGCGAAGCTGTTCGGCTTCGACGTTTCCCGCTAAACAATCAATAACAACAATAGGACTTCCATCATGATGAGCCTGCTCGTCGTCACGGCAATCGTTGTCGCCGTCGCCCTGGGTTACAAGACCAAAATCAACATTGGTCTGTTCGCCATCGCTTTTTCCTACCTGATCGGTTGTTTCGGCATGGGCCTCAGCCCCTCCGAGGTCATTGGCATGTGGCCGCTGAAGATCTTTTTTATCATCTTCTCGGTCTGCCTGTTTTACAGCTTCGCCACGGTCAACGGCACGCTCGAGAAACTGGCCGAGCATTTGATCTATCGCTGCCGCACCATGCCACAGCTGTTGCCATTCGCCGTGTTTTTCACCGCGACAGCCATTTCGGCGATGGGGGCGGGTTACTACACGGTACTGGCCTTTATGGCGCCTATCACGTTGCTCCTCTGTGAGCGCACCGGCATGAGCTTGATCGTGGGTGGGATGGCGGCGAACTATGGCGCGTTGAGCGGGGCCAACTTTGTTTCCAGCCAGAGCGGCATTATTTTCCGTGGATTAATGGTCAACGCTGGCGTTAGCGAAAACGACGCTTTTCTCTACGCTGCAGGGATCTTCGTCAGTACGCTGGTGATTCCGTTGCTGGTGATTGGCGCCCTGGTCTTCCTGACCGGACATGGCAAGGCGATGAAAGCCTCTGCCTATGTGGTGAGCGAACCTGAGCCGCTGAACCGTGAGCAGAGAATGACCCTGTGGCTGACATTGGCGATGATGGTCATCGTACTGGCGGCGCCGGTCACTCAACTTATCTTTCCGGGCAACGCGACGGTGAGTTTCATCAATTCGAAGATGGACATCGGCCTGGTCGCCAGCCTGTTTTCGGTGATCGCATTGCTGCTTAAACTCGGTGACGAGCGCAAGGCCATGGCGTCGGTGCCGTGGGGCACGCTGATCATGATCTGCGGCGTGGGCATGCTTATTTCGGTGGCGATCAAGGCGGGCACCATTGGCTTGCTGGCGTCGTGGATGGGCAATAGCATCCCGACGATCATGGTGCCAATCGTCTTCGGTGTGGTGGCGGCGTTCATGTCACTGTTCTCCAGCACGCTGGGGGTGGTGACGCCGGCGCTGTTCCCGATGGTGCTGCCGATCGCTTCGGCGCTGGGGCTTGAACCGATGGTCCTGTTCATCGCCATCGTGGTGGGCGCCCAGGCCACTTCGATTTCGCCGTTCTCCTCAGGTGGCAGTCTGATTCTCGGCTCCTGCCCCACGGAGCAGAGCCGCAGTTCGCTCTTTGCGCAGTTATTGTTTCGTGCCGCGCCCGTGGGGTTTGTTGCGGCGCTGATCTTTAACCTGTTCCTGACGTTCGTCTACTGATCGCCTGCAACGGCCCGCTCATTGCAGCGGGCCGTTGCTCGCTAGGGTTTCTTCCACTGCCGGAGAATCCACCCGTAAACCGCCAGGTTGATCAGTAATACCAGGATGCCGAGGCCCCACTGGATGTGCGGCGTCAGCCCGGCAGGGTAAATCAGCGCAAGCACGTAGTGTTCGATAAAGCCGCCGCCATAACCCTCCTGCCCGGCGACGTGGCGCAGCAGGTTTTCCCAGCGAGTCAGTGGGCAAGGCAGGTGGAAGAACTCGACTGCGATGCCCCAGGCCGCAGCGGGCAGGTGTAGCCAGACGCCCGACCGCCACCGCAGGGCGAGCAGGCCGCCGAACAGCACGAACAGGATGAAGCACAGGTGAAACAGCACCAGGCTGTCGGCAGCAATGCGAAAAAGCATGTCGGGGTCGCTTGGGCGGATGGGTAGCCAGTCTAAGGCAGAATGGGTTGCTTGCAGGCAAGCCGGGCCGTTATTGTGCTGAATCCTTTTAGTCCTTCGCCACGGATCTTTTGTGATGAGCGCATCGCGTACTGCTGTCGGCCCGATCAAGGCCGTGATTTTTGATATGGACGGGTTGTTGCTGGACACTGAAGGCATCTACACCGAGGTCACGCAAATCATCGCCGAACGCTACGGTCGTACCTACGACTGGAGCATCAAGCAGCACATCATTGGTCGCGGCGCCCAGGACTTGGCTGACTATGTGGTGAAGGCCCTGGACTTGCCGATCACGCCGGCCGAGTTCCTGGAGATTCGCGAGCCGCTGATGAGCGAGCGCTTTCCCAAGGCTCTTGGCATGCCGGGTGCCGAGGCGTTGGTGCGGCATTTGAAGGCGCACGCTATTCCGATTGCGGTGGGCACCAGTTCTTCACGTAATTCCTTTGGCCACAAGACCACGTTGCACCGCGAATGGTTCGGCCTGTTCGACACCATCGTCACGGCCGATGATCCGGAAGTCGGCGCTGCCAAGCCAGCGCCGGACATTTTCCTCACCGCCGCACGGCGCCTGGGTGTCGCCCCTGAGGATTGCCTGGTGTTCGAGGATTCGCCCTTTGGCGTGACCGCCGCCAAGGCCGCGCACATGACCGCCATTGCCGTACCCGATGAAGCCATGGCTGACAGCAAGTACCAGCACGCCGACCAGATCATCCGCCAGCTCGCGGACTTCGACCTGGCCGCCTATGGCTTGCCGCCGATACGCTGATCTGCCGGGTTGCCGGAGTACGGGCGGTTAACTGCTGCTGCTGAACTTGTCGTCCACATCTGTTCTAAGCTGTTATAGGCCGATGGGGCTTGCGACTTGAGAGACGAATCATGACCCAGTCACGCGCTTTATTAGTGTTTACCAGTCTGGCGTTGATCGCAGGTTCCCCGGCGCTGCTGGCCGATCCCGGTAACGGCAATGGCAATGGCAAGGACAAAGGCAGTGTCCACGGCAACAAAGGTGGTCAGGGCAAGCAAGGGCAGGTCGGCGGTAAACAGGGCGGTGGGGCACATTACCGCGGGCCGCAGATTGATGTCGGCGGGATCCGCGTGATTCTTGGTGATAACCGTGACTATTGGCGTGGGGGTTCGTCCCTGCCGCCGGGCATCCAGAAGAACCTGGCCCGTGGCAAACCCCTGCCGCCTGGCATCGCCAAGAAGCTCGACGGGCGCTTGCTCGGGCGCTTGCCTCATTACGACGGTTATGAGTGGCAGCAGGTGGGGACCGACCTGGTCCTGGTGACTCTTGCCACCGGGATCATTTATGAAGTGCTCAATGATGTCTTGAACTGAACATCCTCGATGCGACGCTGGATACTTTCCGCGTCGCGCGTTCAGCGTCCGAACTTGCCCGGCCAGCCAATCACTGTCTTTGGCCGGGGTGTCGCATAGGTTCTCACTTTCGAGGTCGACAGCCCCAGTCGCACCAATGATTCGGCAAGGGTCACCGCCGCCGTCACGCCATCCACCACGGGCACGCCGGTGCGTTGGCGAATCTCTTCGTCAAGCCCGGCCATGCCGCCACATCCCAGGCAAATCACCTCGGCCTTGTCTTCGCGCACGGCGAGTTCCGCCTGGCGCACGATGGCTTCCACGGCACGCCTGGGATCTTCCTCCAGTTCCAATACCGCCAGGCCGCTGGCTCGCACCGAGGCGCAACGCGCATACAGCCCGGACAGCTTGAGTCGATCCTCGATCAGCGGCACGGTGCGGTCCAGGGTAGTGACCACCGAATAAGCGTGGCCGAGAAACATCGCGGTGCTGGCGGCGGCATCAGTGATGTCCACCACCGGAACGTTCAACAACTCCTGCAGGCCTTCGCGACCGTGTTCGCCATAACCGGCCTGGATTACCGCGTCGAACGGTTGCTCGTAAGCCATGACCCGGTCCATCACCGCAATGGCCGCCAGGTAACTTTCGAAATTGCCTTCCACCGATTCGGCGCCGAAGAACGGGGTCAGCCCGACGATTTCGGTGCCTGCTGCAGCGACACTGCGGGCCTGCTGGGCAATGGCTTGGGTGATGGATTCAGTGGTATTGACGTTGACGACAAGGATGCGCATGAGGAGTCCCTAATACAGTCGGAATTAATGGCTGACGTTATCAACCGCGATACTCTCGCCGCTGACGTCGGCGTAGTGCGGCTGGCGCTTGGCAATAATCAGGTACAGCAGCCCCGCGATGCCGGCTCCAAACAGCCAGGAAAAGGGCGAGACACTGGAAAACCCAGGGAGCAAAGCCAGGAGAATGGCGATCACCGCGGCCGGCACAAACGCCGCTACCGCCCGCAAGTTGACCCCGCGGCTGTAGTAATAAACGCCGTTGACATCTTCGCTATACAACTGCGGCACATCCACCTGACTCTTACGGATCAACCAGTAGTCGACCATGATCACGCCATACAGTGGGCCCAGCAGCGCGCCCAGGCCGGAGAGGAAATACACGATCACCAACGGACTGTTGTAGAGGTTCCAGGGCAGGATCAGCACCGCGACAAATGCGCTGATCAACCCTGCGCGGCGGAAGTTCAGGTACTTGGGCGCCAGGTTGCTCAGCACAAAGGCCGGGGCGACGAAATTGGCCATGATGTTCACGGCCACGGTGACGATCAGAAAGGCCAGGCAGCCCAGCACCAGGAAGAACGTATTGGGGATGGCCGCGATGATTTCGGTGGGGCTCTCGATCACCTGGCCATTGAGCTGGAACTGTCCGCCGCACAGCAATACGGTAATGATGGCGAACACCAGGATATTCACCGGCAGGCCCCAGAAGTTACCGACCTGGATGGTTTTGCGGCACGGTGAAGAGCGGGCGAAGTCGCAAAAGTTGAGGATCAGCGTGCCGTAGATGGCCAGCCATAGCGCGCCACCGGCAAAGATATTGCGCCACATCTCGCCACCGCTCAGCGGTTCACGGATCGACCAGGCGATGTTGCCGCTGGCCTGGAAGTACATCCAGCCGGCCAGCGCCGCGACCGTCAACAGAATCACCGGGCCGGCGAAGCCTTCATAACGCCGCACCATCTCCATGCCGTACGCCAGAATCACCAGTTGCACAAACCAGATCATTACAAAACACGCCCAGCCCAGCGTTGACAGGCCGAGGATCGAGTTGTGGTCATAGTCGGCAAATCCCGGATGAATCGCCGTCAATAAGACGCGGAATACGACCGACGCCAGGTAGGTCTGAATTCCGAACCAGGCAATGGCGATCACTGCTCGAATCAGCGCCGGAATCTGCGCGCCATGAATACCGAAACTTATCCGGCTGATCACCGGAAACGGTACTCCGGTTTTCTGCCCCATATACCCAGACAAGTTCATGAAGAAATACACCAGTGCCGCGCCGATCCCCAGGGACAGCAGGATTTGCCAGCCGCCCAGTCCCATGGCGTACAACCCGATGGCGAAGGAGTAGTTGGCGATGTTGTGTACGTCGTTGGTCCACAAGGCAAAGATGCTGTAACGCCCCCAGCGGCGGCCTTCTACTTTGGTGGGCGCCAGGTCCTTGTTGTGCAGGCGTGGACTGAGCACCAACGGACCGGGACTGGCGTCCGCGAACGCGGAGGAGGGCGGATCCAGTGCGATATTGTTCGAGAGGCTTGTACGCATTCCGGCAGGCTCCTGGCATCTGCGGCGAATGCGCGGGTCAGGCGCGGTCAGCGTGCAGATGCAAAGTGTATGTAGGTTTTTTGTAAAATTGTATACAAAGACTTGAACTCCTTAAGCCACATGTGTGCCATGTTTTTGTCTATCAAAAGCACGGATAATTTCGTTTTTGCAGGTTAAGCTAATAACTCACTGAATTTAAATAGTTATAAGTTGACCATTTGAACAGGTATTTATTTTTCTGTAAGAAGTTGGCTGGTGTTGTTGTGGGAAGTTAGGACTGAGAGGGTGTAACTTTTCGGTGCATGGTTTTTATAAGTGCACACAAAAATGGCACTGTTAGTGACATTTATGTGTACACGTTTTTCCTCGGAGCAAAAAAAATGGGAGCAATCTGCTCCCACGTTTTATGCCGACTCGAATCTCAAGCTTTGCTGATGATGTTCCCCGCATGCAGCCCACACTCTTTCTGGGTTGCTTCTTCCCACCACCAGCGACCTTCACGCTCATGCTGGTTGGGCAAGACCGGACGGGTGCACGGCTCGCAGCCGATGCTGATAAATCCACGTTCATGCAGGCTGTTGTACGGCAACTCCAGCATGCGGATGTAGCCCCAGATTTCTTCGCTGGTCATTTGCGACAGCGGGTTGAACTTGTACAAGGTGCGTTCCGGTGTCGAGAATGCCGTATCGATTTCCAGTACCGCTACCTGGCTGCGTGTACCGGGGCTCTGGTCGCGACGTTGGCCGGTGGCCCAGGCGCTGACGCCGGACAGTTTGCGCCGCAACGGTTCGATCTTGCGCACGCCACAGCATTCGCCGTGGCCGTCCTTGTAGAAACTGAACAGGCCTTTTTCCTTGACGAAGGGTTCCAGTTTGCTTTGGTCCGGTGAGATCAACTCGATATCGATCTTGTAGAAATCGCGCACTTGCTCAATGAACCGATAGGTTTCCGGGTGCAGGCGACCGGTGTCGAGGCTGAACACCTTGACGTTTTTGTTCAGCTTCCAGGCCATGTCCACCAACACCACGTCCTCGGCACCGCTGAATGAGATCCATAGATCATCGCCGAACTGACTGAACGCCAGTTTGAGAATGTCCTGGGCGGACTTGTTGGCATAGCTCGTGGCGAGTTCGACGACGTCAAAGGCTTGGTTCATCAGGACGGTTTCCTACAGGTCAGTGGCGCTGAGCGCTCTATAGGAGGGCGATGGTAACAAAATCCGCTCTGCGTTGCGGCGGGCAGCGTGAATCGCTAGAGTTCGGCAGTCCTTTGGCTCGCTCAACTTGAATAATACGAATAGGAGTGTCTTGTGGAAATTGCCTGTCTCGACCTGGAAGGAGTGCTGGTTCCGGAAATCTGGATCGCCTTTGCCGAAAAAACCGGGATTGAATCCCTGCGGGCCACCACCCGGGACATTCCCGACTACGACGTGCTGATGCAACAACGTCTGCGGATTCTCGACGAGCACGGCCTCAAGCTCGCGGATATCCAGGAAGTGATTGCCACCCTGGCGCCGCTGGACGGCGCTGTCGAGTTCGTCAACTGGCTGCGCGAGCGTTTCCAGGTGGTGATTCTGTCGGACACTTTCTATGAGTTCTCCCAGCCATTGATGCGTCAGCTGGGTTTCCCGACCTTACTGTGTCATCGCTTGATTACCGACGAGAGCGACCGGGTGGTGAGCTATCAGTTGCGCCAGAAAGACCCCAAGCGCCAGTCCGTGTTGGCCTTCAAGAGCCTGTACTACCGCGTGATTGCCGCCGGCGATTCTTACAACGACACCAGCATGCTGGGTGAAGCGGACCGAGGGATTTTGTTCCATGCGCCGGAAAACGTGATTCGCGAGTTTCCACAATTCCCGGCGGTGCATACCTTTGAGGCGTTGAAGCAGGAATTCATCAAGGCGTCGAACCGGTCGTTGAGTCTGTAATCACCGGTCTGGTCCAGGCCGGCTCCCTTGCGGGCTGGCCGTCACACAGTTGTGTTAAACGTCCGCAAGCAATCGTTCGTAAGGAATGCGCAAACCTTCATGCAACCGCTTGATCATTGGCAGACTCAGCTTGCGCTTGTGGTTCAGCACCTCTGAAACCCGCCCGCTGGTACCGATAAACGGCTCCAGATCCCGAGCAGTCAAACCCAGCTGTTCCATGCGAAACCTGATCGCCTCAACCGGATCGGAAGGTGGCATCGGGAAGTGCTGTTCTTCGTACTTCTCAATCAAGAGGGCGAGGATTTCCAGCTCATCGCCCTCTATAGAACCAATTTGTGCGCCCCAGAGCTGCTCCACGCGCGCAAGCGCAGCGGCCAGATCCTCAGGGGTACGAATGGGTTTAATGTCCATCACACGGTCTCCGCGTTGATCTGATCGTACTGGGCGTGAGTTCCCACGAATCGGATGAAGCCCAATTGTCTTGGGTAATCGATTGCCATGATCACCCGATATTTATTACCGCCCACGTTGAACACCACTCTCCCGCCTTTAAGGATGCTGGCCGTTCGTAGCTCGGTCTTGAGATCCTGTGGCGTGAGATAACAAGTTTTCTCCATGTGGCGATACCATTCAATCAACGGGATTTCAGCGTTGGCATAGGCCGGGTGACTTTCCCAGAACGCCCGTAAGGTAGCCCGTGCGATTATGCGCATCGTGACAACCTCCCAATTTGGGAGATGCTAGGCCGCGCCGTCAAACAATGCAAACTCGGAAACATCTTGTATGCGGTTGGTACAGAGCCCGGCGCGAATGGCACGGGTAATAAAACGGGCGGGACAGCAAGCGGTCGCTCCATGTGATCCCTCACAAACAGCTGGATGGAATAGTGGAGCTGGACGCTATCCGCCAGTTCGTACAGGGTCCACCCACGTTCTGAGTCAGGGTTTTTCAGCGATGCGAATACGCTGTTGACGCCTGGCCCTACAGACCTTCCAAAGTCTGTAGCAACACCCGCACCTTGGTCAGCGACTCCTGGTACTCCGCCTGCCATTCAGAATCAGCGACGATCCCGCCGCCGCCCCAGCAACTGATCTGTCCGTCCTTGACCAGCAAGCTGCGAATGGCGATGGAGCTGTCCATTTCGCCGCGTACGTCGAGGTACAGCAACGAGCCGCAATATAAGCCGCGCCGGGTCGGTTCCAGTTCATCGATGATCTGCATGGCGCGAATTTTCGGGGCGCCGGTGATCGAACCGCCGGGGAAGCTGCCGGCGATCAGGTCGAGCGCGTCTTTGTCGTCCGCCAGTTCACCCGTGACACTACTGACCAAATGGTGCACGTTTGGATAGCTTTCGAGGCTGAACAATTCCGGCACCTTGACCGAGCCGGTGCGGCACGTGCGGCCGAGATCGTTGCGCAGCAGGTCGACAATCATCAGGTTCTCCGCGCGATCCTTGGGGCTGGCCAGGAGTTCGGCCGCGTTGGCGGCGTCGTCATCGGCGGTCTGTCCGCGCGGGCGGGTGCCTTTGATCGGTCGGGTTTCCACTTGGCGCTGGCTGATTTTGACAAAACGCTCTGGCGACAGGCTCAACACCGCGCCATCGTCCGGCAGGCTCTGGAAGCCGGAAAAGGGTGTCGGGCAGGCCGCACGCAGGGCGCAATAAGCCGCCCATGGATCGCCACTGCATGCAGCGCGAAAGCGTTGGGCGAAATTGACTTGATAACAGTCACCCGCCTGGATGTAGTCCTGGATACGCGCGATAGCCTGCTCATAGGCGTCGACGCTCAGGTCCGGGTTCATGCGGCTGTGCAGTGTGAAGTTGGCGGGCAGGCTTGGCGTCGGCTGGCTGAACAGCGCCATCAGTCGTTGCTGTTCGCTTTGCGCCAGTTTCGGATGAAACACCAGTTGGCTGGTACGGGCGTGGTGATCGCTGATCAACGCCCAGGCGTACAGGCCGAAACGCGCGTCGGGCAGGCGCAGGTCGTCCATCGCCTGCTGCGGCAGTTGTTCCAGGTGCCGGCCGAAGTCGTAGCTCAGGTAACCGATCAAGCCACCGGCAAATGGCAGTTCATAAGGTGCCGGCAGCACGGCCTCCCCGAGCCGGGTAAGATTTTCCCGCAACCGTTGCAGAAAATCGCTGCCGCTTTCATCCGGCCACACCGCCAGTGTTGCCTCCGGCCAGGCGCTGAGCACGTCATAGCGACCACGCTCCGCAGCGGGTCGGCCGCTGTCCAGCAGCACCGCGCCGGGCGCATGGCGAATGGCCGTGAAGTATTCGGCCGGGTCTGCCCGGTAGGGCAGCGGGTGAACGGAACAGGTCGACATGCGGGGCGGTTCGGCCATCGAAGAGGGGGATTAGAGCAGATACAAGCTACACGCTACAAGCGCAGGCACATTGGCCTTTCTTGCCGCTTGCAGCTTGTCGCTTCAACCCTCCACAGGAGGAATATGCCCAAACATCTCTTGGGCAAATTTAACGCGCTCGTCTGCCGTCTCGGTCACGCCGGCCGCCTTCAACGCTTCCAGCCGCGCTTCCACCGCGTGGGTACGCAAGGTCAGGCCACAGTCGTTGGCGATCTGGATATTCAGCCCCGGCCGGGCATTCAGTTCCAGGATCAGCGGGCCTTTCTCCTGGTCCAGCACCATGTCCACGCCGATATAACCCAGGCCGCACAGTTCATAGCAACTGGCGGCGAGCTTCATGAAGCCGTCCCAGTTGGGCAACTGCACGCCATCGACCGCGTTGGTGGTGTCCGGGTGCTTGGTGATGATGTTGTTCAGCCAGGTGCCCCGCAGGGTCAGGCCGGTGGCCAGGTCCACACCGACACCGATCGCGCCTTGGTGCAGGTTGGCCTTGCCGCCCGACTGCCGGGTAGGCAGACGCAACATAGCCATCACCGGGTAGCCCATCAGCACGATGATGCGGATGTCCGGCACGCCTTCGTAGCTGATGCTTTTGAAGATCTGGTCGGGCACCACGCGGTATTCGATCAGCGCCCGGTCACGGTGGCCGCCCAGGGAGTACAAACCGGTGAGGATGCTGGAAATCTGATGTTCGATTTCTTCGTGGCTGATGATCTTGCCGGACACCGTGCGATAGCGTCCTTCGAAACGGTCGGCAATCACCAGGATGCCGTCACCACCGGCGCCCTGGGCCGGCTTGATCACGAAGTCGCTGCGCCCGCCGATGATCTCGTCGAGCTTGTCGATTTCCTTCTCGGTGGAAATGACCCCGTACATTTCCGGCACATGGATGCCGGCGGCGATGGCCCGTTCCTTGGTAATGATCTTGTCATCGACAATCGGATACAGGCTGCGCTTGTTGTACTTGAGCACGTAGTCGGCGTTACGCCGATTGATGCCCATGATTCCCCGCGCCTGCAGGGCTTTCCAGGTTTTCCAGAACCCGAACATTACGAATCAGCCTTGAGGAAGGCTTTGAAACGCACCAGCTCGGTCAGGCGATAGCCGCGATAGCGACCCATGGCCAGCATGAAGCCCACCAGAATCAACAGGATCGCCGGGAAGGTGAACACGAAGTAGATCAGCTCAGGCACGCTCATGATCAGGTGCGCCAGGGTGGCCGCGAACAGCGTACCGATCGCCACTTTCATGGCATGACCGCCGCCACGTTCTTCCCAGGTAATGGACAGGCGTTCGATGGTCATGGTCAGAATCACCATCGGGAACAGCGCCACCGACAAGCCGCGTTCCAGTCCCAGTTTATGGCTGAACAGGCTGATGGCTGCGATCAGCACCACGACAAAGGTCAGTACCACCGAAAGTCTTGGCAGCATCTGCAATTTCAAATGCTCAAGGTAAGACCTGAGGGATAAACCGAGCGCGGTAATCACCGTGAACAACACGATGCCGAAGCCCAACTGCGTTTCGCGGAACGCCAGGGCGATCAATACCGGAGTAAAGGTACCCAAGGTCTGCAGGCCGATCAGGTTGCGCAGGATCAGGATCACCAGCACGCCAATCGGGATCATCACCATGATCATGAAGGTCTGCTGGGTTTGCAGCGGCAGGCCGTAGAGCGAGTATTCGAGGAAGTTGGCGTCAGTGTTTTCGTCCGTCAGCTTGGCCAGGCGAATGGCGTTCATTTCGCTGTTGTTCAGGCTGAACGTCACCGTGGCCTTTTTGCCGCCGTCGACCGAGATCAGGTTTTCATCGCCGGTCCACCACAGCAGGCGATCGGAGGGCAGGCCCTGTTGGCCGGTCTCCGGGTTGAAGTACAGCCATTCGTTGCCATTAAAACTGCGCAGCCACAGTTCCGGGGTTTGCGGCAGGTCGGCGGCCAGGCGCAGGGTGTGGACCTTTTCCACCGGGACGTGGGCGATGGACAGCAGCAGCTCGATGATCCTGGCCTTGTTCGGTGTCGACGGGTCGCCCGCCAGCAGCAGCTTTACATTGTCGTCATTGAGGTTGTTGGTGCGCTTGATGGCTTCGCTGATAAAGGTTTCGACGTCCGCCGAGTGCTGGCGAATTGGCGCGAGCAAGGCTTCGGCAGCCACTTTTTCCGGGCCTTCCACGGCAATGCTGTCGCGAAAGGTCGGGCCCTTGACCTTGGTTTTATCCCCGACATAGCGCTTGGTCAGTACCAGGCGGTAGTAGAGCGTCTGTTTACCCTGGGCGCGCCGGGCGGACCAGGTGACCTTGCGGTTGCCGTCGATACGGTTGACGCTCACGCCATAGTTGTTGGAAATGAAACTCTCGTTGAGGCTGACGAAGTCGGTGCTCAAGGGCGGCACGAACATCTGGATTTTCACCGGGTCCTTGGCGTTGGCGACGAATTCGACCTTGGCGTCGATGTTCCACAGGTCGTCAGTGGCGTCTTCCGTCACCGGGATCCCCAGGACGAAAATCTGATAGGCCGTGATCGAAATACCCAGTACCACCAGGATGGCGATCAGAATCTTCAGGTGTATCGTAAGAGAGCGCATTGGAATTACTCGGCGGTATGAGCGTCGGTGGCACAGGCAGGTTTGCCCGCTGCGTATTTAAGGCTGGGGTCGACCAGCGCATCAAAGCGTTTCAAGGCTTCGGAGCCGATCAGCAGCGGGTATTGGAAGGCGCTGCGGTCAGTCAGGTTCACTTCGATGCTGCGTAAAGCGGTGCCCATGCAGATGTTCAGGGCGATAACCGGACGGGCGGTGTAGTTTTTGTCCTCATCAGGGTCGTAATCCCCGGCGCGGCGCTTGATCTTGCTGACGCGTGCCAGGGGACGTTCGATGGGGTGTGAGTGAGCGGTGTCGATGGCCAGGTAGAAGCGGACCCAGGATTCACCGTTGCGCTTGAAGCGCTTGATGTCTCGGGCACTCAGGGACGCCGTCTTGGCGCCGGTATCGAGTTTGGCGGCGACTTCCAGGTCAATGCCCGCCAGTTTGGCGTATTCATTGAGGCCATACACGGTCTTCTCGGCGGCGACGCCAAGGCCCGGTACACAGAGTAGGCATAGCATTAGGGGGAAGGGCTTGAGTCTCATAAATCCTGAGGCGGTGCAGTGCGATGTTTAGGTCAAGGCGACTGGCATTACTGCGCAAGCTCCCTCGTGCGCCTTTTCATCAATGGATGTCAGGCAAATGCGACGGGCATTCTAGCATGAAGGTTTTCTGGCGCCAGCGCTGGCAGCCGGCCATAACGTTTAGGCATATAACAGCCGTTATTAGACGATTGTCGACAATGTGTATTTATTCTTTGACTATTTTGAGTTGATTGGCTAGTTTTTGCGGCACTGGTTTTAAAGGGTGTCGACAATATGCTCGGTCAGCTGGAAAATTCGGTGGTGGGGTCGGACGATTCCCAAACCATGTCCGAGAACGTCTTCCGCCGTATCCAGGCCGCCATCGTCAAGGGCGAGATCGCGCCTGGTAGCAAAATCTCCGAGCCGGAGCTGGCGCGCACCTACGGTATCAGCCGGGGGCCGCTGCGTGAGGCGATCCACCGCCTGGAAGGCCAGCGCCTGCTGGTGCGCGTGCCCCATGTGGGCGCACGGGTGGTGTCCCTGAGCGAGGCGGAACTGGTGGAACTCTACGAGATCCGCGAATCCCTCGAAGGCATGGCGTGCCGTCTGGCGGCCGAGCGCATGACTTGCGAAGAAATCGAAGCGTTGCGCCAAGTGCTGCACACCCACGAGCGTGATGCGGCGTTCCAGGCCGGGGTCGGTTACTACCAGCAGGAGGGCGACTTCGATTTCCATTACCGGATCATTCAAGGTGCGCGCAATCGCACCCTGACTCAAATGTTGTGCGGCGAGCTGTATCAGTTGGTGCGCATGTACCGCATCCAGTTCTCCGCCACCCCCAATCGTCCACGCCAGGCCTTTGCCGAGCATCACCGCATTCTTGACGCGATTGCCGAGCGCGACGGTGAACTGGCCGAGTTGTTGATGCGCCGTCATATCGGCGCCTCCAAACGCAATATCGCCCGCCATTTCCAGGACGGCGCCCCCCAGACAGCCACTCCACGAGGTGAGTCATGAGTTCCCCTAACAACAGTACTCCAGGCCAGCGTTTTCGCGATGCCGTCGCCAGTGAACAACCTCTGCAAGTGGTGGGCGCGATCAACGCCAATCATGCATTGCTGGCCAAGCGAGCCGGCTTCAAGGCGATCTATCTGTCCGGTGGCGGTGTGGCTGCCGGCTCCCTCGGTGTGCCCGACCTGGGCATCACCGGCCTCGACGATGTACTGACCGACGTGCGCCGTATCACCGACGTTTGCGATTTGCCGCTGCTGGTGGACGTGGACACCGGTTTCGGTTCCTCGGCCTTCAACGTGGCGCGTACGGTCAAGTCGATGATCAAGTTCGGCGCCGCCGCGCTCCATATCGAAGACCAGGTGGGTGCCAAGCGCTGTGGTCATCGTCCCAATAAAGAGATCGTGTCCCAGCAGGAGATGGTCGACCGCATCAAGGCCGCGGTGGACGCACGCACCGACGACAGTTTTGTGATCATGGCGCGCACCGACGCGCTGGCCGTCGAAGGTCTGGAGTCTGCACTGGAGCGCGCCGCGGCCTGCATCGAAGCCGGTGCCGACATGGTGTTCCCGGAAGCCATCACCGAATTGGACATGTACAAATTGTTCGCCGCCCGCGTGAAGGCGCCGATCCTTGCCAACATCACTGAATTCGGTGCAACCCCGCTGTACACCGTCGAACAGTTGAAATCTGCCGATGTTTCACTGGTGTTGTACCCGCTGTCGGCTTTTCGCGCGATGAACAAGGCAGCGGAAAACGTCTACACCGCGATTCGTCGCGACGGTACGCAGCAGAACGTGATCGACACCATGCAAACCCGCATGGAGCTTTACGATCGCATCGACTACCACACCTTCGAGCAGAAACTCGACGCGCTGTTTGCCGCCAAGAAGTAAAGGCATTGCGAACACCTTTACCTGTAGGAGCGGGCTTGCCCGCGAAGACCGTCAACGATAACGCGCTCGACCTGAATGCACAGGGCGCCCTGAAGTTTTTCGCGAGCAAGGGCTAGGCGCGCGCGCCTCGCTCCTGCACCCGGTTGTGTGTTGTGAGCACGCCTCCCTGATAAATACAACATTGGAGAACTGACATGGCTGAAGCAAAAGTATTGAGTGGCGCCGGCCTGCGTGGCCAGGTTGCCGGGCAGACCGCACTGTCCACCGTGGGCCAGGCGGGCGCCGGGCTGACTTACCGTGGCTACGATGTGCGTGAACTGGCCGCCGATGCGCAATTTGAAGAGGTCGCCTACCTGCTGTTGTACGGCGAACTGCCGAACCAGGCCGAACTGGCCGCCTATACCGCCAAACTGGCGACGCTGCGGGACTTGCCACAAGCCTTGAAAGAGGTGCTTGAGCGCATTCCCGCCGATGCTCATCCGATGGACGTGATGCGTACCGGTTGTTCGTTCCTGGGCAATATCGAGCCGGAGCAAGACTTCAGCGCCCAGCGTGACATCACCGACCGCCTGCTGGCCGCCTTTCCGGCGATCATGTGCTACTGGTATCGCTTCAGCCACGACGGCCAGCGCATCGACTGCGTCACCGCCGAGTCGTCCATCGGCGGTCACTTCCTGCACCTGTTGCATGGCAAGAAACCGAGCGAGTTGCACGTCAAGGTCATGAACGTCTCGCTGATTCTCTACGCCGAGCACGAATTCAATGCTTCGACCTTCACCGCGCGTGTCTGTGCCTCGACCCTGTCGGACCTGTACTCCTGCGTCACCGCCGCCATTGGTTCGCTGCGCGGTCCGCTGCACGGCGGGGCCAACGAGGCGGCGATGGAAATGATCGAGCGTTTCGCCTCGGCGCAGGAAGCAGTCGAAGGCACCCTCGGCATGCTGGCGCGCAAGGACAAGATCATGGGCTTCGGCCACGCGATTTATAAGGACAACGATCCGCGCAATGAAGTGATCAAGGGTTGGTCGAAAAAACTCGCGGATGAAGTGGGCGACACCGTGTTGTTCCCGGTTTCCGAAGCCATCGACAAGACCATGTGGGAACAGAAGAAACTCTTCCCCAACGCCGACTTCTACCATGCCTCGGCGTATCACTTCATGGGTATCCCGACCAAGCTGTTCACGCCGATTTTCGTCTGCTCGCGCCTGACTGGCTGGGCGGCCCACGTTTTCGAGCAGCGCGCCAATAACCGCATCATCCGTCCAAGCGCCGAGTACATCGGCGTTGATCAGCGCAAGTTCGTGCCAATCGAACGTCGCTGAATGAGGAGACCGGCGATCCTCTGATTGGAAACCCGAGCAAAAATGTGGGAGCGGGCTTGCTCGCGATAGCGGTGTAACAGTCCCCCTATGCGTTGAATGAGACACCGCAATCGCGAGCAAGCCCGCTCCCACATTTGGATTGGATACCCAGCGCAGGAGCTGCGTCGGTTCTGCCTTTTGTAACCACCGTGACCGAGTCCAGACGATGAACACTGAATACCGCAAACCGCTACCCGGCAGTCGGCTGGATTACTACGACGCCCGCGCGGCTGTCGATGCAATCACGCCCGGTGCCTACGCTACCTTGCCGTACACCTCTCGCGTATTGGCGGAAAACCTCGTGCGACGCTGCGACCCGGCGACGCTCAAGGCTTCTCTGAGCCAATTGATCGAGCGCAAACGTGACCTCGATTTTCCTTGGTTTCCGGCGCGCGTGGTGTGCCATGACATTCTCGGCCAGACCGCGCTGGTGGACCTCGCCGGCCTGCGCGATGCCATCGCCCTGCAGGGCGGCGATCCGGCCCAGGTCAATCCGGTGGTGCCGACGCAACTGATCGTCGACCATTCCCTGGCCGTCGAGGCCGGTGGTGCCGACCCGGACGCCTTCGAAAAAAACCGCGCCATCGAAGACCGCCGCAACGAAGACCGTTTTCACTTTATCGAGTGGACCAAAAAGGCCTTCAAGAACGTTGATGTGATCCCGCCGGGCAACGGCATCATGCACCAGATCAACCTGGAGAAAATGTCTCCGGTGATCCAGGTGCGTGACGGCGTGGCCTTTCCCGATACCTGCGTCGGCACCGACAGTCACACCCCGCATGTCGATGCGCTGGGTGTGATCGCGATCGGCGTCGGTGGCCTGGAAGCCGAGAGCGTAATGCTTGGTCGCGCCTCGTGGATGCGTCTGCCGGAGAGCGTCGGTGTCGAGTTGACCGGTAAGTTGCAACCGGGCATCACCGCCACCGATATGGTGCTGGCGCTGACCGAGTTCCTGCGTCAACAGAAAGTCGTCGGCGCCTGGCTGGAGTTCTTCGGGGAAGGTGCCTCGGCATTGACCTTGGGCGACCGCGCGACCATTTCCAACATGGCGCCGGAATATGGCGCCACGGCGGCGATGTTCTACATTGACCCGCAAACCATCGCCTACCTAAAGCTTACCGGGCGCGAAGACGAGCAAGTCGCGCTGGTCGAGCAATACGCCCGGCATACCGGCCTGTGGGCCGATGATCTCAAAGGCGCGCAATACGAGCGCGGCCTGAGCTTCGATCTGTCGAGCGTGGTGCGCAACATGGCGGGCCCGAGCAACCCTCACGCCCGCGTCGCCACCAGCGACCTGGCGGCCAGGGGCATTTCCGGGCAGTGGCACGAAGTCCCGGGGCAAATGCCCGATGGCGCAGTCATCATCGCCGCCATCACCAGTTGCACCAACACCAGCAACCCGCGCAACGTGATCGCCGCTGGCCTGCTGGCGCGCAATGCCAACAAGCTGGGCCTGGTTCGTAAGCCATGGGTCAAATCGTCCCTGGCGCCAGGCTCGAAAACCGTGGCGATGTACCTGGAGGAGGCCGGTCTGGACCATGAGCTGGAAAAGCTCGGTTTTGGCGTGGTGGCGTTTGCCTGCACCACCTGCAACGGCATGTCCGGCGCGCTGGATCCGGTGATCCAGCAAGAGATCATCGACCGTGACTTGTACGCCACCGCCGTACTCTCCGGGAACCGCAATTTCGATGGGCGCATTCACCCGTATGCCAAGCAGGCATTCCTCGCTTCGCCACCGCTGGTGGTGGCTTATGCGATTGCCGGCACTATCCGCTTCGATATCGAGAAGGATGTGTTGGGCCTGGATGCCGATGGCAACGAGATCCGCTTGAAAGACATCTGGCCGGACGACGAGGAAATCGACGCCGTGGTCAAGGCGGCGGTCAAGCCGGAACAGTTTCGCCAGGTCTACATCCCGATGTTCGCGATCCACGAAGACACCGGTCCGAAAGTCGCGCCGCTGTACGACTGGCGCCCGCAGAGCACCTATATCCGGCGTCCGCCGTACTGGGAAGGCGCCTTGGCCGGCGCGCGTCCGCTCAAGGGCATGCGCCCGCTGGCGGTACTGCCGGACAACATCACCACTGACCACTTGTCACCGTCCAACGCGATCATGCTCGACAGTGCCGCCGGTGAGTACCTGGCGAAAATGGGCTTGCCGGAAGTTGACTTCAACTCGTATGCGACCCATCGCGGCGACCATTTGACGGCGCAGCGCGCGACCTTTGCCAACCCCAAGCTGTTCAACGAAATGGTGCTCGAGAACGGTAAGGTCAAACAGGGTTCGCTGGCGCGGATCGAGCCGGAAGGCCAGGTCACGCGGATGTGGGAGGCCATCGAAACCTATATGCAGCGCAAGCAGCCGCTGATCATCATCGCCGGCGCCGATTACGGTCAGGGCTCGTCTCGCGACTGGGCCGCCAAGGGCGTGCGCCTGGCGGGTGTGGAAGCGATTGCCGCCGAAGGCTTCGAGCGCATTCACCGCACCAACCTGGTGGGCATGGGCGTGTTGCCCCTGGAGTTCCTGCCGGGTACCGACCGCAAGACGTTGCAGATCGACGGCAGTGAAACCTATGACGTCATTGGCGAGCGGACCCCGCGAGCAACGCTGACGTTGGTGATCCATCGCAAGCACGGCGAACGTGTCGAGGTGCCGGTGACCTGCCGCCTCGACACCGCCGAAGAAGTCTCGATCTATGAGGCGGGCGGCGTGTTGCAGCGCTTTGCCCAGGACTTCCTGGAGTCGACGGCGACCGCCTGACATAACCGGGGCAGGGGATTTCAGTTCCCCTGCGCCTGACGAGGACAACCATGGCACACGTACCGCAAATCAAGATTCCCGCCACGTACATGCGTGGCGGCACCAGCAAAGGGGTGTTTTTCAGCCTCAAGGATCTGCCTGAGTCGGCCCAGGTTCCAGGCGCCGCGCGCGATGCCTTGTTGCTGCGCGTGATTGGCAGCCCGGACCCCTACGATAAACAAATCGATGGCATGGGCGGCGCGACCTCCAGCACCAGCAAAACCGTGATCCTGGCCAAAAGCACCCGCGCCGATCACGACGTGGATTACTTGTTCGGCCAGGTCTCCATCGATAAGCCCTTTGTCGACTGGAGCGGCAACTGCGGCAACCTGTCGGCGGCGGTTGGCTCCTTTGCCGTCAGCAGCGGCCTGGTGGATACCGCCCGTATTCCCCACAACGGCGTGGCCGTGGTGCGGGTCTGGCAGGCAAACATTGGCAAGACCATCATCGCCCACGTGCCGATCACGGACGGCGCGGTTCAGGAAACCGGCGACTTCGAGCTGGACGGGGTGACGTTTCCGGCGGCCGAGGTGCAGCTTGAATTCATGGACCCGGCAGCGGAAGAAGAGGGTGGCGGTGGCTCGATGTTCCCCACTGGCAACCTGATCGACGACCTGGAAGTGCCCGGTGTTGGCACCTTCAAGGCGACGTTGATCAACGCCGGCATTCCGACGATTTTCCTCAACGCTGAAGCGCTCGGTTACACCGGCACCGAGCTGCAAGGCGCGATCAACAGCGATCCGCAAGCCTTGGCGATGTTTGAAACCATCCGCGCCCACGGCGCGTTGCGCATGGGTTTGATCGAGCATCTGGATCAAGCCGCCCAGCGCCAGCACACGCCGAAACTCGCATTTGTGGCGCAGCCGGCGGATTACGTGGCGTCCAGCGGCAAGGCAATCAAGGCCGCAGATATTGACCTGCTGGTGCGGGCACTGTCGATGGGCAAGTTGCACCACGCGATGATGGGGACGGCGGCGGTGGCGATTGGTACCGCGGCGGCGATTTCCGGGACGCTGGTGAACCTCGCGGCGGGCGCTGTGGAGCGCAATGCGGTGCGCTTCGGGCATCCCTCGGGCACCTTGCGCGTGGGGGCCGAAGCGAGCCAGGTCAACGGTGAATGGGTCGTCAAAAAAGCCATTATGAGCCGCAGTGCGCGGGTGCTGATGGAAGGGTTTGTGCGCGTGCCGGGAGATGCTTTTTAACTCGAGGCGGCGATTCAAAGACTAAAACACCACCCAGCAGACATCCAAGATCTGCTCCCGAAAATACCGTGACCCCGAGGGCAACCATCCACCCACTCCGGAGTACCGCCATGACCAGCAACGTCGACCAGAATAACCGTCCCGACTATGACCAGGTCCTGCAGGACATCGCCGACTACGTGCTGACGTTCAGTACCGAATCCCGCGATGCCCTCGACACCGCCCGTAACTGTCTGATGGACACGCTCGGCTGTGGCCTGCTGGCATTGCGCTTCCCCGAATGCACCAAGCACCTGGGGCCTATCGTCGAAGGTACGGTGGTGCCATTCGGTGCTCGGGTTCCCGGGACCTCGTTTCGGCTGGACCCGGTCAAGGCCGCGTGGGATATCGGTTGCATCGTGCGTTGGCTCGACTACAACGACACCTGGCTTGCCGCCGAATGGGGACATCCGTCCGATAACCTTGGCGGCATCCTGGCGGTCGCGGATCATCTGTCGCAAAAACGCGTGGCCAATGGTGATGCTCCACTGACCGTACGCAACGTACTCGACGCAATGATCATGGCCCATGAGATTCAGGGGGTGATCGCCCTGGAAAACGCCTTCAACCGTGTCGGCCTCGACCATGTGTTGCTGGTGAAAGTCGCCAGCACCGCGGTCACGGCGAAGCTGATGGGCGCCAACCGCGAGCAATTGTTGGCGGCCCTGTCCCAGGCGTTCGTCGACGGCCAGGCATTACGCACTTATCGTCATGCGCCGAACGCCGGGTCGCGCAAGTCCTGGGCCGCGGGAGACGCGTCGAGCCGGGGTGTGCGCCTGGCGGACATTGCCATGCGCGGCGAGATGGGAATTCCCGGTGTGTTGAGCGCAGCGCAGTGGGGCTTCTATGACGTGCTGTTCAGTCATACCAACAAGGATCTGGCCCTCAAGCCCGAGGATCAGCGGGCGTTCAGTGTGTCCCAGCCCTACGGCACATATGTGATGGAAAACGTGCTGTTCAAGATCAGTTTCCCGGCCGAGTTTCATGCACAGACCGCGTGCGAGGCCGCGGTGGCCTTGCATCCGAGGGTTAAACATCGTCTGCATGAGATTCAACGAATCGTCATCACCACCCAAGAATCGGCTATTCGCATCATCTCCAAGGTCGGCCAATTGGCCAACGCCGCCGACCGCGATCACTGCCTGCAGTACATGACCGCCGTGCCCCTGGCGTTTGGAAATCTGGTGGCGGAGCACTACGAGGATGAATTCCACGCCGCTCATCCGATCATCGATGAGTTGCGCGGCAAGATGGAAATCGTCGAAGACCCGCGCTATAGCCGGGAATACCTGGAAGCCGACAAGCGCTCGATTGCCAACGCTGTGCAGGTGTTTTTCAAGGATGGCACCTGCACCGAGCAGGTGGCGGTGGAGTACCCGATTGGTCATCGTCGGCGTCGGGCAGAAGGCATTCCATTACTGGAAGACAAGTTCAGGTCCAACCTCGCCACGCGCTTCACCGCCCAGCGCAGCGCCGAGATTCTTGCGTTGTGCAAAGATCAGGCACGGCTGGAGGCGACGCCGGTGAACCGCTTTGTCGACCTGTTCGTGATTTGACCCCGCGTATGCCCGAATGTGGCGAGGGGGCTTGTCCCCCGTTGGGCTGCGCAGCAGCCCCAGTATGCCGAATGCGGTGTACCAGATACTCCGTAGCGGCTTGTTTTGGGGCTGCTGCGCAGCCCAACGGGGGACAAGCCCCCTCGCCACAGGATGGTGTTTGTGGCACGTGCTGCTGCCCGAAGCGCTGCCAGGGATTGTCGGCGCGATTGGCGTCGGCGGCCTGGGGGATATTGCCTACCGCTATGGTTACCAGCGTTTTGACAGCCAGGTCATGCTGAGCGTGATTGTGTTGCTGGTGGCGGCGATTCAGTTGGGCGGGGATCGATTGGCGCGGGTACTGAACAACCGCTGAAAGGCCGGAGTCACTCTTGTGGCGAGCGGGCTTGCCCCGCGTTGGGCTGCGCAGCAGCCCTCAAACCTGTCATCCCGGTTTGACTGAATCAACCGGGAAACCTTTTTGGGGCCGCTGCGCAGCCCAACGGGGACAAGCCCCCTCGCCACAGGATGGTGTTTGTGGCACGTGCTGCTGCCCGAAGCGCTGCCAGGGATTGTCGGCGCGATTGGCGTCGGCGGCCTGGGGGATATTGCCTACCGCTATGGTTACCAGCGTTTTGACAGCCAGGTCATGCTGAGCGTGATTGTGTTGCTGGTGGCGGCGATTCAGTTGGGCGGGGATCGATTGGCGCGGGTACTGAACAACCGCTGAAAGGCCGGAGTCACTCTTGTGGCGAGCGGGCTTGCCCCGCGTTGGGCTGCGCAGCAGCCCTCAAACCTGTCATCCCGGTTTGACTGGATCAACCGGGAAACCTTTTTGGGGCCGCTGCGCAGCCCAACGGGGACAAGCCCCCTCAACACAGGGGGGAGTTTTGGGCGCGGTGTGTGCACTCAACTCGACTCAGGCTGAGCACTCACTCGAACCGCAGGATCACCCTGCGGTTGTGTTTGCTCTTCTTCTCGATTTTCTCACAGAACACCCGACCGATTTCCTCGGTGTTGATCACATGGGTACCGCCACACGGCTGGATGTCGATACCGGCAATTTCAATCACGCGGACCGCGCCCTGGATCACCGGCGGCGCCACGGCCTGGGTGCGGGTGATCTGCAGCAAGGTGGAGTACTCCGAAGCCGGCATCGATAAGGACCTGACTTCATGGGCTTGTTCAATCAATGCATTGAGATCGCGGGTGATGCTGTCCTTGTCGAGGGTCATTTCCGGCAGGTCGAAATCCAGTCGGCCCTTGTCGGCACTGATGCTGCAACCGGTGACGGGAGCGTCGATGATCGAGCACAGCAAGTGCAGGCAGGTGTGCATTTTCATGTGCTGGTAACGCCGTCCCCAGTCCAGGCTGGCGTCCACCTGCACGCCCGCACTCAGTTGCGTGGGACAGTGTTCCACCTGATGCCAGATGATCGAGCGCAGCACGGGATCGCGAACGGTTCCGGTCACATTGATCCGTGTGTCGTCGGGCAGGGTAAGGTATCCGGTGTCGCCCGGTTGACCGCCGCCGGTGGGGTAGAACAGTGTGTGTTCCAGGGCAATCCCCTGTTCGCTGACGGCAATCACCCGGGCGCTGAAGGCGTTCTGGTAGGGCGCGCTGTCGAACAGCGCCAGGGTTTCCATGGTGTGCACGGACATGTTCAACCTCCGACTATCAATGGACTGGCTTGCAGCAGGTGGCGCACCATTGCACTCAAGCCAGGAGGAGAGAGCAGGGTGATTTCAAACTCGGGGCCGCAGACCTTCAGGTTCAGCGGCAGGCGCGGCAGGTGGTCGCCCGACTCGACGCGGTGCAGGCGAAATTGCAAGTGGTGGCGCTCCTTCACCGTCGGCTCGAGCATCAGCCCCGGCAAAGGGTGGAAGTCAGCATCCAGTACCGTGACCCGGTGGCTGGTGTTGATCTCACCGACCACGTGCAGCCGCTCATCCATGGCGAAGGCGCCGAGGTAGTTGCTGTGGTCCGATTCATCGTTTTTTTGCAGCTGGATCTGGTTGACCACCTTGACCTTGGTGCCCGCCGGTACGTCCTGGGTGATCACGCAGGATGGACTGATAAACACGTTGTCGCCGATCAGTACATAACCGAGCACTCTGGCCCCGGCGCCGACTTCGACATTGTTGCCCAGGCGTGGATGGCGCTTGCCGTCGGGGTTATTGGCGATTCCCCGGGCGCCCAGGGTTACGCCGCACAGGATGTAGCAGTCATTGCCGATCTCGCAGGTTTCGCCGATCACCGTGCCGTAGCCGTGATCCAGCACAAAGCGCCGACCGATTCGCGCCGCGGGGTGGATTTCGGCGCCTGACAGAAGCTTGCCCTGATTGCTCAGTGTCAGTGCGATGCTGGTAAAAACTCCGTTGGTCGGGTCGCAGAGGTTCCACACCCGATGTGCCAGCCGGTAGTACAGCACCGCCTTGAACGAGGCGTAGGACTCGAGGATCAACCCGCCGCGCCCACGGGATGCCGGGTCGCGGTAGGCATAGGCGATCAAATCCTCCGCGATGTCCTGCGCCGCTTCCTGAATCAGCGGGGCCAGGTGTACCTGCAACGGTTGTATCTGCGCCGGCGTGAGGGTCTTGATGAGGTGCGTCAGCAACTCCTCGTGCAGATGTTGCATGTCGATGAAGCCTCCCATGGAAGGCACTCCCGCAAGTGGCATTATTCGAAACAGGGCAGATAGCTGTCGGCGCTGTCATAAACCATCGTCAGTACCACCGTGTCGGTGGGCAGTTCCGGTGCGAGCCTGGCGATGGCCACCATATTGGCGGCCGACGACAATCCCAGGCTCACGGCATCGGTGCGCATGATGCGTTTCATCATTTCCAGGCACTCCAGCCGGGAAACCTTGAGCATGCCGTCGAGTACCCCCAGGTTGAGAATGCTCGGGATCAGTCCGATGGACAGGCCCTGAATGTGATGCGGGGCGTGGCGATCGTTCAGCAGGTCGCATTCCTCGGGTTCCACCCCCATCACGCGCATCTGCGGCCAGGCTGCCTTGAGGGTTTCACCGATGCCGGTGATATGGCCGCCGGTGCCGATGCCGCTGACGAAGTAATCCACCTGTCGTTCGCCAAACGCGCGGATGATTTCCGGGGCGGTGGTATCGCGGTGGGTCTGTGGGTTGGCGGGGTTGCGCTGCTGGTTGAGCATGACGTAGCTGGGGTTTTCCAGTTGCAGTTCCATGCACTTTTCGCCGTGGGAATTGTTTCCCAGGCGACTGTCTGACAGCACCACTTTGGCGCCGTAGAGGCGCAACAGTTTTTGTTTCTCGGGGCTGTAGTTGTCCGGGATCACCAGTACCACCTTGTAGCCCAGCACATTGCCGGCCATCACCAGGCCGATGCCGGTGTTGCCACCGCTGGGCTCGATGATGGTTTGTCCTGAGTCGCGAATCAGGATGCCCCGGCGCTCGGCGTCGAGGATCATCCCCAGGGCGATGCGCGCCTTATGGCTGCCTCCCGGATTGAGCGATTCAAGCTTGGCGAAGACTTCAATGCCGAGGTCTTCGGAAAACTGTTCCAGGCGCACGATGGGCGTCTGGCCAATAGCGTCGAGTATCGAGTTATGTAACATCAAGCACACCTCTGGCCGGTGATCAGTACAAAGGCATGTCGGGTTCGACGTCGCGTACCCAGTGTTTCATGCCACCTTCCAGGACTTTGGTGTTGGCAAAGCCGGCCGCGAGCAAGGTGCTGGCGGCCTGCTCGGCACGGATGCCGGCGTAGCAGATCAGGTAATGGGTGTTGTCACGGCTGAGGGTGTCGAGTTGTTCGTCGAGTTCGGCCAGGGGAATGTGAACCACGCCTGGCAGCTTGCAAACCTCCAGTTCGCTGGCGTCGCGTACGTCCAGCAGAATGTCGGCGCTGCGTCGTTGCTCCAGTAGTTGCTTGAGCATGCGGGGTTTGATGTAGCGCTCCTCGGCCAGGGGCGGCACGGCGCGTACGGTATCGGCACACACGGCTGCCACGGGCTGGTGTTCATCACGCAATTCGGAGCAGCACGGACAATCGGCGCGACGCTTGAAGCGGATTTCGCTGAACTTCATGGCCAGCGCGTCGAAGCGCATCAGCCGCCCGGACAACGGCTCACCGAGACCAATCAGGAGTTTGATCGCCTCGGTGGCCTGAATCATTCCGACCACGCCCGGCAATACGCCGATCACTCCGCCCGCGCTGCAATTGGGTGCCAGTTCCGCCGGCGGCGCCTGGGGAAACAGGCAGCGATAGCACGGCCCACCCTTGTAGTTGAGCACGCTGATCTGGCCGTCAAAGCGGTAGATGGCGCCATACACCAAGGGTTTGCCGAGCTGCACGCAGGCATCGTTGACCAGGTAGCGGGTTTCAAAGTTGTCTGTGCCATCGATCACCAGGTCGTAGGCGCCCACCAGTTCCAAGGCATTGTCGACGTTCAGCGCGGTGTCGTGCGCATTGATCTGGATATGGCTGTTCAGGTCTTGCAGGCGCTGTTTCGCGGACTCGACCTTGGGCAGGCCCAGCGTGCTGTTACCGTGCACGATCTGGCGTTGCAGGTTGCTGCTTTCCACCACATCGAAATCCACCAGCCCCAAGGTGCCGATGCCGGCAGCCGCCAGATACAGGCTGATGGGCGATCCCAGCCCGCCAGTGCCGATGATCAGCACCTTGGCTTTTTTCAGATTCAGTTGCCCTTCGCGGCCGACGCCGGGCAGGGTGATATGCCGCACATACCGCTGCACCTCTTCGTTACTCAGGGCGTCGATATCCATGCCGCCGGAAGTGGCGAGCAGCACTTCGATTCTGGCTTTTTCCGGCAGTTGTTCATCGGGGCTGATCAGCTCTTCCCCGGCGGTGAACAGGAAATGCTCCTTGAGCTGGTCGTTCTTTTCGTGGAACAGGTGCGCGCGCAATTGCGGGTGGTGATGGCAGAGGTTTTCAATGACTTCGCGCAATGTCGATCCGGCGCCCTCGAGGGTCGATTCTGGCAACTTGGCCACGCGGACCAGAATGTCGGGGAAAGAGACAGCGTTCATGTACAACTCCGTTTGCAGGTCGTTGAAAGGGGTGAGGGCGAAGTGCTTGCCATCCCAGGCAAACAGTTTTGACCCAAGGGCCTTGCCCTGGCGGACGTCCACCACCAGGTAGCTGACGGGGTAGATCGGTTCACCCATGTACAGGGCCTTGTCCTGATCCTCGTCACTGAAATAGGCGCCGACATCCGGGTGCGAGTGGTAGATCACCGTCACCGGGTTATCGCTGCGAAATGCCTTGTTCATCATCAGCGTATCGGCCACCGAAAAGGTGTAGCCATTGGCCGCGCTGCGGGAATACATCTGCGGGTTCTTGCGGTGCAGCTCATTCTGGATGTTGCTGCCCAGGTACACGCTGCCGTCGGCGAAGACAAAGCCGCAGCATTCTTCGGGATAGCTGCGGCTGGCGTGGGCGTAAATCTGTTCCAGGGCGTTTGGGCGGAGCACGTCCATGTTTCTCTCGCGTCAGTGAATAAAAAGGGTCAATGGTTCTTGGCCAAGAGTTTTTCTATCGGCAATTTGGTGATGGCGAAACCGGCCAGCAGGATCGCCGAGTACAGCATCAGGTCCCTGGACAATTCGAGGCCTTCATACCAGGCGCCGATGATCACGGCGAACACCGGGAAGATGATGAAGACGAAGGACAGGATGATCGGGCTCAAACGCTTGAGCAGCATGAAGTACACGATAAAGCCGCCGACCGAGGCCACCAGTCCCAGGTAGAACAGCGCGCTCCAGGAGCGCAACGTAATGGCCTCGAAGGTCGGGGATTCAAACCACAGGCCGGCCACGAACAGCATGAGTCCGGCAATCCCGATGGGCAGGGTGTTGTAGGTGATGACGCTGATGGCGCTGCCTTTCTGCTTGGTGATGACATAGCACAAGGCATGCATGATCGCGGCGGTCAGAATAGCCAGCACGCCGAAGAACTCGGCATGGTCCAGGTGCAGCCCCTGGCTCCTGATGATCATGTACAGGCTGCCGAAGCCGATCCCGATCCCGACCACTTGGGAAAAGTAGATGCGCTCACGCAGGAACAGCGCGGAGAAAATCAGGATGAACACCGGCATGCAGCTGAACAGCAGGGCTGTGAGGCCGGAGGAGACGTGCATCTCGCCGTAGTTGAGCAAGTAATAAGGAACGCTGAAGTAGGAAAGCGTCACGAACACAAAAAACCAGCGACTTTCCCGTGGGAACAGGATCGGCTCGCGGCGCAACAGCGCAAAGCACAGAAATAACGGAAACGCGATCAGGAAGCGCAAGCCCGCCGAGGTCAGCGGCGGCACGCTTTCCACTGCGATTTTGATCCCCAGCCAGGTAGTGCCCCAGCTCAAGCACACGATGAGGAACATCACGCTGGTAATCAGCCCTGCCAGCCACTGCTTACGTGTTTTTGTTTTTTCGGCATTTTGAAGAACGGCGGACATTGGCATCGTTTATTGCTTCCCTGAGCCGGAATTGAACTCTATATTGAACGTGTCATTAGAGGTTTTACCCGGTAATTGAACCCGTTAAAGCACACTATTAGGGCGAATGATGGCTGTCAAAACAAATATTGACATGGTGTCAATTATGCGAGAAGGGCTCTCCAATGGGCAGGGCGTGAAGTACAAGCGCCTGTCGGATGTCATGGAACGCGGCATTCTGGAAGGGTTGATCGAGCCGGGGCGAAAACTGCCGCCTCATCGGGTACTTTCCGACAATCTCGGGGTGACCATCGGCACCATCAGTCGGGCCTATGGCGAACTGGAGCGCCTCGGACTGGTCGTGGCGCGGGTTGGTGACGGAACGTTCGTGCGCAAGCGTGGGATGGAACGCCAGCGTGATGAAGGTTTTCGCAACGTCAGCGATGAGCCGCGCCAGTACTTCGATATGAGCCGCAATATGCATATCCCGGGACAGGAAACGACGTTCCTGGCCCAGAGCTTCCAGACCTTGGCCAATAACGCCAAATTCCTCCAGGACATCAGCGCCTACACCCCGGACGCCGGGTTGCCGCGTTATCGTGAAGCGGGGGCGCAATGGCTGGTGCAGCGCGACTTTCACCCGATTCCCGAACAGGTCATCTGCGTCAATGGCGGCCAGCACGGTTTGCTCTGCGCGATGATGGCCTTATTGCGTGCGGGCGATACCGTGGTCACGGAACAACTGACCTACCCCGGATTGATCACCGCCGCACGGATGCTCGGCATACGCTTGATCGGCCTGGAGATGGATGACGAGGGGCTGCTGCCGGGAGCGTTGGAGGAGGTTTGTCGCAATCATCGGGTGTCGGCTCTTTATTGCACGCCGACCATCCAGAATCCGACGACGGCGGTATTGTCCGTTGCCCGTCGCGAGGCATTGGTCCGAGTCTGTCGTGAGCACAATTTGCTGATCCTCGAAGATGAGGCCCATGGCGTGTTGGTGGAGGATCGCCCGCCGCCCCTGAGTCATTTCGCCCCGGAACGCACCATCCTGATCAGCAGCCTGAGCAAGGCGGTGTCGGCGGGATTGCGCGTGGGTTATGTGCACGCGCCTCCGGCGCTGGTCAGCCGTATTTCCGCCGCATTGCGTTCCACCTGCTGGATGGCGACGCCGGTCACGCTGGAATTGGCCACGCAGTGGATTGAAAACGGTACGGCGCAATACCTGTTGCACCAACAGATCAACGAGATCAGCCGCCGCAAAACCCTGGTCGAAGGCCTCTTGAGTGGCCTTGAGTACCGCACGCACCTCAACAGCCCGCATTTCTGGATTGAAGTACCGGAGCCGTGGCGGGCCTCGGAAATCGAAGCGGAACTCAAGCAGCACAATTACCTGATCGCCACCGCAGAGGCATTTGCCGTGGGGCAAACGGCGGTGCCACAGTTCATTCGGGCAAGTATCTGCAATACCTCGGGGGATGATCAGCTGTTGCGAGAAGGATTTGACGCTTTGGCCACCGCCCTGGGGCAGGGCGGCGGGAGGTTTCACTTGTAGCGTTGTAGCGGCAAGCGGCAAGCGGCAAGCTCAAGGCGAGAGCCGAGTCGCTCGAGCTTGTCGCTAATAGCTTGAGGCTTGTAGCCGCCTCACTTAAATCGCCGTTCGACGCCTTTTTCCACCAGAATCTTTGCCGAAATTTCTTCCACCGAAAAATGTGTGGAATTGATGTGTGGGATATTTTCCCGGCGGAACAGATTTTCCACTTCGCGTACTTCGAATTCGCACTGGGCATAGCTCGAGTAGCGGCTGTTGGGCTTGCGCTCGTTACGGATGGCGGTGAGACGGTCCGGGTCGATGGTCAAGCCGAACAGCTTGTGCTGGTGTGATCGCAGCACCGCCGGCAGTTGCAGGCGCTCCATGTCATCCTCGGTCAGCGGGTAGTTGGCTGCGCGAATACCGAACTGCATGGCCATATAAAGGCACGTCGGCGTCTTGCCGCAACGGGACACACCCACCAGGATCAGGTCGGCCTTGTCGTAGTAGTGGGTGCGGGCACCATCGTCGTTGTCTAGGGCGAAGTTCACCGCCTCGATCCGCTCCATGTAATTGGAGTTGTGGCCAATGGAATGGGACTTGCCCACAGAGTATGAGGAATGCTCGCTCAACTCTTGCTCCAGGGGGGCGAGGAAGGTCGAGAAGATGTCGATCATGAAACCATTGGAAGTCGCGAGGATCTCACGAATGTCCTGATTGACAATGGTGTCGAAAATGATCGGGCGAAAACCGTCTTTTTCGGCGGCCAGATTGATTTGTTGTACCATGAGCCGCGCTTTATCCACGCTATCGATATACGGTCGCGTGAATTTGGCGAAGGTAATGTTTTCGAACTGCGCCAACAGGCTTTGACCCAGGGTTTCGGCTGTGATGCCGGTGCCATCGGAGATAAAGAAAGCAGATCGTTTCATTTGAGCCTTGGGCCTTAAGCTGATGACGAATCTTGGATATGATAGGTGCGATTTTGCCGTCCCGCAGTGGGCCGCATTCTCACTTATTTTCCAGGTCCAGGCCACAAACGCCGGTAATTGCTCCTACTGAGCACCCGGCGCCCTGAGCTTTTCCAACACAGTTAGTGGAGAGATCACCTTGGTAGAGTACGTAGTTTCCCTCGATAAGCTCGGCGTCCATGATGTAGAGCATGTGGGGGGCAAGAACGCATCCCTCGGCGAGATGATCAGTAACCTTGCGGGCGCCGGTGTCTCGGTACCCGGTGGCTTCGCCACTACGGCCCAGGCTTACCGTGATTTCCTCGAACTGAGCGGTCTCAACGCTCAAATCCATGCAGCTCTGGACGCCTTGGACGTGGATGACGTCAATGCCTTGGCCAAGACCGGTGCCCAGATTCGTCAATGGATCATGGAAGCCGAGTTCCCCGAGAAGCTCAACGCGGAAATCCGCACGGCCTTCGCCAGCCTTTCGGCGGGTAATCCGGACATGGCCGTCGCCGTTCGTTCCTCGGCCACCGCTGAAGACCTGCCCGATGCCTCCTTCGCCGGCCAGCAAGAAACCTTCCTGAACATTCGCGGCGTGGAAAACGTCATCCGCGCGGCCAAGGAAGTGTTCGCCTCGCTGTTCAACGACCGTGCCATTTCCTACCGCGTGCACCAGGGTTTCGACCACAAGTTGGTGGCCCTCTCTGCCGGCGTGCAGCGCATGGTACGTTCGGAAACCGGTACGGCCGGCGTGATGTTCACCCTGGACACGGAATCGGGCTTTCGCGACGTGGTGTTTATCACCGGCGCTTACGGCCTGGGGGAAACCGTGGTGCAGGGCGCGGTCAACCCGGATGAATTCTACGTCCACAAGGGCACTCTGGAAGCAGGTCGCCCGGCCATTCTGCGCCGCAACCTGGGCAGCAAGGCCATCAAGATGATCTACGGTGATGAGGCCAAGGCCGGTCGCTCGGTGAAAACCGTGGATGTCGACAAGGCCGAGCGCGCGCGTTTCTGCCTGAGCGACGCTGAAGTCAGCGAATTGGCCAAGCAAGCGATGATCATCGAGAAGCACTACAAGTGCCCGATGGACATCGAATGGGCCAAGGATGGCGACGACGGCAAGCTGTACATCGTCCAGGCCCGCCCGGAAACCGTGAAGAGCCGTACCTCGGCCAATGTCATGGAACGCTATCTGTTGAAGGAAACCGGCACCGTGCTGGTGGAAGGCCGTGCCATCGGCCAGCGCATCGGCGCCGGCAAGGTGCGGATCATCAAGGACGTCTCCGAGATGGACAAGGTCCAGCCAGGTGACGTATTGGTTTCCGACATGACCGACCCGGACTGGGAGCCCGTGATGAAGCGCGCCAGCGCCATCGTCACCAACCGTGGCGGGCGTACCTGTCACGCCGCAATCATCGCGCGTGAACTGGGAATTCCAGCCGTGGTGGGCTGCGGTAACGCCACTCAGCTGTTGAAGGATGGGCAGGGCGTGACCGTTTCCTGTGCCGAAGGCGATACCGGTTTCATCTTCGAAGGTGAACTGGGTTTCGACATCAAGCAAAACTCCATCGACGCGATGCCGGATCTGCCGTTCAAGATCATGATGAACGTCGGCAACCCGGACCGTGCCTTTGATTTCGCGCAGCTGCCGAATGCCGGCGTGGGCCTGGCCCGCCTGGAGTTCATCATCAACCGGATGATTGGCGTGCACCCCAAGGCGCTGTTGAACTACGACGGCCTGCCGTTGGAGATCAAGGACAGTGTCGACAAGCGCATCGCCGGTTACAACGATCCGGTAGGTTTCTACGTCGAGAAGCTGGTGGAAGGCATCAGCACCCTGGCGGCGGCCTTCTGGCCGAAGAAAGTCATCGTGCGCCTGTCGGACTTCAAGTCCAACGAATACGCGAACCTGATCGGCGGCAAGCTCTACGAGCCGGAAGAAGAAAACCCGATGCTGGGTTTCCGTGGCGCGTCGCGCTACATCAGCGAAGCCTTCCGTGACTGCTTTGAACTCGAATGCCGCGCCCTCAAGCGCGTGCGCAACGAAATGGGCCTGACCAACGTCGAGATCATGGTGCCGTTCGTGCGAACCTTGGGCGAAGCGAGCCAGGTCGTCGATTTGCTGGCTGAGAATGGCCTGTCCCGTGGTGAAAACGGTCTTCGCGTGATCATGATGTGCGAACTGCCTTCCAATGCGATTCTGGCCGAAGAGTTCCTGGAATTCTTCGACGGCTTCTCCATTGGCTCCAACGACCTGACTCAGTTGACCCTGGGCCTGGACCGTGACTCGGGGATCATTGCCCATCTGTTCGATGAACGTAATCCGGCGGTCAAGAAGCTGCTGGCCAACGCCATCCAGGCGTGCAACAAGGCCGGCAAGTACATCGGTATCTGTGGCCAAGGCCCTTCCGATCACCCGGACCTGGCCAAATGGCTGATGGAACAGGGCATCGAAAGCGTTTCGCTGAACCCGGATTCGGTGCTGGAAACCTGGTTCTTCCTGGCCGAAGGCCAAGTCTCGGCGTAATCGCCAACAGCCGGTCAGCTGCCATGGCTGACCGGCATTTCTCATTCTGTGCAGGGCGGAACTCCTTCTGGACGCCGCCCTTTTTTGTGCAAGAGCATTATGCAAAGCAGCAGCAGTTTGTTTCCCGTCGCCTTGATCAGCGCTGAGCGTCGTGGCGACCTGAGTGAAGATGTTTATCGCCTCAAGCCCGGCAACAGTCCCGATGGCACTGTGGAATTGGCGGTGACGCGCCTGGGCCTGGCCGAGGTCGCGGATAGTCGAGGCGTGCCAGTGATCCTGTTACACGGCAGCTTCTCCAATCGACGCTTCTGGTATTCGCCCAAGGGTATTGGCCTGGGGGCTTATCTGGCGCGGCAGGGATTTGATGTGTGGATCCCGGAAATGCGTGGTCACGGGCTTTCCCGGCGTAACCGGGATTACCCCAAGAACCGTGTCGCCGACTATGCTCGCTACGATTTGCCTGCCATCGCTGCATTTGTGCGTGAGCAGAGTGGGCAGGTTCCGCACTGGATTGGCCATTCCCTGGGCGCTACGACCCTCGCGGCGGCATTGGGCGGGCAGTACCTGGGCGCGCCCGCGGTGGCTTCGGTGGCCTTGTTCGGTTGCCAGGTCAGTCGTACCTACTGGCCGTTGAAGATTCCGCCAGTCGAGTGGGGTGGCCGTTTTATTTTGAAGCGCTTTGCTCAACTTTCCGGGGCCCGGCTAAAACGTGGCCCGGAAGACGAACCCATCGGACTGGCCCTGGAGAGCCTGCGCTGGCATGGCTTGTTCGGGCGTTTTGGGGACGGCGAGCGCGATTGGTGGAAAGGTTTGGCCGAGGTCGATGTGCCGTTGTTGGCGGTGAGTGCCGCCGGCGATCGTCAGGACCCGGACTGGGCTTGTCGCAAACTGCTTGAACAAGTGGGTTCCGAGCACCGTCAATACCTGTGCCTGGGGCGACGACAAGGGTTTACCGGGGATTTCGGACATGTCGAGATGCTGGTGAGCAAGGCCGCCCAGCTCGAAGTGTGGCCGTTGGTAGAGCGCTGGCTGAAAGATCCGCTGACACCTGTGACGGGCGCACAGCCTGAAGTCCTCGCGGTCGGCTGACAGGCGCCTGACAAGGGCGTTTCGCTTGATGAGGGTTACGGCTAAGATATGACGTATCAGGCGGTTTTGGTCATATTCAGTCGCGCAATGGCTATTGCGTTGCTCGGGCGCGGATCTGATCATTGCCGGCCGCGATGGCGCATGTTTAAAGAATGCCCAGTGTGATGCGTTTCCCTGATGTAGCCGTGGATGTTCGACACCTTCTTTCACTGACAGGAGTTTTCCGATGAACCATTACGTGACCCCCGACCTGTGTGATGCCTACCCGGAACTGGTACAGGTGCTCGAGCCCATGTTCAGCAACTTTGGCGGACGAGACTCCTTCGGTGGCGAAATCGTTACCGTCAAGTGCTTTGAAGACAACTCCCGGGTCAAGGAACAGGCCGAACTCGATGGCACCGGCAAAGTGCTGGTGGTTGACGGTGGCGGTTCCCTGCGTCACGCCTTGCTGGGTGACATGATCGCCGAGAAAGCCGCGAAAAACGGCTGGGAAGGGATGGTGATCTACGGTTGCATCCGTGACGTGGATGTCCTCGCCCAGACCGACCTGGGGGTGCAGGCCCTGGCCAGTCATCCGTTGAAGAGCGTGCGACGTGGGGTTGGCGAGGTGGACGTAGTGGTGACGTTTGCCGGTGTGACGTTTCGTCCGGGTGAGTATGTGTATGCCGACAATAACGGTGTGATCGTCTCGCCCAGTCCTTTGAAAATGCCTGAATAACAGCAGTAGACCGACAGGGGTGAGGATGTTCGAGGAAGAAAACGCGCAATGGGGGCTGGTGCATGCCCTGGTGCTTGACGGAAGCGGTGGTGCGCGTGCGATTGCCCGAACTGAGCTTGACCAGTTGCAATTGCAGCCTCAGGAAAGTCTGTGGCTGCACTGGGACCGCAGTCATCCGCAGACACAAACCTGGCTACGCAAGTCCAGCGGCCTGAGCGAATTCGCCTGTGACCTGTTGTTGGAAGAGAACACCCGTCCACGACTGTTGCCGTTGCCGGACGCTGAATTGCTGGTGTTTTTGCGTGGGATCAACCTCAACCCTGGCGCTGAGCCGGAAGACATGGTGTCGGTACGCATCTTCGCGGCGGCCTCCCGGGTGATTTCCCTGCGTTTACGGCCATTGCGCGCTACTGATGAGTTGCTGGCGCAATTGGAGGAGGGTAAGGGGCCGAAAACCGCCTCGGAACTCATCCTTTATATGGCGCAGTACCTGACCAACAAAGTGCAGGATCTGGTCAGTGATCTGTCTGAAAACGTCGACGTCGAAGAAGAAAAGCTGGATGCCGACGAACGGTACACACCGGAGCACGGGAATGTTTTGCAGATCCGTCGGCGAGCCGCTGCGCTCAAGCGTTTCCTGGCGCCGCAACGGGATATCTTTGCTCAACTGACACGTATCAAATTGCCCTGGTTTGTCGATGACGATGCTGACTATTGGAACGAGTTGAACAACAGCCTGACCCGCTACCTGGAGGAGCTGGAATTGACTCGGGAGCGCGTGGGGCTTGTACTTGAGGCTGAAGATCGGCGCTTGAGCGTGCGTATGAATCGCACCATGTACCGCTTCGGAATCATCACCGGGATCTTCTTGCCGATGAGTTTTCTGACGGGACTGTTGGGGATCAATGTGGGTGGCATTCCGTTCTCTTCCAGCCCCTACGGTTTTGCAATTGCGTGCTTGTTGGTGGTCCTGATTGCTCTGGGACAGTGGTGGTTGTTCAGGCGCTTACGCTGGGTCTGAGCTGAATGTGACCTGAACGGGTGGAGAGGTCATGTGACCCGGCGAATTTTGCCCTCGTCTTTGAATCACTTGCGAGAGGTCTATATGCACGATCCGTTTGAACAGTCTTTGCGTGACATGCTTAACACTTCGCCGTCCAACCGCGACGACGATGCGTGCCTGGGTCGCGTATTGAAAACGGCCAACCGTCAGGTGGGGGCGGGTGATCTGTTCGGTTTGCTGGGCCGTTGGCTGCCTGCGCTGATGATCGCCGTGAACAATGGCTCTGCCCACGTTTCACCGGTTTCTCGTCGTAAACCTATTGCTCGTACTACTGATAAGGCTGATTGAATATGGAACTTGATCTCTGGACGCAGAGTCTGGTTACTGCAATGACCGCGCTATGGACCAAGGTGGCGAATTTCATTCCCAACCTGTTCGGAGCGCTGGTGCTGGTGCTGTTGGGTTTTGTCGTGGCCAAGTTGCTCGACACCTTGCTGTCCAAGCTGCTGGCCAAGTTGGGCCTCGATCGCGTCATGGGGGGGACCGGCCTCACCAAATTGCTGGGGCGTGTCGGCCTTAAAGTGCCGATTTCGACACTGATCGGAAAGATCGTTTATTGGTTCGTGCTGCTGATTTTCCTGGTTTCTGCGGCGCAGTCCCTTGGACTTGAAAGAGTTTCAGCTACGCTCGACATGTTGGCGCTGTACTTACCGAAGGTTTTCGGTGGCGCGCTGGTGTTGCTGGTGGGGGTTTTGCTGGCGCAATTGGCCAACGGGCTGGTGCGCGGTGCCGCCGAAGGCGTCGGCCTGGACTACGCCAGTGGCCTAGGACGGATTGCCCAGGGACTGGTGATCATCATCAGTATTTCGGTTGCGATCAGTCAGCTGGAGGTCAAGACTGACCTGCTCAACCATGTGATTGTGATTGTTTTGATTACCGTTGGTCTGGCCGTTGCGCTGGCCATGGGGTTGGGAAGCCGGGAAATTGCCGGTCAGATTCTTGCGGGAATCTATGTGCGTGAGCTGTATCAGGTCGGGCAATACGTGCGTGTAGGCGAGGTCGAAGGGCAGATCGAAGAGATCGGCACAGTAAAAACTACAGTGCTGACCGATGATGGCGATCTAGTGTCGTTGTCTAATCGAATTCTGCTGGAGCAGCAGGTGAGTAGCCGCTAAACCGGTAAACCCTGCTAATGTACGCCGCCGCGATCCTGGGTATCCGGGATGTGGCGGACATTGACCTGACTGTCGGCACGACTTGTTTTGAATAAAGCCCAAACGCTGTCCACGCGCTATGACCCCCGTGAGCTCTCTGATGAGGAGTTGGTCGCGCGCGCGCACACGGAGCTGTTTCACGTAACACGCGCGTACGAAGAATTGATGCGCAGGTATCAACGCACTCTGTTCAACGTTTGTTCAAGGTATTTAGGGAACGATCGTGATGCGGATGATGTCTGTCAGGAGGTGATGCTCAAGGTGTTGTACGGTTTGAAGAACTTTGAGGGGAAATCGAAGTTCAAGACCTGGCTGTACAGCATCACGTACAACGAGTGCATCACGCAGTATCGGAAGGAACGGCGAAAGCGTCGCTTGATGGACGCTTTGAGTCTCGACCCCCTTGAGGAGGCGTCTGAAGAAAAGGCGCCGGCACCCGAGGAAAAGGGCGGACTTGATCGCTGGCTGGTGCATGTGAACCCGATTGACCGGGAAATTCTGGTGCTACGTTTTGTCGCAGAGCTGGAATTTCAGGAAATCGCTGACATTATGCATATGGGTTTGAGTGCGACAAAAATGCGTTACAAACGCGCTCTTGATAAATTACGTGAGAAATTTGCGGGCGATACTGAAACTTAGTGCACTGCAAATATCTCTTACGTGTAGGCAAGTTCTGTTAGACTTGTCGCCGAGTTGTCCCCCGGTATGTGGGACTGCTTTACAATCACCAGATGGGGATTTAACGGATGAAACTGAAAAACACCTTGGGCTTGGCCATTGGTTCTCTTATTGCCGCTACTTCTTTCGGCGTTCTGGCACAAGGCCAAGGCGCAGTTGAAGGCGAGCTGTTCTACAAGAAGCAGTACAACGATAGCGTCAAGCACATCGAAGACGGCTTCAATCCTGGCGCTCGCATCGGTTACTTCCTGACCGACGACCTGTCCTTGAACTTGTCCTACGACAAGACCAACCACACCCGTTCGAACGACGGTACTGGCAACCAAAAGATCAAGGGTGACACTGGCAGCCTGCTGGCTACCTACCACTTCGGTCAGGCTGGTGTTGACTCCCTGCGTCCATACGTAGAAGGTGGTTTCGGTCACCAGAGCCGCACCAACGTAAAAGCTGATGGTCACAGCGGTCGCGATCAGTCGACTCTGGCTATCATCGGTACCGGTGTGAAGTACTACTTCACCAACAACCTGTTCGCTCGTGCAGGCGTTGAAGCTGACCACAACCTGGACAACGGCAAGTGGGATTACTCCGCACTGGTCGGCCTGGGCGTGAACTTCGGCGGTAACGCTGGCGCAGTAGCTCCAGCTCCTACCCCGGCACCAGCTCCAGAGCCAGTTCCAGAGCCAGAAGCTCCGGTTGCTCAGGTTGTTCGTGTTGAGCTGGACGTGAAGTTCGACTTCGACAAAGCTGTTGTTAAACAAGACAGCTACGGCGACGTGAAAAACCTGGCCGACTTCATGGCTCAGTACCCAGCTACCAACGTAGAAGTTGCTGGTCACACTGACTCCGTAGGTCCAGACGCCTACAACCAGAAGCTGTCCCAGCGTCGTGCTGACGCTGTTAAGCAAGTTCTGGTTCAAGACGGCGTTGACGCTGGCCGTATCACCTCCGTAGGTTACGGCGAATCCCGCCCAGTTGCTGACAACGCAACTGAAGCTGGTCGTGCTGTTAACCGTCGCGTAGAAGCTGCGGTTGAAGCTACCGCTCAGTAATGACTGAGTTGTAGAAAAAAGCCCGGCTTAGGCCGGGCTTTTTTTCGCCTGGGATTTGCCTCAGGCGCTGGCTTGCAACACCGCTTCAACCGCGGTTGCCGCCACCGCGCCGATCACCAGGATCGCCGGGCTCTTCAAGGCAAATGCCTGGGCATCTGCTTGCATGCGGGCCAGGGAGCTGCGGCATTCACGCTGCATCGGTAGCGAAGCGTTCTCGATCATCGCCACCGGCATATCGGCAGCCATGCCGCCCTCGAGCAACTGCGCGGCAATTTCCTCGAGTTTCGCCACGCCCATATACACCACCAACGTTGTGCCGCCTTCGGCCAATGCCCGCCAATTGAGGCTGCTGTCGTCCTGCGTATGCGCCGTGACCAGCGTCACACCACGACTGACACCGCGCAATGTCAGGGGGATATCGCACTGCGTCGCGCCTGCCAGGCCGGCGGTGATGCCATTGACCAGTTCCACCGCCACACCGCGCTCCCTGAGCCAGATAGCTTCTTCACCACCCCGCCCGAAAATGCACGGATCACCGCCTTTGAGGCGTACTACGCACTTGCCTTGGCGCGCATACCGCAGCATCAGGCGGTGAATAAACGCCTGTGGCGTAGAGCGGCATCCACCGCGCTTGCCGACAGTGATCACTCGGGTACCTGGACAATGTTCAAGCACCGCCGGGTTGACCAGGTCATCAATCAGCACCACATCAGCTTCATGCAGGGCCCGCACCGCCTTGAGGGTCAGCAACTCCGGATCACCGGGGCCTGCACCTACCAGCCAGACTTTTGCGCTCATGTTTTTTCCCCTCATACACTGATTGCGATTGGCTGCGGAGTGCTGGCCAATAAACGTTTGATTTCCGGAACGCAGGAGCCGCATTGCGTGCCGCACCCCAGCTCCTGCTTGAGCCCATTGAGGTCCAGGCCCCGGGCAATCCCGGCGCACACCGCGTTTTCACTGACGTTCTTGCAGTTGCACAACGTTTTATTGCGAGTCGCACCGCCACCCGGTGGTGCGCTCAAGGGGGCCAACAGCCAGCGACGCAGTTGATCGTCAGCCTTGCCTTCCAGCCAGAGGCTTTGCAGCCAGTGGCGGGCCAGGGTTTCGCCGGCCAGGCGCAGGGCGGTAATCCGGCCTTTTTCGATTTTTACCCGCTTGCCGATGGAGCGGCGTGGGTCGTCATAAGCCATGACCGGACCCTCATTGAGACCCAACAATTGGTCGATGCTTTTGAGCAACTGCAGGTCCGGCGCTTCGGTATGCGCGGCGCGCACCACCAGCGCCGGACGCTCGCGCCCGGCCAGGCTCAGGCTGACATAGGCAAAGCCTTCGCACAGTGGACGCAAGGCCTCGAAGTGCTGCTGCACATCGCCTTCGATCAACGCGAACAACTGCCAGGGCAGTTGCACCGCTTCCAGGCGTACGCCGCTGTGCTTGAGTTCAGGTTGTTTCGACAAGGGGTCGAACGCTGGCTGGGTGAGGGTGTTGACCCCGCCCTTGAGGAAGCGATCGCCCCAGTGCATTGGCAGAAAGGCGTGGCCGGGACGCACACTGTCGTCGCTGCTGACCGCCACAATCAGGTTGCCGCGACGGCTTTTGAGGTTGACCAGATCACCGTCCTTGAAACGATGCCGGCGCAGTTCATCGGGGTGCAGGCCGAGCAAGGCCTCGCTGACATGGCCGAACAACTGCGCGGCGGTGCCGGTGCGGCTCATGCCATGCCACTGGTCCCGCAGACGGCCGGTAATCAGGGTCAGTGGAAAACGGGCATCACGTTGTTCCTTGGCGGGGCGGTATGGATCGGCAATAAAGTGTGCACGACCGCTGTCGGTAGGGAAGAGCCCGTCGCTGTACAGCCGCGCCGTACCGCTTTGCGCATCGACTGGGAATGGCCATTGTTGTGGCCCAATCTGGTCGAGTACGGCGTGGCTGATGCCCGACAAATCCAGGTCGCGACCGCGAGTCAGTTGCTTGAATTCATCAAAAATCTGCGCCGGTTGCTCAAAGGCAAACAGGTTCGGCAGGCCTGGCCGCAAACGCCGCTCCAGGCGCTGGGCGAAGTCCACGGTAATTGCCCAATCCGGTCGCGCCTCACCCGGTGGAGCAATGGCCTGGCGGACGTGGGAAATACGCCGCTCGGAGTTGGTCACCGTGCCTTCTTTCTCACCCCAACTGGCGGCGGGCAACAACAGGTCGGCAAAGGTCGCGGTTTCCGTGGTGCGAAAGGCTTCTTGCAGGACCACGAACGGGCAGGCTTGCAGGGCTTGGCGCACTGCGTTCTGGTCTGGCAGGGATTGGGCAGGATTGGTGCAGGCGATCCACAGTGCCTTGATCTTGCCAGCCTGCATCTGTTCAAACAGTTCGATGGCGGTCAGCCCGGTATTGGCCGGTAAGTGTTCGACGCCCCAATACGCGGCGACTTCTGAACGGTGTGTCGGGTTGGCTGCTTCGCGATGGCCTGGCAACAGGTTCGACAGGCTCCCGGTTTCGCGCCCGCCCATGGCATTCGGCTGGCCGGTGAGCGAGAAAGGTCCGCAGCCCGGCCGGCCAATGGTCCCGGTGGCCAGGTGCAAATTGATCAGCGCGCTGTTCTTCGCACTGCCAGCGGTGGATTGATTGAGCCCCATGCACCAAAGAGACAGGAAGCTTGCAGAGGTGCCGACCCATTGGGCGCATTGGCGCAACTGCTCGACGCTGATCCCGCACAACTGTGTGACCATTTGCGGCGTGTAGTCATGGACCAATCGTTTCAACTCGTCCAGGCCGTCGGTATGCGCCTGGATAAAGTCGCGGTCGATCCAGTCTTCCCACAGCAACAGGTGCAAAATCCCATGGAACAGCGCGACATCGGTCCCAGGGAGAATCGCCAGGTGCATGTCCGCCAGATCGCAGGTATCGGTGCGACGCGGATCGATCACCACGACTTTCATGTCCGGCCGACGGACCTTGGCTTCTTCCAGGCGTCGGAACAACACCGGATGCGCGTAAGCCATGTTACTGCCGACGATCAGCACACAATCGCTGGACTCCAGGTCCTCGTAGCTGCATGGCGGCGCGTCGGCGCCCAGGCTGCGCTTGTAGCCGACCACCGCCGAAGACATGCACAACCTGGAATTGCTGTCGATATTGTTGGTGCCCACCAGCGCCCTGGCGAGTTTGTTGAAGCTGTAGTAGTCCTCGGTCAGCAGTTGCCCTGAGATGTAAAAGGCCACACTGTCGGGGCCGTGTTCGGCGATGGTCTCGGCGAATACATTCGCGGCGTGCTCCAGGGCGGTGTCCCAATCGGTGCGGCTGCGGGCCAGGGCTTTGCCCAGCCGCAGTTCCGGGTACAACGCGCGTGCGCTCAGGTCGCCGGTCAGGTGCAGGCTGGCGCCCTTGCTGCACAGCTTGCCGAAGTTGGCCGGGTGCGCCGGGTCGCCACTGACGCCGAGGATCCGCGTGTCGTCATGCTCGATCAGCACGCCGCAACCGACCCCGCAGTAGCAGCAGGTCGACGCGGTGGTCTGGCGGTTCATCAACCGGCGTCCCGCAGGGCCAGCATCACCCGGCCGTTTTCGACCCGGGCCGGATGATGGTGGGCGCAGCCGACATCCGGTGCCTGGGCTTCGCCAGACGCCAAATCGATTTGCCAGTTATGCAGCGGACACGCCACCCGCTTGCCATAGATCAACCCTTGGGACAGCGGGCCGCCTTTGTGGGGGCAGCGGTCATCAAGGGCGAAGACTTCATCGTCACTGGTGCGAAAAATCGCGATGTCACCCTTTGGTCCACTGACAATTCGCGAGCCGAGGCTGTTGATTTCTTCGAGGGCGCAGATATCCAGCCAGTTCATGCCGGCACCTCCAGTTGTTTAACAGGGATGACGTCGAATTCCTTTTTCAGCAGCGGCTGCTCGAGGCGTTCTTTCCACGGATCCTGTTCGAACGACAGGGAAAACTGCAGGCGTTCGTTGAGTGCCTGGCGTCGCGCCGGGTCTTCCAGCACGGCCTTCTTGATGTGGTCCATGCCCACCCGTTGCATGTAGTGCACGGTGCGTTCGAGGTAGAAGGCTTCTTCGCGATACAACTGCAGGAATGCGCCGTTGTATTCGCGCACTTCCTCGGCGGTCTTGAGCTTGACGAAGAACTCCGCGACTTCGGTCTTGATCCCGCCGTTGCCGCCGATGTACATCTCCCAGCCGGAGTCGACACCGATAATGCCTACGTCCTTGATCCCGGCTTCCGAGCAGTTGCGCGGGCATCCGGACACCGCGAGCTTGACCTTGTGCGGCGACCACATGTTGAACAGGTCATGCTCCAGCTCGATCCCCAATTGTGTCGAGTTCTGCGTGCCGAAGCGGCAGAACTCGCTGCCTACGCAAGTCTTCACTGTGCGGATGGATTTGCCATACGCATGGCCGGATGGCATGTCGAGGTCTTTCCAGACGCCCGGCAGGTCCTGTTTCTTAATGCCCAGCAAGTCGATGCGCTGTCCGCCAGTGACCTTGACCATCGGCACGTTGTACTTGTCTGCCACGTCGGCGATACGGCGTAGCTCCGAAGGATTGGTCACGCCGCCCCACATCCGCGGGACAACGGAGTAGGTGCCGTCTTTCTGAATGTTGGCGTGGGCCCGCTCGTTGATCAGGCGCGATTGCGGATCATCCTTGGCTTCGCCCGGCCAGGTGGAAATCAGGTAGTAGTTCAACGCCGGACGGCACGTAGCGCACCCGTTGGGTGTGCGCCAGTTCAGGTAGCTCATGGTGCCGGCGATCGTCAGCAGGTGCTGTTCGCGGATCGCCTGGCGGATTTGTCCGTGGTTGAGATCGCTGCAACCGCAGATGGCTTTTTCGCTCTTTGGCTTGACGTCGGCTGCGCCGCCCACGGTGTTGATCAGGATCTGTTCCACCAGTCCGACACATGAACCACAGGAACTGGCGGCCTTGGTGTGCTTTTTCACCTCGTCGACGCTGAACAGTCCTTGCTCTTGAATCGCTTTGACGATGGTGCCCTTGCAGACACCGTTGCAACCACAGACTTCCGCGTTGTCGGCCATGCTCATGGCTTTGTCCTGGCCTTGGTGGCCGACGTCGCCCAAGGCGTTTTCGCCGAACATCAGGTGATCACGGATCTCGCCAATGCCATGGTTCTCACGAATCTGCCGGAAATACCAACCTCCGTCGGCGGTATCACCGTACAGGCAAGCGCCGACCAGGATGTCGTCCTTGATCACCAGCTTCTTGTAGACACCGCCAATCGGGTCGGACAGGGTGATGGTTTCGGTGCCTTCACCGCCCATGAAGTCGCCGGCGGAAAACAGGTCAATGCCGGTGACTTTCAGCTTGGTGGAGGTCACCGAGCCTTTGTAGGTGGCGAACCCCAGCTGGGCCAGATGGTTGGCGCAGACCTTGGCTTGTTCGAACAGTGGTGCGACCAAACCGTAAGCGATGCCGCGATGGCTGGCGCATTCGCCAATGGCATAGATGCGCGGGTCGTAGGTTTGCAGGGTGTCGTTGACCAGAATCCCGCGGTTGCACGGGATGCCGGATTTTTCCGCCAGTTCGGTGTTGGGGCGAATGCCGGCGGCCATCACCACCAGGTCCGCGGGAATCACGTCGCCATTTTTGAATTGCACCGAGCCCACGCGGCCATTGCCGGCATCATGCAGGGCTTGGGTCTGTTCGCACATGCGGAACACCAGGCCACGGCTTTCCAGCTCGGTCTGCAACAGTTGGCCGCTGGTCTTGTCCAGCTGCCGCTCCAGCAACCATTCGCCCAGGTGCACCACGGTCACGTGCATGCCGCGCAGCATCAGGCCGTTCGCCGCTTCCAGGCCGAGCAGGCCGCCGCCGATGACCACGGCGTGTGTGTGAGTCTTGGCGGTGTCGATCATGGCCTGGGTGTCGGCAATGTCGCGGTAACCGATAACACCCTCCAGGGTGTTGCCGGGGATCGGCAAAATAAACGGGGTCGAGCCGGTGGCGATCAGCAGGCGATCGTACTCGGCCTCGGTGCCGTCTTCGGCAATGACTATGCGTTTGACCCGGTCGATCTGCACCACCTTGCGGTTGAGCAACAACTTGATGTTGTTCTGCAGGTACCAGTCAAGATCGTTGAGCACGATTTCTTCGAAGGTCTGTTCGCCAGCCAGCACCGGTGACAGCAGGATGCGGTTGTAATTGGTGTGAGGCTCGGCGCCGAAGACAGTGATGTCATACAGCTCGTTGCTCAATTTGAGCAGTTCTTCAAGGGTACGGACCCCGGCCATGCCGTTGCCGATCATCACCAGTTTGAGTTTTTTCATGTCGTTCTCCGCAATGGCTCGACAAATCACGCGCAAACAAAAAAGGCATCCCCGCTAGATAGCTAGCGAGGACGCCTTTGTCCTGGTCCCGTTCTCTCGGGAAAGCCCCACCTTCGTCGTTGAAGGGTGGGCTGTATGTGGGTGTTGGAGAAAGCTAATGCAGTGGTTGTGCCAAGTCGCAGGGTGTCCGCTTTTATTGGGTGTGCAGCGGATCTGGAATGCGCTTTTGCCTCTTAGTGGTGCAATAGCCCGTACAGCAGCACCAGATTGATCAGTAACGACAGCATGGCCAGCGTCTGCCAGACCTTGAGCGGCTCACGCTCCAGCAGCGGCCTGGGGCGAATGCTCAGCTCACGGCGATCGGCCTGCTCCAGCACCAGTAGCCATTGCTCGGCAGTTTCATAACGTTGCGCCGGTTGTACTGCGACGGCGTGTTCCAGGCTTTGTTGCAGCCAGTCGGGCAGGTCGGGCCGGTAGCGACTGGCGCTGACCGGCGTGGTGAACTTGGGGCGTTGAAACGCTTCGACTTCTCCGTAGGGATAATGCCCGGTCAGCAGGTAATACAAGGTCACGCCTGCGCTGTATAAATCCTGCTGCGGGCTCGGACGTTCGCCATTAAAGGCTTCGGGGGCGATGAAACTCGGGGTGCCGGGCAACACGTGGGCACGGTCTTCGGACAGGCCCGGGCAGTAGGCCAGGCCGAAATCCAGTATCCGCAACTCCCCGTCGTCCCCCAGCAGCAGGTTTTCCGGTTTGATGTCGCGGTGCAGGATTTGCCGCCGATGCAACTGCCCGATTGCCCGCAACAGGCGTTCTGCGAGGGACTGCCATTGCGCCAGCGGCAAGGGGCCATGGCGCTTGAACAGTTCGGCGAGGGTCAGCCCTGAGTATTCGCGCATCACGTAGTACAAATGCTGACGCCCGTTGGCCGGGTGGACTTCAGGAAACGCGCGTCCGGCGACCCGGCGCAAAAACCACTCTTCTGAGAGCAAGGCTTGCGCCGCGAACAGATCATCATCCAGGCTGGTCGGCAGGGTTTTAAGCAGCCACGGCTGTTGCTGGGCATCACGCACCCGGTAGAGCAGGGATTGGCGGCTTTGCCCCAGCGTTGACTCCACCTGCCAGCCCTCGAACTGTTGGCCGGCTTTCAACGTCGGTGGCAATGGCCACTGCTGCAGTTGCACCAGCGCATCGCCGAGGGTGGCGGCGCCGAGTTGGTCAATGCGCACCAGCAACGCGCTGGCATTGTCCTGGCTGCCTGCCAGATGTGCGGCGCTGATCAGGGTATTCACCGCCAGCTCCAGGTCTGTCTGTTCCCGCAGGATCGCGCTGATACTGTGATCGCCCAAGGTGGACCACACACCGTCGCTGAGCAGCAGGAAACACTCGCCCTTGCGCAGCTCGCCGTCGAGAAAGTCCACCACCAGATGCTGGTCCAGGCCCAGGGCGCGCTTGAGCACATGCTGCATGCCCGGTTGCTCCCACACATGTTCTTCGCTGATACGCAGCAACTCGCCGTCGAACCAGCGATAGACCCGGCAGTCGCCGACATGCGCAAGGGTAAAGCGCTGCCCGCGAAACACCAGGGCGCTGAGGGTGGTCAACAGCGGCTGGCCACCACCGTTGGCCTGCAGCCAGCGATTTTGTGCCAGCAATAGGCGATCCAGGGACTGGGCCACGCCCCAGGTTTGCGGCGTGGCGTAATAGTCGAGGGCCAGCGCCTGCAAGGTCGAGCGAGCTGCGAGGCCACCGTCCGCGCACTGGCTGACCCCATCCGCGATGGCACATAGATAGCCTTTACTGGCAGCCAGTTCCGGGGCCGGGGTCACCAGGCGCAAGGCATCCTGGTTTTCCTGCCGGGGCCCGATGGCGCTGGCTTGGGCAAAGCTCAGTTGCAGGCTCATCAGACCCGCGCTGCGGTGACTGCCGCCGAACCCCAGGTGGTTCTCCAGCGACGCTTGACGCCATACAAGCCGAACCAGGCCAGCACGCCCAGGCTGGCAAACAGCCAGAGTGCCAGTTGATAGCTGCCGGTGCTTTGCTTGATAGCACCCATGCCCGCCGCGAGGGCGAAACCACCGATGCCGCCGGCCATGCCGATCAGGCCGGTCATCACGCCAATTTCGCGTCGAAAGCGCTGGGGCACCAACTGGAATACCGCGCCGTTACCTGCACCCAAACCGAGCATGGTGCAGACGAAAAGGGCCAGGGCTGCGTAAGAACTTGGCAAGTTGAACCCCACCGCGGCGATGCAGACCGCTGCCACGGCGTACATGCCCAGCAGGGTGCGAATCCCGCCGAAGCGGTCAGCCAGGGCGCCGCCCAACGGACGCATCAGACTGCCGCCAAATACGCAGGCCGCGGTGTAGTAGCCGGCGGTGATCGGGCTCAAGCCGTACTGGTCGTTGAAGTAGCCGGGCAGGGCGCTGGCCAGGCCGATAAAACCGCCGAAGGTCACGCTGTAGAAGAACATGAACCACCAGCTGTCGCGGTCACCCAAGGCCTTGAAGTAGTCGGCCATGGATTTGGCTTTTGGTCGCTCGGGGGCGTTGCGTGCCAGCCAGGCGAACACGATCAGCGTCAGGATCAGCGGGATCAGGGCAAAGCCGAATACGTTGCTCCAGCCAAAGGCGGCCGCCAGCACCGGTGCGAGCATGGCGGCGAACACCGTGCCGGAGTTGCCGGCGCCGGCGATACCCATGGCCTTGCCTTGGTGTTCGGCCGGGTACCATTGCGACGCCAGAGGCAAGGCGACAGCGAAGGACGCGCCGGCCATGCCGAGGAACAGCCCCAGCAACAGGGCTTGTTCATAGGTGTGGATCCCCATTTTCCAGGCTACGAACAGTGCCCCGATGACGATCACCTGACCGATCAGGCCGGCGGTCTTGGGCGACAACCGGTCTGCCAGCATGCCCATCAGAAACCGCAGGATGGCACCGGCGAGGATTGGCGTTGCCACCATCAGCCCGCGTTGCTGGGTGGTCAGTTGCAAGTCGGTGGCGATCAGCACCGCCATGGGGCCCAGCAGGTACCAGACCATGAAGCTCAGGTCGAAATACAGGAACGCGGCAAACAAGGTCGGGGTGTGGCCGGATTTCCAGAAGCTTGATTTCATCACGCACCTCAGCGGTAAGGGGTCTTGTAGGAAGGCCTTGTGATGGAGCGGCTGCTAAAGGCCACCCCACCGGCCCCTGGCTATGGGGCCAAAACGAAAAAACGCCGCCACCGGGTTCGCGCTGGCAAACCGGGTGTGCGACGTCTTTGTCGGGGTGGGGCAACCGCCGTTGGCTACCTGTGATGTTTGGTTAGCAAGTCCTGCGCCAACAATGCCGACGCGGTCGGGGCAAGGTGTTTATTGTCTTCGAGAGGGCATATCCAACCCGACCCTTCTTTGGATCACCCCAGCAACTCACTCATCGCAATAATCTGCTCCGCCACCTGAACCAGTTTCTGCTGGCGGCTCATGGCTTGGCGGCGCATCAGGGTGTAAGCCTGTTCCTCATTACAGTCCTTCATTTTCATCAGCAGACCCTTGGCCAGCTCGATGCGCTTGCGCTCCGCCAGTTGCTGATCACGGGCCAGCAGTTGCGCGCGCAGGGCCTGATCGCTTTCAAAGCGGGCCATTGCCACGTCGAGGATCGGTTGCAGGCGCTGGGCCTGGATACCCTCGACGATATAAGCGCTGACCCCGGACTTGATCGCCTGACGCATGACCCCCGGGTCATGCTCGTCGGTAAACATCACAATGGGCCGGGGCTGGTCGCGACTGACCAGCACCACTTGCTCCATCACATCCCGGCCCGGTGACTCGGTATCGATCAGAATCACATCCGGGCGCACCGTTTCGACTCGCGCGGGCAGGTCGATGGTCAGGCCGGATTCATCGATGACCTCAAAACCGGCTTCGATCAGCGCCGTCTTGAGGCGTCCGACCTTGCGTGGGGTGTCGTTGATCAACAGGATTCGCAACATAGGTCCTCCTCCGGTCAGCGCAAGGCATGTCGGACGACATCGTCGGCCATGGCGTGCAGACGGAAGCTGCGGGCATAGCCGGCGGGGTCCGAGCCATCCCAGACCTTGCCGTCGATCAACTGATTGCTGCGCATTTCCTGATCATGGGCGGCTATTCCCACTGCGCCAGCCGCTTGGCGATAAATGTCCAGCCGTTGTACCTGGCGCGCGACGGCGAAGTAATCCGGGTCCTCACGCAGCAGGCCCCAGCGTCGGAACTGGGTCATGAACCACATGCCGTCGGACAGGTAGGGCACGTTGACCTGGCCATTCCCATGGAAGCGCAACGCATGGGCATCTTGCCAGTGGTTACCCAGGCCATCGTGATAATCCCCCAGCAAGCGCGGCGCTATGCACTCCAGCGGTGCATCCAGGTATTCCCGGGCACTCAGCAGTTGCGCGGTGGAGCGGCGGTTCTCAGTGCTGTCCTCGATAAATCGACTGGCTTGCAGAATGGCCATTACCAATACGCGCGCGGTGTTGGGGTACTGCTCGACAAATGCCTGGGTACAGCCCAGGACCTTTTCCGGGTGATCCGGCCAGATGGTTTGTGTGGTGGCCAGTGTAAACCCCAGGTTTTGCTGAACCGCGCTGGCTGACCAGGGTTCGCCGACGCAAAAACCGTCGATCCGCCCGGCTTGCAGATGCGCGACCATCTGCGATGGAGGTACGACCACGCTGTCGACATCCTGCAACGGATGGATGCCCTGGCTGGCGAGCCAGTAGTACAACCACATGGCGTGGGTACCCGTGGGAAAAGTCTGAGCGAAGGTCAGTTTTGTTCGGCTTTGGTGCACCAGATGTTCCAGTGCTTCAGGACTGGTCACCCCTTGCATTTGCAGGTCGCGAGACAGGTTGATGCTTTGGCCGTTCTGGTTCAGGCCCATCAGGACCGCCATCGCCGTGGGCGGGACACCGCCGATACCCAGGTGTACCGCGTAGATCAGGCCGTACAGGCTTTGGGCGGCGTCTAGTTCGCCGCTGACCAGTTTGTCCCGCAGGCCGGCCCAGGATGACTGGCGTTTGAGGTTCAGCGTGAGCCCGTAAGGTTGGGCAAACCCCTGTGTGGCGGCGACCACCAGCGAAGCACAGTCGCTCAGGGCCATGAAGCCCAGGTCGAGACTGCTCTTTTCCGGCGCATCGCTGCCGTTGACCCAGGCCAAGGCGTTGTGGGCCTGGCTGCTGCCGACCTGATCATTCATCAACACCTACCTTCGTTCTGAAAAAAAACGCCGTGGCGCCACGCGGCTTGCAAGCACGCACAGTTAACGACGCCTTGGTCTTTGAGCCCGCTCAGGCGTTGACACGGGTTGCGATAGGCAAGGCAAAGCAAGGCACATGCCACGGTGTGCGGGCAGCGCTACTTCGTCAGCTTTTCATCAAGATTGCACGGCGGCGGCCTTTCACTATGGGCGCATTCTCAACGCCGTGCCGCTCAGGAAAAACAGAGTGCCCCTTGATCAATCTGCCGCGAAACCCTGCGCTACAGACGTGCCGCGGCTGCCTCGACGTCTGGATCCTCGACATTGGCTGCTCTGCTGCCTGCTGATGCTGGGGAGCTCGGCTTGCCTGGCCGAGGCTTACCAGGCGCAGGATGAAAACCTGCGGGCATTCTTTACGGCGCTGTCGGCTCCCCTGGGGCAGCCCATCGTGGTCAGCCAGAAAGCCGCTCGCAAGCGTATTACCGGACAGTTCGACTTCCTGGTGCCTCAGGCTGTGCTTGACGCGGTCGCCCTGGCGCAACGGTTGATCTGGTACAGCGACGGCCAAGCGCTTTATCTCTACGACGCCAGTGAGGCGAAAAGCTCGGTGGTCTCACTGCGGCACATTTCGGTCGACAGGTTGCGTGATGCCATGAGGCGTTCCGGGCTCAGCGAGACGCGCCACCCGCTGCGCGAAGGCACGGGGCGAATATTTTATGTTTCCGGGCCGCCCAATTACGTCGACCACGTGCTGCGCCTGGCCCAGCTCGTGGACCGCAAGCGTCCCGAGCTGCGCATGGGATCGCAGAAAATCGGTGTCGTCCAGGTGCTTAACACCCATGTCGCGGATCGTCAGTACGCCATGGCGGGCGAAAAAATCATCGTGCCAGGCATGGCCACAATGCTTGAAAAGTTTATCGCCTCCGAACGCAAGAGCGCCACGCCGGCCAGTCAGCGCCAGTCGGGGTTGCTCGCAGGCGGGCGTATTTCGGTGATGGCGTACCCGGATACCAACAGTTTGTTGATTAAGGGTAATCCCGCACAAGTGCGCTTTATTGAGCATCTTGTGGCGGAATTGGATGTACCCAAGCGGTCGGTCGAGATTTCGCTCTGGCGAGTAGACGTGGACCGGCACGCGTTCGAGAAAATGGGCGTGGTCCCTGTCGGCAGGCACAAAAAAGGCGCGCCGCAACGGGTGAGTCGTGTGCTGACACCGCTTGAAGACCGCGCCCTGATGGCTCGACTCAGGACGTTGGAGCGTCGTCGACAAGCTGCTGTGGTGACATTGCCGGTGATCCTGACCCAGGAAAATGTCCCGGCGCTGTTTCATGACGAGCAGTCCCTTTACCTGGCCTCACACAATGAGGGCCGCCAGGCATGGCTGCCGGTTGGCTATGGAACGCAAGTCAGTGTTCTGCCGCGTTTTGCCGAGGCGAACGAGATCGAGATGCAGCTCACCATTGAGGACGGTCGCCAAATAAGCCCGGCGGGCAATGCTGAACGACCCTCGGCGGCGGTAGGGCGTGTGAGCATCAATGCGGTGGTCCGGGTCGCTCAAGGCAAGCGTTTATTGCTGGGCAGTTTTCGGCGTGATGCCGAAGGGGCCAAACCCAGACCTGTGCGGGAACGCCACGACGCGCCAAGGAGCCACGACGTGCGCCTTTTCATTGTTCAGGCCAGGGCTGTGAACGATGACCTGAAACAGCGGCACGTCCCTGGCCCGCGTTCGACCATGACGCCTGCTCAACACGCACAAGCCCGACAGGCGTTCATGAACTCCTCGGCGCAATGAACTCAACGGTTTTCCTGCCCAAGGCCCAAGGAGGCTCCACATGCACGCCCGCACTCTTGATGAACTGGTAAAGGCCGCGTTGTTGCATAGCGGCTGTAACGCACAACAGATCGGCAGCTTTGATAGCCACAGCACCATTGAGATGCAGATGCGTAACTCGCCGAACATCAATATCGGCAAGATTGACGACGATGTGTGGGTGTGGAGTTCCGTGGCGGAGACCGGGCCGTCCTTGTATCGGCATTCGTCCTATGTGCTGCTGCAGTTCATCTTCAAGACGTGTGCGTTTGCCCGTAGCGGCCAAATACAGTTGGCGGATATCGACGGGCGCCTTGAGCTTCGTTTGATGGCAGGACCACAGGCGTTGTCCAGTGCCGAGAACTTTTCCGCTGCCCTGAATGATTTTGTGGGGCGTATCGAGGCGTTACGCAACCTCATTCAGCCATGAACTGACGATTTTGAAACGTCCTACGTGGTATGTCCGAGAAACCAACAATTTTTGGGTTTTTGCCTAACGAGAGATCGACCTCTGGTTTCTATAGTCGCGTCATCTCGGATAGGACGTTTTGGCAATGAGGAACCGTGGATGTCTTTAGGTGAGTGGGTCAGCGGAGGAGAAGACTTGAGGTCGGTCTCTTTCATGTTCGATCGCTGGACGTTGCAAGGGGATGGCAGGCTGACCACCGATGGCGTGGATATCCAGCTGCCTCCCAAGGAATGGCATGTGCTGCGTTTGCTGCTTGCCTGCCCAGATGTACTGGTCACCAAGGACCGTTTGTTGGCGTTGGCCTGGCCCAACGGCGAGGTGGCCGATGAATCCCTGACCCGCTGTATTTGCTCACTGCGCAAATACCTGAAGGGCGCCAGTGGCATGATTACCACGGTGTATGGCCAAGGTTATCGGTTCAACGGTCCGGTGAGGGTGCTCGACAGGAATGGGGCGCTTGAGGGCGCCGCCAATTGCCCGGGCTGCGGCCTGATTATCCGAGGGGGTGGCCAGCAGTGAAGAGGGTTTGTGCGCCGGCACTGTTATTGATTGCGCTGGTTGGATCGAACGAGGCCCGGGGCTTTTGCTGGGTCGAGGCCGCCAGCCGGCATGATATTGAACCCGAGCTACTGCAGGCCATCGCTGCGGTAGAGTCTGGTTATCGACCCCAAGCCATGAATTACAGTAACCACAATGGCTCCCGTGACATCGGCCTGATGCAAATCAACAGCATTCATTTGCCGCGCCTGCTCAAACAGGGGATTACCGAGCAACGGTTGCTGGCCGAACCCTGTTTGTCGGTGGACGTGGGAGCTTCCATCCTTGCCGGGTTCATCAAGCAGTTCGGCTACAACTGGACCGCGGTGGGGGCTTACAACGCGGGGCCCGGGGCGGGGGCCCGACGCGAGGCGTTGCGGCTGCGGTATGCGCAGAGGATCTGGGAGCGTTACGAGGCGCTGATCGCCCAGCGCAAAGGATGATTGCCGGCGGTTGCGCCATGCCTCGCACACACCCTTCACCCCGGCTATAATCGGCGCCACCTTTCGCCGCCATCCGAGTCAAGCCCACCCATGTATACCCTGGCCCGCCAGCTGTTATTCAAACTTTCCCCGGAAACCTCCCACGACCTGTCTCTGGACTTGATCGGCGCGGGTGGCCGCCTGGGGCTCAATGGGCTGGTGTGCAAGGCGCCGGCGCAGTTGCCGGTTTCGGTCATGGGGCTGGACTTCCCCAATCCGGTCGGCCTGGCGGCTGGCCTGGACAAGAACGGTGCGGCCATCGACGGCTTTGCGCAGTTGGGGTTCGGTTTTGTCGAGATCGGCACCGTGACGCCTCGTCCGCAGCCGGGCAATCCCAAGCCACGTATCTTCCGTCTGCCGGAGGCCGAGGCGATCATCAATCGCATGGGCTTCAACAATCTGGGGGTTGATCACTTGCTGTCGCGGGTCCAGGCGGCGAAGTACACAGGCATCCTGGGGATCAATATCGGCAAAAACTTCGATACCCCGGTGGAACGAGCGGTGGACGACTACCTGATCTGCCTGGACAAGGTCTACGCTCACGCCAGTTATGTGACGGTCAACGTCAGTTCGCCGAATACACCTGGCCTGCGCAGCCTGCAGTTCGGTGATTCGCTCAAGCAGTTGCTCGAAGCCTTGCGCCAACGCCAGGAAGACCTGGCCGTACGGCATGGCAAGCGGGTGCCGCTGGCGATCAAGATTGCACCGGACATGAGCGACGAAGAAACCGTACTGGTGGCCCAGGCGCTGGTGGATTCGGGGATGGACGCGGTGATTGCGACCAACACCACCTTGAGCCGGGTCGGCGTTGAAGGTCTGGCCTACGGCGATGAAGCCGGTGGACTCTCCGGCGCGCCGGTTCGCGATAAAAGCACTCACATCGTCCAGGTGCTGGCGGCGGAGTTGGCTGGGCGCCTGCCGATTATTGCCGTGGGCGGAATTACGGAAGGCAGGCACGCGGCAGAGAAGATCGCCGCCGGGGCCAGCCTGGTGCAGTTGTATTCCGGGTTTATCTACAAGGGGCCGGCGCTGATTCGCCAGTCAGTGGATGCAATCGCGGCGTTGCCGAAAAACTGAAGGCATTAAAAAGGGCTCCTTGAAGGAGCCCCTGGGCCGAAGCCCGCCGCCCGGATGGGGCGTGCGTGGTTAAGTCGTTACATGTTCAAGTTGGTTGTCGGAATTAAGTGCCCTGATTAGCCGACGGCGTGAAGTTCGTTGAGTCTGTGGATCCCCGCAGTGCCGGTCATACCGTCCCAGTTGTCGCCGCGTCCTTCGCGCCAGCCGTTAATCCAGGCTTGGCGCACCGACGGTAGAGTAAATGGGCAAAGCTCACGGGATTTGCCATGAACGCCATACTGATATCCGCGTAAAAATGCTCTTTCCAACGGATCACGCTTAAGTCTTCTCATAGGGTGTTTCCCTCACTTGTTGACTGTCTTGATATCCTTCGACCTCATCCGAGGTCAGGCAGAGTTTTTCTGCCGTTGGTGCGGCCCGCTGCCGGCGTGGCGGGCCAATGTGTCAGCGTCGTTGCGGCGCTGACCTGTGTTGAGTTCTAACCAATAGGTCACATGGATTCAATGATCGTTTTGTCATAAGCACGTAACGATAACGATGCTATAGCCATAAGCTGGGATGGCTTTTCGCCCCATTTTTCCGGCAAAGCCAGCTATGATGTGCCCTGTAAAGAAGATGGGCTTAATTCTTTAGTGAGAATGCCCGCTCGTTGCAGTCGGTTATTATTCGACGAAGGGTCAGAATATTACCTGTTGTTGCATCCAATCTTTTATCTGCCCCGGAAATCAAGGCTCAAACGCCCGGCAGCCGGGGTGGAACGGCACACATTCGTGCCACGCGAGTGCTCTTCAAGAAAAGCGCTTGATTGAAAACCGAACGGGCGATGCGTCGCCCGTTCACTTATTGCTGAAAAGCCTGGAATTCCCATGTCGGACCGTTACGAACTCTTCCTCACTTGCCCCAAAGGCCTCGAAGGCCTGCTGATCGAGGAAGCCGTCGGGCTTGGCCTTGAAGACGCGCGCGAGCACACTTCGGCCGTGCGCGGCATGGCCGACATGGAAACCGCCTACCGGTTGTGTCTCTGGTCGCGCCTGGCCAACCGCGTGCTGCTGGTGCTCAAGCGCTTCCCGATGAAGGACGCCGAAGACCTGTACCACGGCGTACTCGACGTCGAGTGGCCAGACCACATGCTGCCGGACGGAACCCTGGCGGTGGAATTCAGCGGCCACGGTTCGGGTATCGATAACACCCACTTCGGCGCGCTGAAGGTCAAGGATGCAATTGTCGACAAGCTGCGCACGCCGAACGGCGAACGCCCCTCCATTGACAAGATCAACCCCGACCTGCGCATTCACCTGCGCCTGGACCGTGGCGAAGCCATCCTTTCTCTCGATTTGTCCGGACACAGCCTGCACCAGCGCGGTTATCGCCTGCAGCAAGGCGCGGCACCCTTGAAGGAAAACCTGGCGGCAGCCATTCTGATTCGTGCCGGCTGGCCGCGTATCGCCGCTGAAGGCGGCGCGCTGACCGACCCGATGTGTGGCGTCGGCACCTTCCTGGTAGAAGGTGCAATGATCGCCGCCGACATGGCGCCCAACCTGAACCGTGAGCAGTGGGGTTTTACCGCCTGGCTTGGCCACGTTCCGGCACTCTGGAAAAAACTCCACGCCGAAGCCAGCGAACGCGCGGCCATCGGCATGAACAAGGCACCGTTGTGGATTCGCGGCTACGAAGCCGATCCGCGCCTGATCCAGCCGGGCCGCAACAACATCGAACGCGCCGGCTTGAGTCACTGGATCAAGGTCTATCAGGGTGAAGTCGGTACGTTTGAGCCGCGCCCGGACCAGCACCAGAAAGGCCTGGTGATCTGCAACCCACCTTACGGCGAGCGTCTGGGTGATGAAGCCAGTTTGTTGTACCTCTACCAGAATCTCGGCGAGCGCCTGCGCCAGGCCTGTCTGGGCTGGGAAGCCGCGGTGTTCACCGGTGCGCCGGATCTGGGCAAGCGCATGGGCATCCGCAGTCACAAGCAGTATTCGTTCTGGAACGGTGCGCTGCCGTGCAAGTTGTTGCTGATCAAGGTCAACCCGGATCAGTTCGTCACCGGCGAACGCCGCACCCCCGAGCAACGCCAGGCCGAGCGCGAACAGGCGGCCTACGATCAGGCGCCGAGCGAGCCGCAAGAGCGTCAGTACAACAAGAACGGCAATCCGATCAAGCCGGCACCGGCGCCTGTGGTCGAGCAGGCGCGTTTGAGCGAAGGTGGGCAGATGTTTGCCAACCGTTTGCAGAAGAACCTCAAGCTGCTGGGCAAGTGGGCCAAGCGTGAAGGCGTCGATTGCTACCGTGTGTACGATGCCGATATGCCGGAATACTCCATGGCGATCGACCTGTACCACGACTGGGTTCACGTTCAGGAATACGCCGCCCCTAAGTCCATCGACCCGGAAAAAGCCTCGGCGCGCATGTTTGATGCCTTGGCGGCGATTCCCCTGGCGCTGAATGTCGACAAGAGCCGCGTGGTGGTCAAGCGTCGCGAGCGTCAGAGCGGCACCAAACAGTACGAGCGCCAGAGCGCCCAGGGCAAGTTCACGGAGGTCAGCGAAGGCGGTGTCAAACTGCTGGTCAACCTGACCGACTACCTGGACACCGGCCTGTTCCTTGACCATCGGCCCATTCGCCTGCGTATCCAGAAAGAGGCGGCGGGCAAGCGCTTCCTCAACCTGTTTTGCTACACCGCCACCGCCAGCGTACACGCCGCCAAGGGCGGAGCCCGCAGCACCACCAGTGTCGACCTGTCGAAAACCTACCTGGATTGGGCGCGCCGCAACCTGTCCCTCAATGGTTTCTCCGACAAGAACCGTCTGGAGCAAGGGGATGTCATGGCGTGGCTGGAGGCCTGTCGCGATGAGTTCGACCTGATCTTCATCGACCCTCCGACATTCTCCAATTCCAAGCGCATGGAAGGCGTCTTTGACGTACAGCGGGACCACGTGCAATTGCTCGACCTGGCCATGGCGCGCCTGGCCCCTGGCGGCGTGCTGTATTTCTCCAACAACTTCCGCAAATTCCAGTTGGAGGACAACCTGGGCGAGCGTTATGTCGTTGAAGATATCAGTGACAAAACCATCGATCCGGACTTTGCGCGTAACGCGAAAATCCACCGCGCCTGGAAAGTCACCGCACGTTGATCGGCCTGGGTCGCGCGCCTGGATTAATCCGGGCGCGTGGCTTTATTTACGCTGGTCAAAACTGGGCCCTGTGGCTATAACTTAATACCTAGCCAAAGTGGCGCCCTGGCACGCTGGCGTTTTGAGTCTTGCCTATGCCGTTGCATGCAGTCCGCCCGAAAATCCTCGGTTTCATCAGCGAGCAAGCGTCGGCCTGGCTGGTTGCGTTAGTGGTTGTCCTGGTCGGCGGGGCGCTGACCCTGGTGGTGGCGTGGGCGACGGCGGATCTCAATCGGCAGCAAGTGCGCCAGCGCTTTCAGTTGCTGGTCAATGAACGCTACAGCCGTCTTGAAGAGCGCTTTGAAGATCAGGAGCAACGCCTGGGTAGCCTGCGGCGCTTCTTTGTCAATTCCGAGAATGTCTCGCACGCAGATTTCAACGGTTTTGCCCAGCCGTTGCTATTGCGTACGCGCGCCTATTCCTGGGCCCCGCGCGTGCTCCGTGATCAACGCCAGGGGTTCGAACAACAGGTGTCACGGGAACTTGGCGAAGCGTTTTCCATTCGTGAATTGAGCGATGACGGCAGCCTGGTTTCAGCGGCCTTGCGCGATGAATATCTACCGGTGTTATACAGCCAGACCCAAAGTGCCCTGGGGGCACCGTTGGGTTTTGATCTGCTGGCTCAGCCTTTACGCCGCTCTACGGTCGAGCGGGCGCGTCGCTCGGGCAACATCGCGGTATCCCTGCCCATGCAATTGGTTGGCTTGGAGCCAGCTTATACCCCCGGTGTGCTGCTGGTGGCGGCGGTCAGTCGACCAGCGACCACCCACATGCCCGTCAACGAACCCTACGGTTATGTGATGGCCGTGATCAGTATGCGTCAACTGGTAGCGGACGGCCTGCCCAACGCTGCCAGGGATAACCTGGTCATGCAGATCGTCGACACGTCCGACACGCAGCAGCGTGTGCTGTACGAATCGAACAACACCGTGGCAGACAGTGATGGCCAGGAGGTGACCCGTCGGTTGACCCTGGGGGATCACGTCTACGCTTTGCGCTTGCGCCCCAGCCAAGTGTTCGAGCAGAGCAATCACTCCTCGGTGACCAGCATCCTGATCATGGGCGGTCTGCTCAGTCTGTTGCTCAGTGCCTTGCTCTACGTACTGGTCAGCCAGCGTCAGCGGGCGATCAAGCTGGTGCAGCAACGCACCGGCGAATTGCGCGTGCGCGAACACCAGTTACGCAGCGCCCATAGCCAGTTGCGCAGTGTGCTCAACGCTGCGACCCAGGTGGCGATCATTGCGACGGACCTGCGCGGCGTGATCAACACGTTCAATGCCGGGGCCGAGCAGATGCTGGGATATGAAGCCGATCAGGTCCTGGGAATAATGACCCTCGAAAATCTGCACCAACCCTCTGAGCTGGCAGTGCGTGCGGCGCAGTTGAGTCAGATGCTGGGCAAGCGCATCACACCCGCTCAGGCGATGCTGGTGGAGGGCACGGACAGCTTGCACGAGGCTCGGGAATGGACGCTGGTACGCAAGGATGGCAGCCAATTGATGGTGAACATGCTGGTGACGGCGCTGCTGGATGACCATGGATTGTGGATCGGGCACCTGGCGATTTGCCTGGATGTCACTGAGCAGAAGCGGGTGCATGAAGCCTTGGCGGCACGCGACCGCTTGCTGAGAAAACTCAGCGCCCATGTGCCGGGTGGAATCTTCCAATTTACGCTGGAACCCAATGACAACTGGCGGTTCATCTACGCCAGTGATGGCATTCGCGATATTTACGAAATAGAACCGGGGCTTTTACAGCAGAATGCCAAGCTGGTCTTTGAGCGTATACATCCCCAGGACGCCGAACGTATTCGCAGCTCCATTCGCTTGTCTGCACTGCAATTGAGTCATTGGCGAGAGGAGTATCGTGTCCAGCTGCCGCGCCGGGGCCTGCGCTGGATCCGTGGCGAGGCCACGCCGGAGGAACTGCCCGGTGGCGGTACGTTGTGGCATGGCTATGTGTCTGATATTTCCGACCTCAAGCGGGTGGAAGAAGAGCTGCGGGCGCTGTCCATCACTGACTCGTTGACAGGGATCCATAATCGACGATATTTCCAGGATCGCCTGAAGGCTGAAATGAGCCGGGTCAGGCGCACCTCGGGGTCACTGGCGGTCATCATGCTGGATATTGACCACTTCAAGCGCATCAATGACCAGCACGGGCATGCCGTGGGAGACGGGGTGTTGCAGGAGTTATGCCGACGTATCGGCTCGCGCGTGCGCCGCAGTGACGTTTTCTGTCGCCTGGGAGGCGAGGAATTCATGGTGCTGTGTCCCAACACCGACGTTGACCAGGCTTATGGCTTGGCCAGGGAGTTGTGGCAGTCGCTGCGCGGCTCGCCCATGGCCGGAATCGGTATTGTCACGGCCAGCTTCGGCGTGGCCGGTTGGCGGGGCGATGAAGGGGTGGACAGCTTGTTGTTGCGCGCGGACTCGGCCGTATATGCCGCCAAACAGGCGGGCCGAGACCGGGTGGAAGCAGAGCGTTTGCAGGTGTGAGACCCTGATGGGCTGGCCCCTGGCATCCGGCCAGGAACCAGCCTTGGCTTGGCGAAGTTCAAGGCCGGTTCGTGCACGACTTACAGCACAGACGCGGTTGTCACCTTCGGCTGGCGATACAGGTCCAACAGCACTTGGTCCAGCACCGACGAGGCCCCCCAAGGCTTCGGATCATTGAGGATTGCCACCACCGCCCAGGTATTGCCGTTATTGTCGCGGCTGTAGCCGGCAATCGCCCGCACGGTGTTCAAGGTGCCGGTCTTGATGTGCGCTTCACCGCGCAAAGCCGTGGTTTTAAGGCGTCTGCGCATGGTGCCGTCGCTGCCCGCAATCGGCATCGAGCTGACAAACTCTGCCGCATACGGGCTTTTCCACGCAGCTTGCAGCATTCTCGCCATCTCGCGTGCGCTGACACGCTCGGCACGGGACAGGCCGGAACCATTCTCCATCACGAGGTGCGGTGCGGTGATGCCTTTTTTGGCCAGCCATTGGCGGATTACCCGCTGGGCCGCCTTGCCATCGTCGCCGTCGGCATCCGTGCGGTATTGCGCGCCAAGGCTCAGGAACAACTGCTGGGCCATGGTGTTGTTACTGTATTTGTTGATGTCGCGAATGATCTCTGCCAGGTCCGGGGAGAAGGCTCTGGCCAGGACCTTGGCATTTTTTGGCACGGGCGCCAGCACGTCACGCCCCTGGATGCTGCCGCCCAGTTCTTTCCAGATCGCCCGGACAGCGCCGGCGGCATAGGTGGCGTGATCGAGCAGCGACAGATAGGTCTGCGAGCTGCAGCCGTCACCCAATTGACCGCTGACGGTTACGGTCACACTGCCATCGGCGGCGGTGACCGGGTTGTAGCGTACGTCGCCAGTGCATTGTTTGGTGTTGGTCGGCTTGACCTGATTGTCGATACGGATACTGGCAATGGGCGGTTCCACCGAGACCAGTACGCGGCCAGAATCATTGCGGGTCACGAAACGCAAGGCCTTGAGGTTGACCAGCAAGGCATCCGGCTTGACCAGGAACGGCTTGTTGGCGTCATTGCCGTCGTCATTGAATGCCGGCAATTGCGGCTGGATGAAGAAACCGCGATCCAGCACCAGGTCGCCGGTGACTTGTTGCACGCCATTGGCCCGCAGGTCACGCATCAACAACCAGAGTTTTTCCATGTTCAGCTTGGGATCGCCGCCGCCCTTCAGGTACAGGTTGCCGCGCAAAACTCCGCCACTGAGGGTTCCGTCAGTGTAGAACTCGGTTTTCCACTGGTGGTTGGGGCCGAGCATTTCCAGGGCCGCGTAGGTGGTGACCAGTTTCATGGTGGAGGCCGGGTTCACCGAGACGTCGGCATTGAACACGGTCGGCGTGCCGGGCCCGGTGAGCGGGATCATGACCAGGGACAAGGCGTCGTTTTGCAGCTTGGCCTTTTTCAGGGACTCCTGCACCTTGGGTGGCAGGCTGGTATTGATGGGGGCGGCGGTGACGGAAAAAGCCAGGGGGAGAAGAAAACTGGCGAGTAACAATGGGCGCAAGGATTTGATCATAAAGAATAAGACCCTACTGCTGAGAAGGGTGAAAAAGGCGAGGGCTACGCAAGAAAATCCCTCATTGGTCATGAAAGTGTCGGCATTATGCCCCAAGGTGCAACCCTTTGTGGTTGAACGATAGCCGCTAATCGCGGTTTTTTTTTACTGGCGCTGCGCCGCCCGTCCCACGGAGTCGGGCAATCGCCACCTAAAACTGGTAGAGTGCCGGCCGTTATTACTTAAGAGGATTGTTCCATGGCGACTAACCGTTCCCAGCGTCTGCGCAAAAAACTGTGCGTTGATGAATTTCAAGAGCTGGGTTTCGAACTGAACCTGGACTTCGTAGAAGGTTTGGACGACAAGGCTATCGACGCTTTCCTCGACGCATTCCTCAAAGAAGCGATGGAGGCCAATGGCCTTGGCTATGTTGGCGGCGACGACTACGGTCTGGTTTGCCTGCAGAAGCGCGGTTCGGTCAGCGAAGAACAGCGTGTGGCTGTTGAAAGCTGGCTCAAGGGCCGTAGCGAGCTGAAAAGCGTTGAAGCCAGCCCGTTGCTGGACGTCTGGTACCCGGATAAGCCGATCAATCCGGTCGCCTGATGCGCTGAAACAGCGACCCGCCCGGGTCGCTGTTTCGTTTCAGGGTAGACACAATCAAGCCTTGCGCACGTTCAGAATCACCAGCGTCACCACCCCCGCGACAATTCCCCAGAACGCCGAGCCGATCGAAAACAGTGTCAGCCCCGACGCCGTGACCATAAAGGTGATCAGCGCCGCTTCCCGCTCCTTGGGCTCATTCATGGCAATGCTCAGGCCATTGATGATCGAGCCAAACAACGCCAACGCCGCAATCGACAGCACCAGTTCCTTGGGCAGTGCTGCAAACAGCGCCGCCAATGTCGCACCGAATACGCCGGCAATCCCGTAGAAAACCCCGCACCAGACCGCGGCGGTATAGCGCTTGTTGCGGTCTTCATGGGCGTGGGGCCCGGTGCAGATGGCTGCGCTGATGGCTGCCAGGTTGATACCGTGGGAGCCGAAAGGGGCCAATACCAGTGAGGCCAGGCCGGTGGCGGTGATCAGGGGCGAGGCCGGGACGTTGTAACCGTCGGCCCGCAGTACGGCGACGCCCGGCATGTTCTGCGAAGTCATTGCCACCACGAACAGCGGAATACCGATGCTGATGGTCGCGGCCAGGGAGAAGTGCGGCGTGGTCCAGACGGGTGCCGCGACTTCCAGGTGGAAGCCGCTGAAGTCCAGCAGCCCCATCAGGCCGGACAACGCCGTGCCGACCAGCAGCGCAGCCAATACGGCATAGCGCGGCGACACGCGCTTGACGATCAGGTAGGTGAAGAACATCCCCAGCACCAACGCCGTGCGATGTTGCGCCGCGACGAAGATTTCGCTGCCGATCTTGAAGAGGATTCCCGCCAGCAAGGCCGCCGCCAGGGACGCCGGGATGCGCCTGACCAGTTTTTCAAAGCTGCCGGTCAGCCCACAGATCGTCACCAGCACGGCGCAGGTAATGTAGGCACCGATGGCTTCGCCGTAACTGACGCCGCCCAGGCTGGTGATCAGTAGCGCGGCGCCGGGAGTCGACCAGGCAATCGTGATCGGCGTGCGATAGCGCAACGACAAGCCGATGCTGCAGACCGCCATGCCGATGGAAAGCGCCCAGATCCACGAGGAAATTTGCCCGCTGGACAGGCCGGCAGCCTGGCCGGCCTGGAACATAAGCACCAGGGAGCTGGTGTAGCCAGTCATCATGGCAATAAAACCGGCGACGATGGCCGCGGGCGAAGTGTCGGCCAATGGGCGCAGCGGCGCTTGGGTCGCGTCGGACATGCGATGGGGTTCCTTTTTTTACCTGGGAAATTACAGATTCAAGCCTAAACTCAAACGTAACTGTTCATTGCAATACAGCCGACCGCGTAAACAGCCGTACAGTGTGTTGGCGCAGCGGGTTGTGTACAATATGCGCTGTTTTTACGCGATACTTGTCAGCGACCTACCTGTACCGTATTACAGTCCACGTCAATTCGCCGCCGTTCTCCCGACCCGAGTGCCCATGAACGAACAGTTGCAGCCCCTCAAGAAACAGCCGCGAGCCGGTAAGGCCGGCCGCAGTGGAACCCAGGACGATATCGTCTATGCGCATATTTTCGAGGCGATCCTTGAACAACGCCTGGCGCCCGGTACCAAATTGAGTGAAGAAGCACTGGGCGAGATCTTTGGCGTCAGCCGCACCATCATTCGCCGTGCGTTGTCGCGGTTGGCCCATGAAGGCGTGGTATTGCTGCGGCCTAACCGCGGCGCCGTGGTCGCCAGTCCGAGTGTCGAAGAGGCGCGCCAGGTATTCATGGCACGGCGTCTGGTGGAGCGGGCGATTACCGAGTTGGCCGTGCAGCATGCGACGGCGGATGAACTGCTCGAGTTGCGGCAGATGGTCAACGACGAGCGCGACAGCTTCTCGCGCGGTGATCGTGGGGCAGGTATCCGGCTTTCCGGCGAGTTCCACCTGAAGCTGGCCGAGGCGGCGAAGAACGCGCCGCTGATCAGCTTCCAGCGCAGCCTTGTGTCCCAGACCTCGTTGATCATCGCCCAATATGAAAGTGGCAACCGCTCGCATTGCTCCTATGACGAGCACACCCAGTTGATCGATGCCATCGAAGCCCGGGACGCGACCCTCGCGGTGAATCTGATGATGCACCACATGGACCACATCGACAGCAAACTCAACCTCGACGAAGAAAGCGCCTCGGACGACCTGCACGCGGTGTTCTCGCATTTGCTGCAGACCAAAAAGCCAGGGCGCTCCTCGATCAAGTTGTAACCCGAGCAAAAAATGTGGGAGCGGGCTTGCTCGCGATTGCGCTGGGTCAGTCACCTTATGCGTGTCTGATACACCGCAATCGCGAGCAAGCCCGCTCCCACATTTGTTTGTGTCGTGTTTGAAATCAGCGTTGGTGCACCAACTGTCCCGCCGCATACGTCTGCAGCACCGCCCGATCATCCCCCAGGGTCATCAACACAAACAACGTCTCGGCGATGTTATTCGCCTGTTTCAGGCGATAGCTGAGCAGCGGTGTCGCGTTGTAGTCCAGTACCAGGAAGTCCGCATCGGTGCCCGGTTGCAGGGTGCCGACCCGGTCTTCCAGGCGCAGTGCCCGCGCACCGCCGAGGGTGGCCAGGTACAGCGACTTGAACGGGCTCAACCGCGCGCCCTGCAGTTGCATCACTTTGTACGCTTCGTTCAGCGTCTGTAGCAGCGAGAAGCTGGTCCCGCCCCCGACGTCAGTGCCGAGGCCGACGTTAAGCTTGTGCTTTTCCGCCATCGGCAAGTTGAACAAGCCGCTGCCGAGGAAGAAGTTCGAGGTCGGGCAGAACGCAACCGCCGAGCCGGCTTGCGCCAAGCGCGCGCATTCGTCGTCACACAGGTGGACGCCGTGGGCGAATACCGAGCGTTCGCCCAGCAGCTTGTAATGGTCGTACACGTCCAGATAACCGCTGCGTTCCGGGAACAGCTCCTTGACCCAAGCCACTTCCTGCAGGTTCTCACTGATGTGAGTCTGCATGTACAGGTCCGGGTATTCGCCCAGCAGTTGCCCGGCGAGGGTCAATTGTTCAGGGGTGCTGGTAGGCGCGAAACGCGGCGTCACCGCATAGTGCAAACGGCCCTTGCCGTGCCAGCGCTCGATCAGCATCTTGCTTTCCTGATAGCCGGATTCGGCGGTATCGGTCAGATAGTCCGGCGCGTTGCGGTCCATCATGACCTTGCCGGCGATCATTCGCAGGTCGAGTTTTTCCGCCGCTTCGAAGAATGCATTCACCGATTGCGGATGCACGCTGCCGAACACCAGCGCGGTGGTGGTGCCATTGCGCAGCAATTCCTTGATGAAGATATCCGCGACTTCTTCGGCGTGAGCCTTGTCAGCGAACTGGCTTTCGCAAGGAAAGGTGTAGGTGTTGAGCCAATCCAGCAACTGTTCACCGTACGCGCCGACCATGCCGGTCTGCGGCAGGTGAATATGGGTGTCGATCAGGCCGGGGGTAATCAGCGCATCCTGGTAATGGGTGATCTCGATGTCGGCGGCCAGCGTCGGCAGTAATTCGCTGGCGTGGCCCAGGGCGCTGATCTGGCCGTTATCGATCACCAGCAGGCCGTCTTCGAAATACTCATAGGAGGCTTCGATGCCCACTTCGGCGGGGTCGGCGATGCTGTGCAAAATGGCGGCACGGTAGGCTTTGCGAGTCAAAGGCATGGTCGTCTCGATTCCTGGCGTCTTAGTTGGCGGCATGGCTGCGGCGCGAGGCCGGCAGCAACTTGGCAATAGGTTCGGCGCTTGCAGTCTGCTGACCGAAATTGGCGTTATAGAGGGCGATGATTTCGCCGGCGATGGAGATGGCAATTTCCACGGGTAATTTGCCTTTGACCTCAGTCAACCCCATCGGGCAACGCATGCGTTGTAACTGCGCGGCATCGAAGCCACGCTCACGCAGGCGGTGTTCAAACTTGACCCGCTTGGTCTTCGAGCCGATCAGGCCGAAATAGGCAAAGTCGTTGCGCTTGAGCAGGGCGGCGGTCAACTCCAGGTCGAGCTGGTGATTATGGGTCATGACGATGCAGTAGCTGCCCGCAGGCAGAGCATCGATTTCATCCACCGGCTCGTCGCTGACAATTTTACGCACGCCTTGGGGGACATGCGCCGGGAATTCCTGCTCCCGCGAATCGATCCAGCGCACCCGGCAGGGCAGGCTGGCCAACAGCGGCACCAGCGCGCGGCCCACATGCCCGGCGCCAAATACCGCGATTTGCGCCTGCACCTGACCCATGGGCTCGAACAGCAGCACGGTCACTCCACCGCAGCACTGGCCGAGGCTGGCGCCCAGGCTGAAGCGCTCCAGATGAGTGTTTTGCTGGCCGCGGGCGAGCATGTCGCGGGCGATCTGCATCGCCTTGTATTCCAGATGTCCGCCGCCGATGGTATCGAAGGTGTGTTGCGCGCTGATCACCATTTTCGAGCCGGCATTGCGCGGCGTGGAGCCGAGTTCTTCGATGATGGTCACCAGTACACAGGGTTCACCCTGGTGCTGCAGGTCGGCGAGGGCGCTGATCCAGTTGTTCATGTTCACCTCAACATTTCTGTTGTCTGTCGGCCGTCATCGCGGGCAAGCCCATTTCCACATTTTGATTTGTGAACACCGTCAAATGTGGGAGCTGGCTTGCCGCGATGGCAGCACCCCGGTCCTAAAGCGAAGCCATGTCGGTTTCAGCCTCAACGGCCTTCGCCGCCTGCAACTGGCGCATCTGCTCACAGCCCCACAACACTCGCTCGGGCGTCGCCGGTGCATCGATCTTCGGCTGGTGGCGATAGTCACCCAGGCTCGCCACGGCATCCTTGATCGCGCACCACGAAGCAATTCCGAGCATGAACGGCGGCTCACCCACGGCCTTGGAGTGAAACACCGTGTCTTCCGGGTTCTTGCGGTTCTCTACCAGCTTCACCCGCAGGTCCAGCGGCATATCGGCCACCGCCGGGATCTTGTAGCTGGCCGGACCGTTGGTCATCAGTTTGCCCTTGTTGTTCCACACCAACTCTTCCATGGTCAGCCAACCCATGCCCTGGATAAAGCCGCCCTCGACCTGGCCGATGTCGATGGCCGGGTTCAGCGAAGCGCCCACATCGTGGAGGATATCGGTGCGCAGCATCTTGTATTCGCCGGTCAGCGTATCGACGATCACTTCGCAACAGGCTGCGCCGAAAGCGAAGTAATAGAACGGCCGGCCCCGCGCCTGGCTGCGGTCGTAGAAGATTTTCGGGGTCTTGTAGAAGCCGGTGCTGGACAGCGACACTTGGGCAAAATACGCCTGTTGGATCAGCGCTTCGAACGTCAGGATCTGCTCGCGTATGCGTACATGGCCGTTGTGGAAGTCCACGTCGGCCTCGCTGACCTCGAACTTGCGGGCCGCAAACTCTACCAGGCGTTGCTTGATGGTCTCGGCAGCGTTCTGTGCTGCCTTGCCGTTCAGGTCGGCGCCGCTGGAGGCTGCGGTCGGCGAGGTATTGGGCACCTTGTCGGTATTGGTGGCGGTGATCTGCACCCGGTCGATCTCCACCTGGAACACTTCGGCCACCACTTGCGCGACCTTGGTGTTCAAGCCCTGGCCCATCTCGGTGCCGCCGTGGTTCAAGTGGATGCTGCCGTCGGTGTAGATATGGATCAAGGCGCCGGCCTGATTGAGGAAGCTGGCGGTAAAGGAAATGCCGAACTTCACCGGTGTCAGCGCCAGGCCTTTTTTCAGGATCGGGCTGTTGGCGTTATAGCGCCGGATCGCCTCGCGGCGCTCGGCATACTGGCTGCTGGCCTCGAGTTCGGCAGTCATCTCCTCGAGCATGTTGTGCTCGACGGTCTGGTAGTAGTGAGTGACGTTGCGTTCGGTCTTGCCGTAGTAGTTAACCTTGCGCACTGCCAGCGGATCGAGGGCGAGGTGGCGGGCGATGGCGTCCATCACCTCTTCGATCGCGACCATGCCTTGCGGGCCACCGAAACCGCGATAGGCGGTGTTGGATGCGGTGTTGGTCTTGCAGCGATGGCCGTTCACCGTGGCGTCGCCCAGGTAATACGAGTTGTCGGAGTGGAACATCGCGCGGTCGACAATCGACGCCGAAAGATCCGGCGAGCAGCCGCAGTTGCCGGCCAGTTCCAGTTGAATGCCGTGCAGGCGGCCGCTGTCGTCGAAGCCGACGTCGTATTCGATATAGAAAGGGTGACGCTTGCCGGTCATCAGCATGTCTTCGACCCGCGGCAGGCGCATCTTGGTCGGCTGGCCGGTGAGGTGCGCGACTACCGCACACAGGCACGCCGGGCTCGCCGCCTGGGTTTCCTTGCCGCCAAAACCACCGCCCATGCGGCGCATGTCGACCACAATCTTGTTCATCGACACGTCGAGCACTTCGGCCACCAGTTTTTGCACTTCGGTGGGGTTCTGCGTCGAGCAATACACGATCATGCCGCCGTCTTCGGTGGGCATCACCGAAGAAATCTGGGTTTCCAGATAGAAGTGTTCCTGGCCACCAATGTGCAGCGAGCCCTGGATGCGGTGCTGGGCGGTGGCCAGGGCACCGGCCGAATCGCCGCGCTGATGGGTGTGGCTGTCGAGTACGAAATGGCGTTTGCGCAAGGCTTCAACCACGTCCAGCACCGGTTCCAGGTCTTCGTATTCGATCACTGCCGCCATCGCGGCCTTGCGTGCGGTTTCCAGGTCGCGAGCGGCGACGGCCAGCACCGGCTGCCCGACAAATTGCACGTCGTCGATGGCCAGCAGTGGATCGCCCGGCAACAGCGGGCCAATGTCTTTCAGGCCTGGCACATCGTGATGAGTGATGACGATGCGCACCCCTTCAAAGGCGTAGCAGGGCGCGGTGTCGATGCTGAGGATTTTCGCGTGGGCGCGGTCTGACAGGCGCGCATACAGGTGCAACTGGTTGGGAAACTCCAGGCGGTCGTCGATGTACTGCGCCTCGCCCGACACATGCTTGGCCGCACTGTCATGCTTGACGCTGCGACCGACCCCGGAGGCCAGGTCCTTGGCAAACAGCGCGGCAAGTTCGGCGGGGGATTTTTCCACGGCGTGATGGTTAGACATAAGCGGTCACCCGAGTCTCGATGTGCGGCGTTTGCAGTTCGATGAAGTATTTGCGCAGCAGGTTTTGCGCGCTGAGCAGGCGGTATTCCTTGCTGGCGCGGAAGTCCGACAGCGGGGTGAAATCCTCGGCCAGCGCGACGCAGGCTTTTTCCACGGTGGCGGCGTTCCATACGGCGCCGATCAACGCGCTTTCGCAGTGCCTGGCGCGCTTGGGAATGGCCGCCATGCCACCGAAGGCGACACGCGCGTCTGCGATCACACCGTTGTCGATCCGCAGATTGAAGGCCGCGCAGACCGCGGAAATATCATCGTCCAGGCGCTTGGAAACCTTGTACGCGCGAAACAGTGGCACGCCTTTGGGCACGATGATCTTCTCGATGAATTCGCTGTCCTGGCGGGCCGTGACGCGATAGTCGATAAAGTAATCTTCCAGCGCCAGGGTGCGACGGGTGTCGCCCTTGCACAAGACGATCCGCGCGCCCAGCGCGATCAACAGCGGCGGTGAGTCGCCAATGGGCGAGGCGTTACCGATGTTGCCGCCGAGCGTGCCCTGGTTACGGATCTGCAGGGAGGCAAAGCGCTGCAGCAGTTCGCCGAAGTCCGGGTATTCCTGGTTCAATGCGGCGTAGCAGTCGGAGAGCGCGGTGGCGGCACCGATCTCCAGGCGGTCGTCAAAGCGCTCGATGCGCTTCATCTCTTCGATATTGCCGACGTAGATCATCACCGGCAGTACGCGGTGAAATTGCGTGACCTCCAGCGCCAGGTCGGTGCCGCCGGCCAGCAGGCGGGCTTGCGGATAGGCGTCGTAGAGATCGGCCAGGTCGGCGACGGTCAAGGGCACCAGGCAGCGTTTGTCGCCACTGTTCAACTCGCCGGTCTGCGTTGGGGCGATGGCTTTGAGGCGGGCGATGGTTTCGGCTTGGCGGCTGTCGAACTGGTCCTGGGGCTTGTTGCAACAGGCCTGTTCGGCGGCGGCAAGGATCGGGCGATACCCGGTGCAACGACACAGATTGCCGGCCAGCGCTTCGTGGGCCCTGGCACTGTCAGGCGCGTCGCTGTTTTTCTGCAGGGCAAACAGCGACATCACAAAACCGGGGGTGCAGAAGCCGCATTGCGAGCCGTGGCATTCGACCATGGCCTGTTGCACGCTGTGCAGTTGGCCCTGGTGCTTGAGATCTTCCACGCTGATCAGTTGTTTGCCGTGCAGGGACGAAACAAAGGTCAGGCAGGCGTTGAGACTGCGATAGCGAATCTGCTCTACGCCTTGCTCATCGGTGTGCAATTCGCCGACCACCACGGTGCAGGCGCCACAGTCACCGCTGGCGCAGCCTTCCTTGGTACCGGATTTTCCCAGATGCTCACGCAGGTAGTTGAGCACCGTCAGGTTCGGGTCCAGGTCATGCTCGCTACGGAGCTCCTGGTTGAGTAAAAACTGGATCACGGAAGGCCTCGCAGACTCATTATTGTTGTTAACCGCTTTGCGCCGAATCTAGTCATGTCTGACTTTTCGGTCAATGGTTTTCTGACCAGAAGGTCAAGAAAATGCGATTTCAACACCTTTGATTATGGTTCAGATCCTTGAAGACGCCGTGTTCACGGGCTTTGGGCCTTTAATCTCTGCTTGTTTCATGCCACATTCGGCGACCTTGGCCGTGCGCCATCAGCAGGCAATTGCGCTACACTGCCGCCCTTGTATCGATCGAAGATTTTGAAGGAAAAACATGACGTTCAAGGCGCCGGATAGTCTTGCCGAGCAAATCGCTCATCACCTCGCCGAACGTATCATTCGCGGCGATCTCAAGCCTGGGGAGCGGATCCAGGAGCAAAAGGTCACGCTGGCGCTGAATGTCAGCCGTGGTTCCGTGCGCGAAGCCTTGCTGATCCTCGAGCGCCGGCACTTGATCGCGATCCTGCCGCGCCGTGGCGCGCACGTCACCGAACTCACCGCCCATAAGGTGCAGAGCCTGTGTACGTTGATGAGCGAGCTGTACATCCTGTTGGGCAACGCGGTTGCCGAAGGCTGGCAGACGCAGGTCGACATGGCGCCGTTCGTGCAGATCCAGCAGCGCCTGGTGAGCAATTTCGAGCGTCAGGACATCCGCGCTTTCGTTGAAGAGTGCTTCAGCGTGATGCGTGCGGCCTATCCCTTTGCCAATAATCCGTACTTGCAGGAAACCGTCGAAAACCTGCAGCCGGCGATGAACCGTGCCTATTACCTGGCCCTGGATCAGCGCAAAGCGTCCATGAGTGAATACCTGGAGCTGTTCGAGCAATTGCTCGCCGCCGTACTTGCGCGTGATTTGCCGCAGATTCGCCTGGTGCTGTCAGCCTATTGCCAGCGCAGCGCTTCGTTGGTTATCGCTGCCTTGGCGGATGCCTAAGCGTGCGGCTCAAGTGCATCAAACTGGCGGGGTTCAAATCCTTCGTCGACCCGACCACGGTGAACTTCCCCAGTAACATGGCGGCAGTGGTGGGGCCCAATGGCTGCGGCAAGTCGAATATCATCGACGCCGTGCGCTGGGTGATGGGCGAGAGCTCCGCGAAAAACCTGCGTGGCGAGTCGATGACCGACGTCATCTTCAATGGCTCCACCAGCCGCAAGCCGGTGAGCCAGGCCAGCATCGAACTGGTGTTCGACAACTCCGACGGCACCCTGATCGGCGAGTACGCGGCCTATGCGGAAATTTCGATTCGCCGCAAAGTGACCCGCGACAGCCAGAACAGTTACTTCCTCAATGGCACCAAGTGCCGGCGCCGGGACATTACCGATATCTTTCTCGGCACCGGCTTGGGCCCGCGCAGCTACTCGATCATCGAGCAAGGCATGATCTCCAAGCTGATCGAGGCCAAGCCCGAGGACCTGCGCAATTTTATCGAAGAAGCGGCGGGCATCTCCAAATACAAGGAGCGCCGCCGCGAAACCGAGAACCGTATCCGCCGCACCCATGAAAACCTGGCGCGCCTGACCGACCTGCGTGAAGAGCTGGAGCGCCAGTTGGAGCGCCTGCACCGTCAGGCCCAGGCGGCCGAGAAGTATCAGGAATATAAAGCCGAGGAGCGCCAGCTCAAGGCGCAACTGTCGGCGCTGCGCTGGCAAGCCTTGAACGATCAGGTGGGGCAGCGCGAAGCGATCATCGGCACTCAGGAAATCAGCTTCGAAGCCTTGGTCGCCGAGCAGCGCAACGCCGACGCCAGCATCGAGCGGCTACGCGATGGGCATCACGATCTGTCCGAGCGCTTCAACCTGGTGCAGGGGCGTTTCTATTCGGTGGGTGGCGATATCGCCCGCGTGGAACAGAGCATCCAGCATGGCCAGCAACGGTTACGGCAGTTGCAGGACGACCTGAAGGAAGCCGAACGCGCGCAGCTGGAAACCGAATCGCACTTGGGGCACGACCGCACGTTGCTGCTGACCCTCGGCGAAGAGCTGGACATGCTCACCCCCGAGCAGGAAATCACCAGCGCCGCCGCCGAAGAAGCCGCCGCAGCGCTCGAGGAAGCCGAGACCACCATGCACGGCTGGCAGGAGCAGTGGGACGCTTTCAACCTGCGTTCCGCCGAACCCCGTCGCCAGGCCGAGGTGCAGCAATCGCGCATCCAGCAATTGGAAACCAGCATGGAGCGCCTGGCCGAGCGTCAGCGACGGTTGCAGGAAGAGCGCGTATTGCTCGCCGCCGACCCGGAAGATGCGGCGATCCTGGCGTTGAGCGAGCAGCTGGCCGAGAGCGAAATGACCCTCGAAGAGCTGGAAGCCAGCGAAGAACAACAAGTGGAACGCCTGGAGCAGTTGCGCCAGGAGCTGCAGCACGCGACTCAGGCCCAGCAGCAGGCGCAGGGTGACTTGCAGCGGCTTAACGGGCGCCTGGCGTCCCTTGAAGCCTTGCAGCAAGCGGCCCTGGATCCGGGCACCGGCACGGCGCAATGGCTACGCGATCAGCAGTTGGCCGAACGTCCGCGCCTGGCCGAGGGCTTGAAAGTCGAGGCCGGTTGGGAACTGGCGGTGGAAACCGTGCTCGGCGCCGACCTGCAAGCGGTGCTGGTGGATGATTTTGGCGGTTTCGACCTGGCCGGTTTTGCCCAAGGTGACTTGCGCTTGCTCAGCCCCGCCGCGGAGGGCGCGCGCGTGCCAGGCAGCTTGCTGGACAAGGTCGAGGCGGCGATTGATCTGGCGCCCTGGCTCGGCCAGGTCAAACCGGTGGAATCCCTGGAGCAGGCGTTGGCCGAGCGCGGGCAGCTCGGTGCCGGGGACAGCCTGATCAGCCGTGATGGCTATTGGGTCGGTCGGCACTTCCTGCGGGTACGCCGGGCCAGCGAGGCCGAGAGCGGCGTGCTGGCCCGGGGTCAGGAAATCGTCAACCTGAGCGCCGAGCGCGAAGAGCGCGAAGCCACGCTTGAGTCCCTCGAAACCCAATTGCAGACCCTGCGTGCTACTCAGCGCCAACAAGAGACCGGTCGTGAACACTTGCGCCGCCTGTTGCAGGATGAAGCCCGCCAGCAAGGCGAATTGAAAGCCCAGCTCTCGGCGAGCAAGGCCAAGGTCGAGCAGTTGACCCTGCGCCGTACCCGTCTCGACGAAGAAGTGGCGGAGATGGGCGAGCAGCGTGCCTTGGAGCATGAGCAAGTCGGTGAGGCACGCCTGCAACTGCAGGATGCCCTCGACAGCATGGCCCTCGACACCGAGCAGCGTGAGCTGTTGCTGGCCCAGCGAGACAGCCTGCGTGAGCGTCTGGATCGCGTGCGCCAGGAAGCGCGCCAGCACAAGGATCATGCTCACCAGTTGGCGGTGCGCCTGGGCTCCCTGCGCGCGCAGCACGACTCCACGCGCCAGGCCCTTGAGCGTCTGGAGATGCAATCCGAACGCCTGACGGAAAAGCGTGAGCAACTGAGCCTCAATCTGGAGGAGGGCGAAGCCCCGCTGGAAGAGTTACGGCTCAAGCTTGAAGAGTTGCTCGACAAGCGCATGAGCGTCGACGAAGAACTCAAGACGGCGCAGATCGCCCTGGAAGATGCCGACCGTGAACTGCGTGACGCGGAAAAGCGTCGGACCCAGGCCGAGCAGCAGTCGCAATTGATCCGCGGCCAACTCGAACAGCAGCGCATGGAATGGCAAGCGTTGACGGTGCGACGCAAATCCTTGCAGGACCAACTGCTGGAAGACGGCTACGACCTGCACGGCGTGCTCAATACCCTGACTGCCCAGGCCAACGAGAAAGAGGCCGAAGAAGAGCTTGAGCGGATTGCCGCGCGTATCCAGCGCCTGGGGGCGATCAACCTCGCGGCCATCGATGAATATCAGCAGCAGTCCGAGCGTAAACGTTATCTGGATGCGCAGGATGCCGATCTGGTGGAAGCCCTGGACACCCTGGAAAACGTGATTCGCAAGATCGACAAGGAAACCCGTAATCGTTTCAAAGATACCTTTGATCAGATTAATGGCGGTTTACAGGCGTTATTTCCAAAAGTTTTCGGTGGTGGCAGCGCTTACTTGGAACTGACGGGCGAAGATCTACTCGATACAGGGGTAACGATCATGGCGCGGCCTCCGGGCAAGAAGAACAGCACCATCCATTTGTTGTCCGGTGGCGAAAAGGCACTGACCGCATTGGCCCTGGTATTTGCCATCTTCAAGTTGAATCCGGCGCCGTTCTGCATGCTCGATGAGGTTGATGCGCCACTGGATGACGCTAACGTTGGACGCTATGCCCGACTGGTCAAGGAAATGTCCCAGACGGTGCAGTTCATCTACATCACTCATAACAAGATCGCCATGGAAATGGCTGATCAATTGATGGGGGTGACGATGCACGAGCCCGGGTGTTCGCGACTGGTGGCGGTGGATGTCGAGGAAGCGATGGCGATGGTGGACGCCTGACGGCGAGCGGCAAGCGGCAAGTGAGTTGGCTTGAAGCTTGAAGCTTGAGGCTTACAACTCACCTCTACAATTGCCCCCGTCGTACGAAATGTCTCTGGCTGCCGAAAGACGGCAAATCGACACAAACTGCGACAACTGTGTAAAGTTATCTTTGGTCGTGCTAGTTTAATGTCAATTTTTCGTATGCGTGGGCAAAACGCCATTCAGAACATAGAGTTGGCGCCACGTTTTAAAGCGGTTTGCACAGTGCTAAACCCCTTATTTTTCAGCATTTTTTATAGAGGCAAGGGATTACATGGAAATCGGTCTGCGCGAGTGGCTGATCGTCATCGGCATTATTGTGATTGCCGGTATTCTTTTTGATGGCTGGCGCCGCATGCGCGGCGGCAAGGGCAAGCTGAAGTTCCGCCTGGATCGAAACCTGTCCAATCTGCCTGACGACGACGGTGCCGAGTTGCTTGGACCGCCGCGTGTCCTGGATACCCATAAAGAGCCGCAACTGGACGAGCACGATCTGCCGTCGATGAGCGCGCCCTTGCGTGAAGCGCGCGAGCCCTCTTCCAAGCGCGGCAAGCGTAGCGCCAGCGAGCCCTCTCAGGGCGACCTGAATCTGGATCTGGAAGACGGCCCGAGCTTCAGCAGCCGTGACGACGATTTCCCGGACGAGGCGCCGTCCAAGGGTGCTGCACGCGAGACCACCAAGGATCAGCCGGCGGCTGAGGAAGTGCTGGTGATCAGCGTGATCTGCCGCGACGAGAGTGGTTTCAAGGGGCCGGCTTTGCTGCAGAACATTCTGGAAAGCGGCCTGCGTTTTGGTGAGATGGATATTTTTCACCGCCACGAAAGCATGGCTGGCAACGGTGAAGTCCTGTTCTCCATGGCCAACGCGGTGAAGCCTGGGACGTTTGACCTGGACGATATCGATCACTTCAGCACCCGCGCAGTGAGCTTCTTCCTCGGGTTGCCAGGACCGCGTCACCCGAAACAGGCGTTTGACGTGATGGTGGCAGCAGCGCGCAAGCTGTCCCAGGAACTGAACGGCGAGCTCAAGGATGACCAGCGCAGCGTGCTCACGGCCCAGACGATCGAACACTACCGTCAACGGATCGTAGAGTTCGAGCGTCGCGCCCTGACACAGAAACGCTGAGGTTCGATCTTAAGCGTTGTCGATAGAATACGTGCACTAACATATTGAGCAGCTTCGGCTGCTCTTTTGCTTTATGAGAGAACACCCATGACCGCCGCCCACACCCGCATTCTTGAATTGCGTGCTGAGCTGGATCAGCACAACTACCGGTACCATGTCCTGGACGAGCCGAGCATCCCGGACGCCGAATATGACCGGTTGTTTCACGAACTCAAGGCGCTGGAAGCCGAGCACCCGGATCTGGTCACCCGCGATTCACCGACTCAGCGTGTGGGCAGTGTGGCGCTGTCGGCGTTCACCCAGGTACGGCATGAAATCCCGATGCTCAGCCTGGGCAACGCCTTTGATGAAACCACCCTGCTGGAATTCGATCGCCGGGTCACCGAAGGGCTGGATCTGCCGGTGGGAGATCTGTTTGGCGGCGGCGCGGCGGTTGAATACAGCTGCGAACCCAAGCTCGATGGCCTGGCGGTCAGCCTGTTGTACCAGGACGGTGAACTCGTACGTGGTGCCACCCGCGGCGACGGCACCACCGGCGAAGACATCAGTGTCAACGTGCGCACGGTGCGTAATATCCCGCTCAAGCTACACGGCACCGGTTGGCCCGCGACGCTGGAAGTGCGCGGCGAAGTGTTTATGTCCAAGGCCGGTTTCGAACGGTTGAACGCCACGCAACTGGAAGTCGGCGGCAAGACCTTTGCCAATCCGCGCAATGCCGCCGCCGGCAGCTTGCGTCAGCTCGACTCGAAGATCACCGCCAGTCGCCCGCTGGAGTTCTGCTGCTATGGCGTGACCACCGATATCAGTGACACCCACATCGGCAACCTGCAGCAGCTCAAGAAGTGGGGCCTGCCGATCAGCCGTGAGCTGAAGCTGGCCAAGGGGGTTCAGGATTGCCTGGAATACTACCGCGATATTGGCGAGCGGCGTAACAGCCTGCCGTATGAAATCGACGGTGTGGTATTCAAGGTCAACAGCATCGCTTCCCAGCGTGAACTGGGCTTCCGAGCTCGCGAGCCGCGCTGGGCGATTGCACATAAATTCCCGGCCATGGAAGAGTTGACCGAGTTGCTGGACGTCGAGTTCCAGGTCGGACGTACCGGCGCCGTGACGCCGGTGGCGCGCCTGAAACCGGTCAAGGTAGCCGGTGTGATGGTGTCCAACGCGACCTTGCACAACATGGATGAAGTGGCGCGGCTGGGCTTGATGATCGGCGATACGGTGATCATCCGCCGTGCCGGCGACGTGATCCCGCAGGTGGTACAGGTGGTCATCGAGCGTCGCCCGGAAGGTGCCCGGCCTGTGCACATTCCCGAAAGCTGTCCGGTCTGTGGTGCCCACGTTGAGCGCACGCAACTGGTCAAGCGCAGCAAGGGCAAGGAAACCGTCAGCGAGGGCGCGGTGTACCGGTGCGTCGGGCGACTGGCCTGTGGTGCGCAGCTCAAGCAGGCAATTATCCATTTCGTGTCGCGACGGGCCATGGACATCGAGGGTCTGGGCGACAAGACCATTGAGCAACTGGTGGATGAAAAACTGATCGCCTCACCGGCGGATCTCTACAAGCTCAAGTACGAGCACATTATCGACCTGGAAGGCTTTGCCGATATTTCCAGCAAAAAGCTGATCACCGCTATCCAAAGCAGCAAGACACCGACCCTGGCGCGCTTTATCTACGCCTTGGGCATTCCCGATGTGGGCGAGGAAACGGCCAAGGTCCTGGCGCGCTCCCTGGCCTCCCTCGAGCGGGTACAGCGGGCCTTGCCGGAAGTGCTGACGTACTTGCCGGATGTGGGCCTGGAAGTCGCGCACGAGATTCATGGCTTCTTTGAGGACAGCCATAACCGGCAAGTGATTGGCGCGCTGTTGTCCGTCGACGAGTGCGGGTTGGTCCTGCAGGAACAGGGCGACCTGAGTGCCGAATTCGCCGCCAGTACCACCCTCGGCGGTTTGCTCGACAAGTTGCACGTACCTTCCGTTGGGCCGGGGGCGGCGCAGAAACTGGCGGACAAATTCGGTTCTCTGGAGGCGGTGATCCACGCCGATTGGCTGGATATGCGCCAAGCCTTGGCAGAGAAGCAGGCCAAGGCCGTGCGTGACTTCTTTGACGTCGAAGACAATGCCCGCCGGGCGCTGGCCATCGAGCAGCAGCTCAAGGACTTCGGCATGCATTGGCACAGCGAGAAAAAAGTCGTGGAGGGCTTGCCCGAGGCGGGTCATACCTGGGTGCTCACAGGTTCCCTGGAATTGATGAGTCGTGAGGTAGCCAAGGAAAAGCTCGAAAGCCTCGGTGCCAAGGTGGCGGGCTCGGTGTCTGCGAAAACCCATTGCGTCGTGGCAGGGCCTGGCGCCGGTTCGAAACTGGCGAAGGCCAGTGAGCTGGGCCTGAAGGTATTGGATGAGGCGGCATTCGTGGCGTTCCTGGCCAAACACCACATCAGCGTCTGAGGTGGATTGAACGATTTCTGCCCGGGCATGTTCAGAGACATTGCGCCCGGTTCTCCTGGACAACGGCTACGGGGCATTGGGTATTCATGACCGGGAGAGATCGCCGTGTACCGTTTCTTCGAACAGCTCAGTTCCCGCCTCGGCGCGCCGTCGGGGCTTTCCCGTAACAGCAAGGTCTGGGCGTGCCGTTGCGGCCAGTCGTTATTTTTTCGCAACAGCCAATGCCTGGCCTGCTCGGCATTGCTGGGCTATCAGCCGCAGCAGAGTCGCCTGTCCTCCCTGACGCCAGGGCCCGTGGTCGATACCTGGTGGTTGGACGTCGATCCCGGGGCAGGGCTGTTTCGTCGTTGTGCCAACCTGGACACGGCAGCGGCCTGCAACTGGCTGTTGCCCGCCGATAACGGCCAGACCTTGTGCGTAGCGTGCAGCCTCAATCGCACCATCCCCGATCTGTCAGTCGCCGAAAACCCCGAGCGCTGGTGCAAGGTGGAAATCGCCAAGCGCCGATTGGTGGCGCAGTTGATCAGCCTGGGGTTGCAGGTGATCCCCAAAAGCGTCGACGAGGAGGCGGGCCTGGCGTTTGATTTCGTCGGCATTGATCTGCAGGGCGTTGCGCCCACCATCGGTCATGCCAATGGTTTGATCACCCTCGATATCAAGGAGGCCGACGATGCTCATCGTGAGAAAGTTCGCGTACAGATGCGTGAGCCATACCGTACCTTGCTCGGGCATTTCCGCCATGAGGTGGGTCACTATTACTGGGATCGCCTGATCGCCAACAGCCACTGGCTGGCACCCTTCCGTCAAGTGTTCGGTGATGAACGCGACAGCTACGCTGAAGCCCTGGATCGTCATTACCGGAATGGCCCGCGCCCTGACTGGCAACAGGCCTGCGTGAGTGCCTACGCGACCATGCATCCCTGGGAAGACTGGGCAGAATCCTGGGCCCATTACCTGCATATGATGGACGCGGTCGACACGGCGCTGGGCTTTGGCATGAGCGCTCGTGAGATGGATCTGGACTACCAGCCGTTTCCCCTGGCAGTTCTCTATGATCCTGAGCACCCGGGCGGCGCGGCATTTCTCGCGTTCGTGAATGCCTGGATCGAATTGGCCGGGATGCTCAACGAACTGTCCCGCAGCATGGGGCAGCCGGATTTCTATCCCTTTGTCCTGTCGCCCGCGGTAATTGCCAAGCTGCACTTTATCCATCTGGTGATTCAGCACGAAGGCGGTATGGCTGATCAGGTGCTGCAGACAAGTACTTGAACCTCAACATTTTTTAATCCGGATCCAACGGTTGTAACTTCCGATCAGATCGGTACAATGGCGCGGCTTGCCGAGAGGCGAGTGTCGTTATGGTGACCCCATCGGTCCCCCCGCAACGATTACCCGTGAACCTGGTCAGATCCGGAAGGAAGCAGCCACAGCGGGAACATTGTGTGCCGGGGTGTGGCTGGTGGGGTTGCCTCCATAACGTCCGCGCTTTCGCGGATGTCGTTACAAGGCCGCGGTTCTGCGGCAAATCAACCACAGACTCTTGAAAAAAAGCTCGCTGATAACTCATCTGCGCGGCGCTTTCGTGTGTCTGGCCGTTCTCCCGCCGATCCTCTTGACGGGAGACGCCGTCGTCTCAGTCCTTGTTGCGGTTGAGCAACTTACGCACCAGCGCCAGCAGGCCGGCCATGGCTGCGACGGCGTTGAGCTCCAGCACGCCTTCACGACCCAGCACGCGAATGCTGTAGTTGAGGGTGTTCTGGTCGGCGTCGTCGGCTTTCAGTTCGCGAGCCCAGTACATCTTGTGACTTTGCCGATCGTAGTGCGGCGGTTCTGCCCAGCCCAGCAGGTGTAATCCGGAGTAGCCTTGTTTCTGGCGCTCCTTAATCGGCGGAGTTGTTGCATGGTAGTCCCTTACATTTTGAATTACATTTTCCCAAGTAACTGAATCAGTCTTCGCCGTAATCGCACGTCTTGCGTAAAGCCTGACAAAAGCGCAGCTCAGCGCCTGCAATGGGGAGGGCTGTCCGGTCGGTTCATGTCAGAAGTCGATGTGCACAGAACAGCCAGCATCAACTGGCTGCCCTGTTTATTTATTACGAGCTCTAAGGCTTGGACAAGGCCTGGTCTACCGCCGCAATCAGCTTTCCCAGATCCTTCGGGGTGGCTTTGTGAATGACACCGAACAGATAAGCGCGCTGTTCATCCTCATCGCCCAGATCGGCAAAAAAGACTTTCAGCTTCACTCCCAGAGCCTCTGCAAACAAGAACAGAGCGTCAACGCTGGGTGTATAGGTGCCGGTTTCGAAGCGGCTGATGGTTTTAGGGTCAAAACCGGTTTTCTCACCTAGTTCAGCCTGAGTAAGCCCCGCGACCTTGCGGTAGCGTCTGATGGCCGGACCCAAACTTGAAATTTGCATCGCTCAATTCCCATTTAGAATCAAGAACTTAACGATAAATATTGGCATTAGGCAACGGCATGCACCATCACCTTTTCTTGCAAAATGTGATGCAATTCGTAGAATCGGCATTTAAGACAAGTATTTGGTGCTCTCGTTTCAGAAGGCCGGTTTGTGAAACAGGACATCATTGCCTGCTCCCTGTTTTCATAAAGTTGCCCATGAAACGCACGCTCGGCAGTGGCGGGTACGTCGATTACCAGTGCCATCGTACCGCCCAGACTTTCGCGCCGGCGACTCGTATTAAAGCCTAGTTGATCTTCGTCGAATCGACGGTTAATTGCTGGGCGGATACCGGGTTTCGCCGCCGTTTGTGCTCAGTTCACGGATTGCCGGTGCCGAGCGTCGGGAAATATGAATCTACCGGGCGCCTGTCAGGCTGACACCGGGTAGGGGGAATGCTGTCCATGGAGCTTTATCGTGCGTCTCAATTTGCCGGTCATCGCTGTTGAACAGGCTTTTGGGGATCAGCAACGGCTAATTCGCGCAGCTGCCGCCAACCGCCACATCACCCATCGCGACGCTGAGGAAGCCTCGCAACCGAGCCACAATGCCGCCGCCACGGTGCAAAAGACAGCGTGCAAGGTCAACGCTGCAGCGATTCGTGGACGGGAACTTGAAAGCATCTCTTCCGGGTTGCGTGCCCTGGTCGAGCGGTTCAACCGCTAGCCACCTAGAGCCTCACTCATGGATGAGAAATACCGCAGAGCCGTGGATGCAGCCGCCATTTTTTCCGAGACTGACCTGGCCGGCCGCATTACCTACGTCAACGATCAGTTCTGCGTCCTGTCCGGTTACAGTCGGGACGAGTTGCTGGGGCAGAACCACCGGCTTCTCGCCTCCGGATTGCATCCTGTCGCGTTTTTCCAGGGTATGTGGCGCACCATTACAGGCGGCGGGGTGTGGCGCGGTGAAATCTGCAACCGCGCCAAGGATGGCACGCTTTATTGGGTCGACAGTACCATGGTGCCGCTGTTGGACGAGCGAACCGGGCTGGTGCAAAAGTACGTGTCGATCCGCTTCGATGTCAGCGAAAAACGCCAGTTGCTGCACACATTACAATGGCGGGTGGGTCACGATGTGCTCACAGGCCTGCCCAATCGCGCCTACCTTTCCGAGTTGCTGGTGCAGTCCCTGGAGTTCTCGCGCCGTGAGGATATTCCGCTGGCGGTGTGCATGCTCGATCTGGACGGGTTCAAGGCGGTCAACGACGGCTACGGCCATGCCTGCGGTGACTTGTTGCTGGTGGAGGTTGCCAGTCGGCTGCGTGAGATTATTCGCGGCGAGGATGTGGTCGCCCGGCTCGCCGGGGATGAATTTGTGCTGATCCTGCGCTATGTGCGGGATGCTCAGGAACTCCATGCAGCGTTGCTGCGTATCCTCAAGGCAATCTCCGAGCCCTACTCGATCCAGGGCGCGCAGATCAACGTATTCGCCAGTATCGGCGTCACCCAGTTTCCGCTGGATGACGAAGACGCCGACACCTTGCTGCGCCATGCCGACCAGGCGATGTACGTGGCCAAGCAGAATGGGCGTAACCGTTTCCAGTTGTTTGATGTGTCTTTGGAGCAGGAGGTCAAGGCGACCCAGCAGACGGTGCAGCAATTGCGTCAGGCGCTGGCTGCGGGGGAGTTGTGTCTGCATTACCACCCCAAGGTCAATTTGCGCCACGGTCAGGTTGTCGGTTTTGAAGCATTGTTACGCTGGCAGCACCCGGTACGCGGCCTGGTGCCGGCGAAGGACTTCTTGCCGCTGATCGAGCAGACCGACCTGATTGTCGAAGTGGGTGAGTGGGCGATGGATCAAGTGCTGGCGCAGGTACGCCAATGGCAAGGCGCGGGGTATTGCTGGCCGGTCAGCGTCAACATCGCCGCGCGACACTTCCAGCGGATGGATTTTGTCGGACGCCTGCAACAGTTGCTGGCAAAGCACCCCGACGTTGAACCGCACATGCTGGACCTGGAGATTGCCGAGTCGGTGGCTATTGATCACATCCAGCGAGTCACCGCACACCTTGAAGCCTGCCAGTCGCTGGGGGTGAGGTTTTCCCTGGATGATTTCGGGACCGGGTATTCGTCCTTGAGTTACCTCAAGCAATTACCTACCCAGACCATCAAGATCGACAGGTCGTTTGTGCGCGACATTATTCACGACAAGGACGATTTGGCGCTGACCCAGGCCGTGATTGGCCTGGCGCGGGCTTTTGGGCGCGAAGTGATCGCCGAAGGCCTGGAAACGCGGGAGCATGGGCAGTTGCTGCTGCGCATGGGCTGTGAGCTGGCGCAAGGCTTTTTCTTCGCTCAGCCCATGCCGGCTGCGGCGGTGCCAGCGTGGGTCGCCCACTTCACATGGGCGGCCTATGACGACGACATGGCTGGTTGGGGCAGCGCGCCCGGCTCGGGGTGATTATGGCCGGTGAAACGCCTGGGGTAATGGGCATGAAATCCTCGGGATTGGCCCTTGAGCAGGCGTGCCTGGAGCTGCTTGATCAGATTAGACGAGCGTGCCGGATGCAATTTCCCCCTTGCTCCGCTAGCATTACCGGCTTCCGCTTCCCAGTTGCGACGGTTTTCGATGAGTTATCAGGTTCTTGCACGTAAATGGCGTCCGCGCTCGTTCCGCGAAATGGTCGGCCAGACCCATGTGCTCAAGGCTCTGATCAATGCCTTGGACAGCCAACGGCTGCACCACGCCTACCTGTTCACCGGTACCCGGGGGGTGGGCAAGACCACGATTGCGCGAATCATCGCCAAGTGCCTGAACTGTGAGACCGGCATCACCTCGACGCCGTGCGGCACTTGCTCGGTGTGCCGGGAGATCGACGAAGGGCGCTTCGTCGACCTGATCGAGATCGACGCCGCGAGCCGTACCAAGGTCGAAGACACGCGCGAGTTGCTGGACAACGTGCAGTACGCTCCCAGCCGTGGTCGCTTCAAGGTCTACCTGATCGACGAAGTACATATGCTGTCCAGCCATTCCTTCAACGCCTTGTTGAAAACCCTGGAAGAGCCGCCGCCCTACGTCAAGTTCATCCTGGCGACCACTGATCCGCAGAAACTTCCTGCAACGATTTTGTCGCGGTGCCTGCAGTTCTCCCTGAAAAACATGACCCCGGAGCGGGTGGTCGAGCATCTGACCCACGTTCTGGGCGTCGAAAACGTGCCCTTTGAAGACGATGCACTGTGGTTGCTGGGACGTGCCGCCGATGGCTCGATGCGTGACGCCATGAGTCTCACCGACCAGGCGATTGCCTTCGGCGAAGGCAAGGTCATGGCCGCTGACGTGCGGGCGATGCTCGGTACGCTGGATCACGGGCAGGTTTTTGATGTGCTGCATGCGTTGATCGAAGGGGATGCCAAGGCGTTGCTCGAAGCGATCCGTCATCTGTCCGAGCAAGGCCCGGACTGGAACGGCGTGCTGTCGGAAATCCTTAACGTGTTGCACCGTGTCGCTATCGCCCAGGCCTTGCCGGAAGGCGTCGACAATGGCCATGGCGACCGTGACCGCGTGTTGGCCCTGGCCCAGGCGCTGCCGGCCGAAGATGTACAGTTCTATTACCAGATGGGACTGATCGGGCGCCGCGACTTGCCGTTGGCGCCAGATCCACGTGGCGGTTTCGAGATGGTCCTGTTGCGGATGCTGGCGTTCCGGCCCGCCGACACCGACGATGCGCCGAGACAACCGCTAAAGCCAGTGGGGATCAGCCAGGCCACAGTTGATTCCGCCAAACCAGTGGCTGGCGCGGCGGCAGTCGTGCCAGTGGTTGCGCCGAGCGTGGCGACGCCGGAACCTGCAGCACCAGCACCAGCACCAGCACCAGCACCAGCACCAGCACCAGCACCAGCACCAGCACCAATTGTTGCTGAGCCGGAAGCGTCTGTGGTGTTGCCTGGGCCGGTTGTCGAGCCCGAAGCTGCCCCGGTGGTCGACTTGCCCTGGAACGACCCGCTGGAAGCGCCAATCGAGCAGCAACCGGCAGTCGAACCGGTATTGGAGACGATTGGCGAACAGCCCGATCTCACGCCGATGCCCGCGTCGACCCCGGACAGCGTAGTACCGGACGCTCCGGAACAGGCCTCGGCGCCGGTGCCTGAGCCGACCATTGCCGAAGTGGATGCCGCAACCCCGGGGATCGATCTCGACGACGAACCGCCGCTGGACGAAGATTACATCGAGCCGGACATGGATTCGGCCTACAGCTATCTGGATGAGTTGGCCAGCGAGCACACCGCCGAGCCGGCGCCGGAGCCCGAAGCTGAGCCCGCGGCGATGCCGGCCACTGGCCTGGCGTTGCAATGGCTGGAGCTGTTCCCGAAATTGCCGATCTCCGGCATGACCGGCAGCATCGCCGCCAACTGCACGCTGATTGCCGTTGATGGCGATCACTGGCTGTTGCACCTGGACCCGGCCCACAGCGCGCTGTTCAACGCCACCCAGCAGCGTCGTCTCAATGATGCGCTGAACCAGTACCACGAACGCACCTTGACGGTAACCATCGAGCTGATCAAGCCGGAGCAGGAAACCCCGGCCCAGGCCGCCACTCGCCGTCGTCTCAACCGTCAGCGCGAGGCCGAAGAGTCGATTCAGGGTGATCCGCTCATCCAGCAGATGATGGAACAGTTCGGCGCGGTGGTGCGACACGATACTATTGAACCCGTCGAGGCCCAGGCAGCACAGGGCTGATAATTGAAGGCGTCATGCCCTTGTGCATGATGCTGTATTGATCCACGTACTTTTGAGGTGATTCCCATGATGAAAGGTGGCATGGCCGGCCTGATGAAGCAGGCGCAGCAGATGCAGGAAAAAATGGCCAAGATGCAGGAAGAACTGGCCAACGCCGAAGTCACCGGTAAAGCCGGTGGCGATATGGTCAGCGTGGTGATGACCGGTCGTCACGACATCAAGCGTGTGAGCATCGATCCAAGCGTGTTGCCAGGTGTGAGTGAAGACGATCTGGAAATGCTCGAGGCGCTGTTTGCCGCGGCCGTCAACGACGCTGTGCGCAAGATCGAAGCCAACAGCCAGGACAAAATGTCCGGGATGACCGCTGGCATGCAACTGCCGCCGGGCATGAAGCTGCCGTTCTGATCGCTCGGCACGCGTGAACCAGTGCCAGGCCTTGTGCCTGATGCCGATCAGCTAAGCGAAACTCCTGTGGGAGCGGGCTTGTGTGGGAGCGGGCTTGCTCGCGATGGCGGTGTATCAGACACGCATAAGATGACTGACACGCCACCATCGCGAGCAAGCCCGCTCCCACATAAGCCCGCCCACACGTTCCGCTGCTTAACTGATCAGCATTAGGCCTCGTGCCTGGCCTTTTTTTGCGCTCAAGAAAGTTGCACCTGCATCCTGCATCAGGTGATTGTGTCGAACCTCGATGCCCACGGCGATGTCTGCACCCTATACCGTTGAATACTTGTCACCGTTAAAGGAGCCTCGCAGATGACCGAAGCCATGACCCTCAACCAGCGCATTGTTCTGGCCTCCCGTCCACAGGGCGCGCCCGTGCCGGAAAACTTTCGGCTCGAGCGCGTGGCCCTGCCGGACCTGGAGGAGGGCCAGGTCTTGCTCAAAACCTTATTCCTGTCCCTGGATCCCTACATGCGGGGGCGCATGAGCGACGCACCGTCTTACGCAGCACCGGTAGAAATCGATGAGGTAATGACGGGTGGCGCTGTCAGCCGTATTGAGCAGTCACGCAATCCGAAATTTGAAGTAGGCGATCTGGTGGTGGGTTCCACCGGCTGGCAGAGCCACAGCATTTGCGATGGACGCAACCTGATGCCGGTTCCCAAGGGGCTGCCCAGCCCGTCCATGGCCCTCGGCGTGTTGGGTATGCCTGGCATGACCGCGTATATGGGCCTGACGGATATTGGTCAGCCGAAGGCCGGGGAAACCCTGGTCGTGGCGGCGGCATCTGGCGCTGTGGGGTCCGTGGTGGGGCAAGTGGCCAAGCTCAGGGGCCTGCGGGTAGTGGGTGTGGCGGGTGGGGCTGAAAAGTGTCGCTACGTGCTGGATGAGCTGGGTTTTGATGCCTGCATTGATCACAAGACTGAGGATTTTGCCGAAGCCCTGGCCCAGGCGTGTCCCGAGGGTGTCGACATCTATTTCGAGAACGTTGGTGGCAAGGTCTTTGACGCCGTGTTGCCGCTGCTCAACCCCAAGGCGCGGGTTCCCTTGTGTGGCCTGATTGCGGGTTACAACGCCCATGAGGCACCCAGCGGTCCTGACAGGTTGCCGGCGCTGCAGCGCACGTTGCTGACCAAGCGCGTGCGCATCCAGGGCTTTATCGTGTTCGATGATTACGGCGATCGCCAGCCAGAATTCCTCAGTGCCATGGCGCCGTGGGTGCGAGACGGCAAGATCAAGTTCCGCGAAGACGTAGTCGACGGCCTGGAGCAAGCCCCAGAAGCCTTTATCGGTTTGCTGGAGGGGCGCAACTTCGGCAAGTTGGTGGTGCGCATTTGACGCTAATCCGGGGCGCGGGTATAAACCGCGTCTCGTTGTTTTGTCGGACCTTGCCCTCATGAGCTTCAGCCCCCTGATTCGCCAACTGATCGACGCCTTGCGCACGTTGCCCGGCGTCGGCCAGAAAACTGCCCAGCGCATGGCGCTGCAACTGCTGGAGCGTGATCGCAGCGGTGGTTCGCGCCTGGCCTTGGCCTTGAGTCAGGCCATGGAAGGCGTCGGGCATTGCCGGCAATGTCGGACTCTCACCGAGGAAGAACTCTGCCCGCAATGCGCCGATCCGCGGCGTGATGACACGCTGCTGTGCGTAGTGGAAGGCCCGATGGATGTGTACGCGGTGGAACAGACCGGTTATCGCGGGCGCTACTTCGTGCTCAAGGGCCATCTGTCGCCGCTGGATGGCCTGGGGCCGGAAGCCATCGGGATTCCGCAACTGCTGACCCGCATTCAGGAACAGGGGACTTTTACCGAAGTCATCCTGGCCACCAACCCGACGGTGGAAGGGGAAGCCACCGCCCATTACATCGCCCAACTGCTGACCAATAAAGGCTTGATCACCTCGCGCATCGCCCACGGCGTGCCGCTGGGAGGAGAGTTGGAACTGGTCGATGGCGGCACCCTGGCGCACTCTTTCGCCGGTCGCAAGCCGATCGCCCTCTGAGCCCCTTCACCCCTGAGATTTGTCGATCATTCAGACAGGTGCATGGACACGCCGTTGGAAGGCTGTCAGAAAAATCGTGCGCTTGAAAACCAAGCAAGCGCTTGGTAAGTTCGCTCCATCTGTGCATGGAGTTTGCCGATGTCAGCCTTTCAGGAATACTTCGATCCCCACCATCAGTTGATCCGCGACAGCGTGCGCCGCTTCGTCGAGCGCGAGATGTTGCCGGACATCGAGCGCTGGGAGGAGGCCGAAAGTTTCCCCCGCGAGTTGTACCTCAAGGCCGGCGCGGCGGGGATTCTCGGTATTGGCTATCCCGAGGTCTTGGGTGGCAGTCATGAAGGTGACCTGTTCGCCAAAGTGGCAGCCAGTGAAGAGCTGATGCGGTGTGGCTCCGGCGGCACAGTCGCCGGTCTGGGTTCGCTGGATATCGGCTTGCCGCCTGTCGTCAAATGGGCGCGCCCCGAGGTGCGTGAGTGGCTGGTGCCGCAAGTCCTGGCCGGCGAGAAGATCATGGCCCTGGCCGTTACCGAGCCGGGTGGCGGTTCGGATGTGGCGAACCTGCAAACCCGGGCGGTGCGCGACGCCGACTATTACCGGGTCAGTGGCAGCAAAACCTTTATCACCAGCGGTGTGCGTGCGGACTACTACACGGTCGCGGTGCGTACCGGCGGGGCAGGGTTTGCTGGCATCAGCCTGTTGTTGATAGAGAAGGGCACTCCCGGTTTCAGCGTTGGCCAGCCCTTGAAAAAAATGGGCTGGTGGGCCTCGGACACGGCTGAGTTGTTTTTCGACGATTGCCGTGTGCCTGCAGGTAATCTGATCGGTGTCGAGAACATGGGATTTGCCTGCATCATGGGCAACTTCCAGAATGAACGCCTGGCCTTGGCCGTGATGGCCAACATGACCGCGCAATTGGCATTGGAAGAGAGCCTGAAGTGGGCCGCCCAGCGTGAAGCCTTTGGCAAACCCATCGGCAAGTTCCAGGTGCTCAAGCATCGCCTGGCGGAGATGGCCACTGCTGTGGAGGTTTCCCGGGAGTTCACCTATCGCCAGGCAGCGAAGATGGCCGCCGGAAAAAGTGTGATCAAGGAAATTTCCATGGCCAAGAACCTCGCCACCGACACCGCTGACCGCGTCACGTACGACGCGGTGCAGATTCTCGGCGGCTTGGGCTACATGCGTGGCAGCCTGGTGGAGCGGCTGTACCGCGACAACCGGATTCTTTCGATTGGCGGTGGAACGCGTGAAGTGATGAATGAAATCATCAGCAAGCAGATGGGGCTGTAGCCAACTCCCATCATTGTAGGAGCGAGCTTGCTCGCGAAAAACCTCAACGATAACGCCTGTATTCAGGATAAACACGGCGCCTTCGCGTTCTTCGCGAGCAAGCTCGCTCCTACATCAATCGGTGTTGGCTTGACTGATCAGCAACTGTTTACATGTCGGTCAGCGCAAATTGAGTCAGGCAGAATGTAGGAATGCCCATGTCTTCCAGGCGCTGTGAGCCGCCCAGCTCCGGCAGGTCGATAATCGCTGCCGCCTCGAAGATCTGCGCTCCCATGCGTCGCGCCAGGTTGGCGGCGGCGATCAGGGTGCCGCCGGTGGCGATCAGGTCATCGAACATCAGCACCGAGTCGCCTTCGCACAGGCTATCGGCGTGTACTTCCAGGAAGGCTTCGCCGTATTCGGTCTGGTAGCCCTCGGCCAGCACGTCAGCCGGTAGCTTGCCTTGCTTACGGAACAGAATCAGCGGCTTGTTCAACTGGTAGGCAATGATCGAACCGATCAAAAAGCCGCGGGCGTCCATCGCGCCGATATGGGTGAACTCGGCTTCTACGTAACGCTGGATAAAGGTGTCAGCCACCAGTCGCAGTGCCCTGGGCGATTGAAACAGCGGCGTGATGTCACGGAAGATCACCCCGGGCTTGGGGAAATCGATGACGGGGCGAATCAGGGATTTGATGTCGAACGAATCGAAGATCATCGGCGCAAAGTCCTGGGAGGCAAAGACTTCGCAGTATACCTGCGGTCCGGCCGGTTGGCGCGGACGCAGGTGTCTGAATCAACCGTTCAGGTGTTAACCGTCGATGGAGCCGCCGGCCAATGCACACAGTTGGATCGGATCAAGGATATGCACTTCCTTGCCCTCGGCGGCGATCAATTGGTTCTGCTGGAACCGCGTGAAAACCCGCGACACGGTTTCCACCGCCAGGCCCAGGTAGTTGCCGATTTCGTTACGTGACATGCTCAGGCGGAACTGGTTGGCCGAGAAGCCGCGAGCACGGAAACGCGCCGAGAGATTGACCAGGAATGTTGCGATCCGTTCGTCGGCGGTTTTTTTCGACAACAACAGCATCATTTGCTGGTCGTCACGGATCTCGCGGCTCATCACCCGCATCAACTGCCGGCGCAATTGTGGCAATTGCACGGCCAGTTCATCGAGGCGTTCGAAAGGGATCTCACACACAGACGTGGTTTCCAGCGCCTGGGCCGACACCGGATGAATCTCGCTATCCATGCCGGACAGGCCGACCAGTTCGCTGGGCAGGTGGAAGCCAGTGATCTGTTCTTCACCGCCATCACTCAGGCTGAACGTCTTCAAGGCGCCCGAGCGCACAGCGTAGACGGAGTCGAAGGTGTCGCCCTGGCGAAACAGAAACTCACCCTTTTTCAGAGGGCGACCGCGCTTTACGATTTCGTCCAGGGCGTCCATGTCTTCCAGATTCAGCGAAAGTGGTAAACAGAGGGGCGCCAGACTGCAATCCTTGCAGTGAGCCTGATTGTGCACGCGCAGTTTGACTGGCTCGGACATTTTTTAAATCCTTGTGGGAAATCACACATAAGACGTAAGGGTACCGCACTGGGTGACTAACAGGCCAGCTTCTGCAACAAACCGCCAATGGGTATAAAGGTTCGGTGAAGGCGGCCGATGTATTGCTATAGACCTAGAGCCCGGAGCCTCGACACATGCTTTCCATCGGTACTCATCTCCCGTCCCGCACGACGGTCCCTGCCTTGCTTGAACCGAAAAAAGACACCTCCAAGGACGAACTGGCCGAGACCACCGCGCTCCCCGAAACCAAAGCCGTGGAAGGCGTGACCGTGACCTTTTCCGGCGCCTCGTTGAAGGCGGCGGGTGCCGAGAAAGCGGCCAACAGCGATATTGAAGACAGCGGGCTGTCCGATAATGTGCAGAAACTGTTGAAGATGATTCGTCAGTTGAAGCAACAGATCGCCGAAAAGATGGCTGAGATGGCTGCTGTCATGGCCGACAAGCGTCTGAGTCCGGAACAGGCGCAGGCTAAAGTGGCCAGCCTGCAATCGGCATTGGGCGGATTGCAGGCGGGTCTGGCGACAGCCTATGCGTCTCTGACCGAGGCGATGAAAAACCTGAGTGCTGAAGACGCGCTCAAGGCGGCCTCGTTGATGGCGAAGTAAGCCGGGTCAAATCACCGGTGCAAATCGTTGCCTGTCCTGCGGGTCCAGATAGGCATCGAACACCCTGCATACCGAGCGCACCAAAAGGCGTCCGGCGGGCAGTACACGCAGCCTCTCAGCATTGAGTTCGATCAGGCCGTCATCGGCCATCATCTGCAGCCGAGGCCAGACGCTGGCGAAATAACCGCGAAAATCAATATTGAAAGTCTGTTCGATGGTCTTGAATTCCACGCCGAACTGACAGATCAACTGCTGAATCACGGCGCGTCGCAAGCGGTCGTCAGTCGTGCACAGCAGGCCGCGACTGGTCGCCAACTGCGCCCCGGCCAAGGCGCTTTGGTAGTGGTTCAGATCGCTGCTGTTCTGGCAGTATAAATCGCCAATCTGGCTGATGGCCGATACGCCGAGTCCGATCAGGTCGCAATGGCCGTGGGTGGTATAGCCCTGGAAGTTGCGCTGTAAAGTGGACTCTTCCTGGGCGATGGCCAGCTCGTCGTCAGGCAGGGCGAAATGATCCATGCCGATGTAGTTGTAACCGGCAACGCTGAGCTGTTCGAGGGTGTTTTGTAGCATCGACAGTTTATCGGCGGGTGCCGGCAACTCGTCACTGTTGATCCGCCGTTGGGGCATGAAGCGCTCCGGCAGGTGGGCATAGTTGAACACCGCCAGGCGATCAGGTTGCAGGCTGATGACCTCGTCCAGGGTTCGGGCGAAGTGTTCCGGCGTCTGTTTGGGCAGGCCATGGATCAGGTCGATGTTGATCGAGCGAAACTGCAGGGTCCGTGCGGCTTCGACCACCGCGCGGGTTTCCTCCAGGCTTTGCAGGCGATTGACCGCCCGCTGCACCTCGGGATCCAGGTCCTGCACGCCGATGCTCACACGATTGAAGCCCAGTTCACGCAACAGACCCATGGTGGCCCAGTCAGCTTCCCGCGGGTCGATCTCGATGCCATAGTCGCCGGAGTCGTCGTCCAGCAGGGTGAAGTGCTGACGTAACTGGGCCATTAACTGACGCAGTTCGTCGTGGCTGAGAAAGGTCGGCGTGCCACCCCCCAAATGCAACTGCTCGACCTGCTGTCCGGGGTCCAGGTGACAGCCCAGCAATTGGATTTCCTGCTCCAGGCGTTGTAGATAAGCCTGGGCGCGGCCCCGGTCCTTGGTGATGACTTTGTTACAGGCGCAGTAGTAGCAAATGTTGGCGCAAAACGGCACATGCACATACAGCGACAACGGACGGACGGCCCTGCGGCTGTCACGCAGGGCGTGGAGCAGGTCGAAGGTGCCGACCTGGCTGGTGAACTGGGCAGCGGTGGGGTACGAGGTATAGCGCGGTCCCGCCAGGTCGTAGCGATGAATCAGATCGGTGTCCCAACGAATGGCGTCGAGCATGCGGGCGTTCCCCGGGTAGGCTAGTGGGCCGAGTCTAGGGGCTTGGTTGCGCAATCATGTTGATTTGCATCAACGGGGGGCGGCGCTATGCCACAGGGTCTTTCAATGCCCCATCAGCCAGTGCTGGTGTGGCCCGGGCAGTGTCCAGATACCGAATAAAATCACCAGCAGGCCGCCGGTCATGCGTACGCTGCGCTTGCGCAGCAGGGCCGTCATGCGCTCGGCGGCCAAGCCGGTGGCCAGCAACACCGGCCAGGTACCGAGGCCGAAAGCCAGCATCAGCAGCCCACTGTCCAGCGCGTTGCCCTGGCTGGCGGCCCATAACAACGTGCTGTAGACCAAGCCGCACGGCAGCCAGCCCCAGAGCGCCCCCAGCAGCAAGGCGCGGGGCAGGCTGGAGACTGGCAGCAAACGATTGGCCACGGGTTGGATATGGCGCCACAGGCCGCGCCCGAGGTTCTCGATGCGCGTCAGGCCGCTCCACCAACCCGCGAGGTACAAGCCCATGGTGATCAACAGCAGTCCGGCAAGCACGCGCATGAACATTGCCGCCGGGCTGTTGGCGACCGCCCAGCCTGCCAGCCCGATCAGCACGCCTGCGCAGGCGTAGCTGAGGATGCGTCCCAGGTTGTAGGCCAGCAGCAGGCGAAAGCGCCGGCTGCGTTGCTCCTTGGGAATCGCCAGGGTCAGCGCGCCCATCAGGCCGCCGCACATGCCCAGGCAATGACCGCCGCCCAGCAGCCCGAGGATCAGCGCTGAAACCAGCAGCGGCGCCAACTCAAGCATGCGGAGGCGTCGGTTCGTCAGGCTTGGCGGGGGCTTGCGCAGCCTGGCTGGCTTCGTCGACGGCAGCCAGATGCTTGGGGTCCTGGTCGTCGAACAGCACGCTGTGGGCCGGGCCGTCGAGGTCGTCGTACTGGCCGCTGTCCACGGCCCAGAAGAAGATGTAGATGGCGATCGCGACGATCAACAGCGCCGCCGGAATCATTACGTAAAGAGCTGGCATCGCTACTCCATGTCCGTTGGGCTCAAACCGGCAGCGGACGGGTGACGGGGGTGGCGCTGGCTGCCGGCAGGCGAGTCAGGCGCAGGGCATTGAGCACCACGGTCAACGAACTGAGTGACATGCCGATCGCCGCCCAGATGGGGGTGATCCAACCCAGGGCGGCAAACGGCAACATGAGGCCATTGTACAGCCCTGCCCACAACAGGTTTTCAATGATCACGCGACGGGTGCGCCGCGCCAGGCTGAAGGCTTGTACCAGCGCATCGAGACGGTTGGACAGCAACACCGCATCGGCGCTGGTCTTTGCCAGATCGGTGGCCGAGCCCATCGCCACGCTGATATCGGCGGCGGCCAGCACTGGCACATCGTTGACGCCGTCGCCGAGCATCAACACCTTGCGGCCTTCCTTGTGCAGTTGTTGCAGTCTGTGCAGCTTGTCGTCGGGGCGCAGGCCGCCGTGGGCTTCGTCGATGCCCAGTTCGGCCGCCACGCTGGCGACCATCGGTGAACTGTCTCCCGACAGCAGCAGCGTCCGCCAGCCGCGCGCCTTGCAGGCGGCGAGCAGCGCCGGCGCATCGCTGCGCAGGCGATCATCGAGGACAAACCAGGCCAGGGCGCCGCGGCTGTCGCCCAGCAGCAACCATTGGCCGGCTTCCGTGGGGGCGGGCGGCGTGGCGCAACCGCTCAATTCACAGACAAACCCCGGCTGACCAATGCGCAAGCGTTGTGCGCCGACCCGGCCTTCAAGCCCCAGGCCCGGCGTGCTGAGCACTTCGTCGGCCGCCAGCGGGGCACGCCCGAAAGCCCGCGCAATCGGATGTTCGGAGCGGTTCTCAAGGGCGGCGGCGAGCGCCAGGCATTGATCACTGTCCAGTGCTCCCAGCGGCCGGATGGCACGCAAGGCCAGGCGACCTTCAGTGAGGGTGCCGGTCTTGTCGAAAATCACCGTGTCGATCTGGTTCAGGCCTTCCAGCACATGGCCGCGGGTCAACAGCAGGCCGAGTTTGTGCAGGGTGCCGGTGGCGGCGGTCAGTGCGGTCGGGGTGGCCAGGGATAGGGCGCAGGGGCAGGTTGCGACCAGCATCGCCAAGACAATCCAGAAGGCCCGCGACGGGTCCAGCTCCCACCACAGCAGGCCGATCACGGCGGCGGCAATCAGCGAACACAACAGGAACCATTGCGCCGCACGATCGGCAATCTCGGCCAGGCGCGGCTTTTCCGCCTGGGCGCGTTCCAGCAGACGCACGATGGCCGACAGGCGGGTGTCGTGGCCCAGGGCGCGAACCTCCACGGTCAGCGCGCCTTCAACGTTGAGGGTGCCAGCAGTGACCGCGTCGCCCGCTTCTCGCGGTTGCGGCAGGTACTCGCCGGTGAGCAGCGATTCGTCGATGCTCGATTGGCCGTCGAGAATCACTCCGTCGGCGGGCAGGATTGCGCCTGGATGCACCAGTACGCGGTCGCCCAGGGCCAGTTCGCGGAGCAGAATACGCTCGCTCTGGCCATCGGCATGCAGGCGCAGGCACGAGGCGGGCAGCACGTTGACCAATTGCGCGGTGGCCGCGGCGGTGCGCTCCCGCGCCCGGCGTTCCAGATAACGTCCGGCCAGCAGGAACAGGGCGAACATGCCGACCGCATCGAAATACAGCTCGCCGACGCCGGTGATGGCGGTCCAGATGCCGGCCAGATACGCGCCGCCGATGGCCAGGGAGACCGAGACGTCCATGGTCAAGTGGCGGGTACGCAGGTCACGCATGGCGCCTTTGAAAAACGGCGCACAGCTGTAGAACACAATCGGCGTGGTGAGAAACAGCGCGACCCAGCGCAGGATCACATGCAGCTCGGGGCTGAGGTCGATATTGAATTCCGGCCAGGTGGCCATGGTCGCCATCATCGCCTGGAACCACAGCAACCCGGCGACGCCCAGTTGACGCAAGGCCCGGCGGTTTTCCTCGGCCAATTGCTCGGCGGCGCGATCGGCTTGATAGGGATGCGCGGCATAGCCGATATCGCGCAGTTCGCCGAGGAGTTGGCTCAAGGGGAGTTGTGTGTCGTTCCAACTGACGTGCAGGCGATGGTTGGACAGGTTCAGGCGTGCCTCGCCCACCGCGGGCAGCCGGCGCAGGTGTTTTTCGATCAGCCAGCCACAGGCGGCGCAACTGATCCCTTCCATCAACAGCGTGGCTTCGGCTTGATCGCCCGCGTGCCGCACAAAGGGTTTTTGCACATCGGCACGGTCGTACAGCGCCAATTCGTCTACCAGTTGCACCGGCAAGGCGTCGGGGTTGGCCGAAGCTTCGCTGCGATGTTGGTAATAACTCTCCAGGCCCCCTGCGACAATCGCCTCGGCCACCGCCTGGCAACCGGGGCAGCAAAGCTCACGTGGCTGGCCGAGGACCACGGCGCTGAACCGGCTGCCGGGTGGAACGGGGAGGGCGCAGTGGTAGCAGGCGGTTGGGCTGGTCATGAGCGCGATCTGAGTGAGCGATGAGGGCTGTTTTGAATCTCACCGAGCAAGCGAAAGTCATACATCCCGTAGATACCGTCTTGAATCTTGCCGAGCAAGCGCAAATCTCGAGCCATAAATTACCCCGTAGCAGCTGTCGAGGCGCTCAGTTTTTCAGGTCTTCCGCGCCCTGCAAAGGCTCATCGCCGAGCATCAGGTCCTTGCCGTGGTTGACCTCTTCTTCCTCGAACATGCGCCAGACCTTGTCGTCCTGTACGCCCAGCAGTTCAACAAAACGACGACCTTCAACCTTGTCGCCCAGTTGACCGATATAGCGGCCCGGTTCGCTTTCGCTGCGGGCCAGGATGACCTTGCGGTCCTTCTCGGGCTGGGTCGGAGAAATCAGGTTCAGCTCCAGGGTGGCCGGCAGGCTGTTGCCGCTCAAGCGCAGCTCAACCTCACCGGTTACTTCATCAAGGTGCATCGTGGCGCGCATCTGCAGGGTCTGGGCCAGCAGCTCGCGGTCGAGGGAGCGGTTGATACCTTTGCCGGCTTCGTAGTAGTTGTCGTTGACCAGGTTGTCCGGGTTGTTCACCGCGATGGTCACCATGGATAAGGTCAAGGTCACCGAGCACGCCAGGATGCCGATGATGATCCAGGGCCAGAGGTGCTTGTACCAGGGGCTGACGGCAGTGGCTACGGGCATTGTTGTGTTCTCTTTCAACGATTTTGTGGGCCGATGAACCGGCTCTTGGCTTCAACGTGGATGCTCTCATCGTCAGCATCCTTGAGGATGAACTTCACTTCGTTGGTGGTCGACGGCATTTGTTCCGGAGCGCTCGAGAGTTCTACCGGCATGCTGAAAATCTCCCCGGCGGCGACCTTGATCTCGCGCCGGCCTTGCAGCTTGAGGTCCGGCAGGCCCGTGGCGGCCAGAATGTAGGTGTGGTCGTGCTGGTCCTTGTTCATGATTTTCAGGCTGTAGACATTCTCGATCCGCCCTTCGGCGTTTTCGCGGAACAGTACCCGGTCCTTGCTGACATCGAAACCTACCAGCGAGCGCATGAAGAACGCAGTGGCCAGCAAGCTCATCATCGCCAGCAGCACCAGCGCATAGCCGATCAGGCGCGGGCGCAGCTTGTGGGTCTTTTGCCCGGACAGGTTGTGTTCGGTGGTGTAGCTGATCAGCCCGCGAGGATAGTCCATCTTGTCCATGATGGTGTCGCAGGCGTCGATGCAGGCCGCGCAGCCAATGCACTCGATCTGCAAACCGTCGCGGATGTCGATCCCGGTGGGGCAGACCTGGACGCACATGGTGCAGTCGATGCAATCCCCCAGGCCCTGGGCCTTGTAGTCGACGCCCTTTTTACGCGGGCCACGGGCTTCGCCACGGCGCGGGTCGTAGGAGACGATCAGGGTGTCCTTGTCGAACATCACGCTCTGGAAGCGCGCATAAGGGCACATGTAGATGCACACTTGCTCGCGCAGCCAGCCGGCGTTGCCGTAGGTGGCAAGCGTGAAAAAACCGACCCAGAAATACGACCAGCCATCGGCCTGCCCGGTGAAGAAGTCGAACACCAGCTCACGGATCGGTGAGAAGTAGCCGACGAAGGTCATGCCGGTGACAAAGCCGATCAGCAGCCACAGCGTGTGTTTGCTGAGCTTGCGCAGGAACTTGTTGGCGCTCATCGGCGCCTTGTCCAGCTTGATGCGTTGGTTGCGGTCGCCTTCGGTGACCTTTTCGCACCACATGTAGATCCAGGTCCACACGCTCTGCGGGCAGGTATAACCGCACCAGATGCGGCCGGCATACACGGTGATAAAGAACAGGCCAAACGCCGAAACGATCAGAATGCCCGACAGCAGGATGAAGTCCTGTGGCCAGAATGTCGCACCGAAGATGAAGAATTTACGTTCTGGCAGGTTCCACCAGACGGCCTGGTGGCCGCCCCAGTTCAGCCATACCGTACCGAAGTACAGCAAGAACAGGCCGGCACCGCCGAGCATCCGCAGGTTGCGGAACAGGCCAGTGAAGGCGCGGGTGTAGATTTTCTCCCGCGAGGCATACAGGTCGACGCTTTTGTTCGCGTCCTTGGCAGGCGGGGTAACGTCATGTACCGGAATCTGGTTGCTCATCAATTGCATCCCACGGCAGTGGAAAAGTGCCGAGGCCAGTACGTGCCGACCACGGTCAGAAAGGGTGTTGCGATGGCGCAATGATACGCCTGTAGGTCTGGCTCAAGGGTGCGACCTTTGGTCGCGTTGGGAGGAGAAGCAGAATGGTGTAGCGGATGTAACAAGTCATGACCCAGATCAATTGACTATAGACATTGCATGGCGTTGGCGGGGGATGGAAAGGGTGTATTGCTCTGCTGTGTCTTGCCGAGATGCCTGAGGCGCGAGTCTTGGCGTCCTCTCGGGGGTGAGCCCCACACCCGGTACGTCGCTTGCCAGACATTATGCTCGTCTATGTCGGTGAGTTGTTCCGGCAGGCCATTGAGGTCGTTGTGGTAGTCGTGGATTTTTTTGCAGCGTGCTATTTTAATATCAATGAATAGATAGCTCCTCGGTTTTGATTTGAAGTTGGTATGAATTTTGAGTTGTTTCCGTTGATAGTTATTTTCATTCTGACTCAGAAAGCATATACCCAAAGTTCCTCGAATATAAAATCGAGTGCCAAGCTGTCGGTTAGAGACTCAAAGTCATCATGTTCCTCAGGCAGCGAAAGACCAATGCCACTGACTTTATCTATTTGCACGAAGCCAGACCATGCTGTTTGCTCTTTAGAGTGTTTAAGTACTTCTGCTACGCTCATGCCGGCCCATAATTTATTTTGGTAGTTTCCGGTGAACGCTTGGTTGCAGGAAACTGCTGTGATAATTCCATCTGCGTCATGGTACGCCCTGATAAAGCCATCCTCTATTGTGAATGAATTGGGCGTTTTATGGGTTTTATAACTGGTAGAGATGCGCGCTTCAATTTTTGTGATGTTTTCTCCGATGCTTATTCCTCCGATTGACGTTTTTGGAATTATTTTTTTTGTAATGTCCATGATGCTCTCTATTTTGGTGAGTTCATTAAAACCCCATCTATAAATACGGGGCTATTCACGATTCTATCGTAGTTTTCAAAGCCTTTGGGCGCGATACGTCCTTGAACCTCGCCACCTCTATATGCTTTCCAATAGTTGGACTTGTGGTCGCCGCCACCTGGATGGAAGTCCAAAACATCCTTGTGTCCCACCTTAGTGGATCTCGTGAATTGGCTGTGCTGAGTTTTGTTGGTGTTCAGGTTTGTAATGCTTTTTGTATAACCTTTCTTCAATAGCATCGCTTCCACTTGCTGAGGCGTTTGCCCACACCCGGTACGTCGCTTGCCAAACCACCACGTACGCTGTTCTTGTTTCGCCATTGGGGTATTATAGGTTCTAATTTTGGTTTTATGGTTTTTATAAAGTTTGTTGGTATAGTTTGAGATGTTGTCTTGCAATAAACGTTCGCAATTGAGTGCTTGGATTTTATGTCGGCTGCGAAGTAAATCATTTGGGTGTCTCCGCTCTGCAGTGTCCAAGTTTTGTGGGCTAGGTAGTCTTTATTGTTTTGTTGTGTACACATAGATAGCATCTTCTGAAATGTATATTACCTCTCTGTCGGGTTGTGCTCTCACTGGAGAGATTAATAGCTCGCGCAAATCGCCTGAAGTGATAGCGTTATCAAGAAAACTCAAAATATCATTTTTTTTTGCCTTGCATAGTTCACCGTTGAAGATTATTTTTTTACCTCGACGAGTATTGAGTTTGTGTGCTATGTAATAATAATCCGAAGTCATGTGGGGCTTCAGGTCTTCGAGTGAATCGAGTGCTTGATCGAAATTGCCTGAAATTGTTGGTTGTAACATAAACGAATAGATGGTTTCTCTGTTTTCATTCGGACTTAATTCAATTTTTTTCAGTTTTTCTAATCGATAGTTGTTTTTCATGTTAGTTAGGAATGTCATAGAATATATGACCGTCCCCTCCATTGTTGTACCACTTGATATGAGGTGTATCCCCAAAGCCGCCCTCTGGAGCCATGTGTTGTTCATATCCCTTCGGATACTTTGCTACGCCATCAGCGCGAGCACTTTGCGTATGGGCTTTGTAGCGGTTCATATTGCCTTGTGATTCTTTCAAGAAAGCCTTGGCGTCTGAGCTTGAGTTTACTTTTATCTGGAATTTTTCCCCATTTGCCATGGCTGTCCGGCTATCTATGACTGCTTGTTTCCACTCTTTTGAGCCCTTAGTCATTGCGCGCATCTGGGATGCTTTTTGATTCAGTTTTCCCCTATAAGCACTGCACGCCAAGCCTTTAGGGTCGACCCACCCAAAAGGGTTCGGCGAATATTGATAAAGGTTAAATCCCCCTACCAGCCCAATCGGATCCGGCGTCGTAAACCGTCCCACATCCGGATCATAAAACCGAAACGTATTAAAATGTAGCCCCGTCTCCCGGTCCAGGTACTGGCCCTGAAACCTTAGGTTCTGCTCCTCGATGTAATACGGCTCGCGCACTTCTTCCAGCGTGTTGCCCCACACCCGGTACGTCGTGTGCCAAACGTTATGCCCATCCGCTTCGGTCAGTTGTTCCGGTAGTCCGTTCAGATCGTTGTGGTAGTAA
>NZ_JCAXED010000017.1:0-129592 GCF_059758795.1 Pseudomonas sp. GQ91
GGATCTTAGGCGCCCCGTTAACCACGCTGGCCGAACGTAGGCATTGCGCAGTGGGTATCCCGGCATGGATGCCGGGATAGCCGCGTTGGGCCATGGATGGCCCGTCGCGGCGGCCCACGGAGCAATGCCGGAGAGAGGGCACACCGAGCCTGAGCGAGGTGCCGAGTGGTGGGGCAAGAGCGTTTTGCTTACTTTTGCGCTGTTCAAAAGTGAGTCGCTGTAAGAGCGAAACCATAAGAAGCCGTTACCGCAGCAACGGATATGTACCCAACCCCAACCCCAGCCCAAAAAATACCCGACCAAAACCATCGGCATTTCTTGATCGCCATCAAGCAGTTTCCGCCCTCCGACTTCCTATCATGACCCCCGCCAAGCAATGAGGAAGCGACCATGTCAGAGACCTTCACCAAGGGCATGGCCAGGAATATCTACTTCGGAGGAAGCGTGTTCTTCTTCCTGATATTCCTGGCCCTGACCTACCACACCGAACAGACCTTTCCAACCCGCAGCAACCAAGACCTGCTCACCGAATCCGTGGTTCGCGGCAAAGGCATCTGGGAGCGCAACAACTGTATCGGCTGCCACACCCTGCTGGGCGAGGGCGCGTACTTTGCGCCGGAGCTGGGCAATGTGTTCACTCGCCGTGGCGGCGACGAAGGGTTCAAACCCTTCCTGCACGCCTGGATGAAAATGCAACCCCTGGGCGTTCCCGGCAGACGTGCCATGCCGCAATTCAACCTCAGCGACCAGGAGGTGGACGATATGGCCGAGTTCCTCAAATGGAGCTCCAAGATCAACACCAACGGCTGGCCGCCAAACAAGGAGGGCTAAGGTATGCGCACTGCCAATCCATATCTGAAATTCCAATCCCAGGCCGTGGCCAAACCCTACTTTGTCTTCGCCCTGATCCTGTTTCTCGGCCAAGTGCTGTTCGGTTTGATCATGGGCCTGCAATACGTGGTCGGTGACTTCCTGTTCCCGTTGATTCCGTTCAACGTCGCGCGGATGGTCCACACCAACCTGCTGATCGTCTGGCTGTTATTCGGCTTCATGGGCGCCGCCTACTACCTGGTGCCGGAAGAGGCTGATCGCGAACTGCATAGTCCCACGCTGGCCATCGTGCTGTTCTGGGTGTTTGCCGCCGCCGGCGTGTTGACGATCCTCGGTTACTTGCTGGTGCCCTATGCGGCCCTGGCCGAGATGACCCACAACGAATTGCTGCCGACCATGGGCCGGGAGTTTCTCGAGCAGCCGACGATTACCAAAATGGGGATTGTCGTGGTGTGCCTGGGCTTTCTCTACAACATCGGCATGACCCTGCTCAAGGGGCGCAAGACCACCGTCAGCATGGTGATGATGACCGGCCTGATCGGCCTCGCGGTGTTCTTTCTGTTCTCGTTCTACAACCCCGGCAACCTGGCGCGTGACAAGTTCTACTGGTGGTGGGTGGTGCATCTTTGGGTGGAAGGCGTATGGGAACTGATCATGGGCTCGATGCTCGCCTTCGTGCTGATCAAGGTCACCGGCGTTGACCGTGAAGTGGTGGAGAAATGGCTGTACGTGATCATCGCCATGGCCCTGATCACCGGGATCATCGGCACCGGTCACCACTTCTTCTGGATCGGCGCGCCGGAGGTCTGGTTGTGGGTCGGCTCGATCTTCTCGGCCCTGGAGCCTCTGCCGTTCCTGGCGATGGTGATGTTCGCCTTCACCATGGTCAAGCAGCGTCGGCGCCAGCATCCGAACCGGGCGGCGACGTTGTGGGCCAAGGGCACCACGGTCACGGCGTTTTTCGGCGCGGGGGTCTGGGGTTTCCTGCATACCCTGGCCCCGGTCAACTATTACACCCACGGTACCCAACTGACGGCGGCCCACGGACACCTGGCGTTCTTCGGTGCCTACGCGATGATCGTCATGACCCTGATCAGCTACGCCATGCCGCGTTTGCGCGGCCTCGGCGAAGCGCCGGACGAGCGCTCCCAGACGCTGGAAATCTGGGGCTTCTGGATGATGGTGGTGTCAATGGTGATGATCACCTTGTTCCTCACCGCCGCCGGTGCGGTGCAGGTCTGGCTGCAACGCTGGCAGGTCGACGGCGTGGCGCTGCCGTTCATGGCGACGGTGGATCACCTGGCGCTGTTGTTCTGGGCGCGATTGGCCAGTGGCGTGGTGTTCCTGCTGGGACTGCTGTGCTACCTGTGGAGTTTCCGTCAGCGCGGTCGGGGGCTGGGTGAGCCGGCGCCGAGTGTGTGTTGAGCGGTAAACGTTAATCCCCAAGAGGGCGGCCCGGCAGGTACTGCGGGCCGTTTTACGTCTGGAGCACTTGATATGGCGTTTACCCTGGAATTGGAAGAGTGGGTCGGCAGCGTCTGGCACCGTTTTATAACCCGCCGCGCCAGCGCCGATTTCCCGCAGGCGCGGGTCGATCTGGTGGACCGCCAGCGCAGCCTGGCGCTGTTGTTCCATGCGTTGGGCGGCGCCAGCGGGATTGCCCTGGAGGCCGCCAGCGAGCGTGACCTGTTGCTGCGCCGCAATCTGCTGATGCGCATCGCCGGCACCTGCAAGCAAGCGCCCCTGGCTTCGTGTGATGGCAGCCGTCTGCGTTTGCCCGCGAGTCTGGCGGTGTTTCCCACGGTCTCGCTAAATCTTCAGTTGTACCGCTGGTTGGCATTGCTGGCTTCGCAGTCCGGGCCGATGAGCCATTGGGCGCGGGATAACCAGCGTTGGACCTGGCTGTTGTTGCAGCGTTATCCGGCGTTGCTGCCCAGCTACCAGCGACTGGTGGACGCCCATCTGCAACTGCGTCCGGACCCGGCCAGCCTCCCTCCTGGCGAAGCCGCGCTGGAAAAAGCCTTGCGCAAGGCCTTGCGCGAGCCCGGCAGCGTCCGCCACTTGCCGCGTAGTGAACGCGCTGCCTGGCCATTGCCGCTCTGGCTGTATCCGCCTTTGCAACTGGACAGCCCGCAGGCAGGCGACGTGGAAGAACCGGAGGACGACCTCGCCACGCGTTCCGGCGAACAACAGGGCGCTCCCAAGCGTGCCAGTCGCGTCGACGATCAGGTCCGCGATGGCGGCTTACTGGTGGTGCGCCTGGAAAACCTGTTCAGTTGGACCGAGCACGTGGACCTGGATCGCTGGACCGACGACAGCCAGGACGAGGATGCCGCCCGCGTCGCCGAAGATCTCGATCAGCTCAGCCTGTCACGCCAGCGCGTGCGCAAGAGTGGCGGCCTGAAATTGCACCTGGATCTGCCACCGGCAGACATCGACGATATCCCGCTGGGCGAGGGCATCAAGCTGCCGGAGTGGGATTATCGCCAACAGCGCCTGCAAGACAGCGTCGTCAACCTGCAACTGATGCAGCCGCGCGACAGCACACCGCAACCGCTGCCCGTACGCCTGCAGGCACAGGCCGCGCGTTTGCGCCGCCAGTTCCAGCAACTGCGCACCGACCGTCAATGGCTGCGTCAGCAACCCCAGGGCGCGGAACTGGACTTGCAAGCCTGGGTGGATTTTCATGTCGAACGCCAGCACGGACCTTGCGCCGAACGCGGCGTGTTTATGGAGCAGCGTCATACCCGACGCGATTTGGCCTGCCTGCTGCTGGCCGACGTGTCGATGTCCACCGATGCCCACTTGAACGATACGCAGAAAGTCATCGACGTGATCCGCGACAGCCTGCTGCTGTTTGGTGAGAGCCTGGCTGGGCTGGGCGATGCGTTTGCCCTGTACGGTTTTTCTTCGCTGCGCCGCCATCAGGTGCGTCTGCAACAACTCAAGTCATTCCAGCAACCTTACGACGACCAGACACGTGGCTCCATTCAAGGGCTGAAACCGGGGTATTACACGCGCATGGGGGCTGCGATTCGTCAGGCCACGCACACATTGGGCGCCTGTAAACAACGGCGCAAGCTGCTGCTGATTGTCACCGACGGCAAGCCCAATGACCTGGATCTGTATGAAGGACGCTACGGCGTCGAGGACACCCGCCAGGCGGTGGTGGAAGCTCGGAGGCAGGGCTTGATCCCGTTCTGCATCACCATTGATAAAAAAGCCCGGGATTACCTGCCGTACATGTTTGGAGCCCACGGCTACACCCTGATTCGCCAGCCGGAGCAATTGCCGTTGCGGCTGCCCCAGCTGTACCGGCAATTGACCGAACGTCAGTAACCGAGGCTCAAGCCCCAGGCTCAATAAAAGTCCCGGGGCAGCCAGAAGAACATCGTGATGCAAAACACTGCCAGGCCCAGGCAGAACCACTGGAAACGCTTCAGCCGTCGCCCCTGGAGGCTGGCGCCCGAGGCGGGAAGGGCCATGGCGCAGCGTTCGCATGCATCCCGCTGCAGCGCATTCGGATGCTCGCAGTACAGGCAGACCCGCGCCTCGTTCATTCGAACTGCTCCAGGCGCGGACGATCCAGAATGGCAATCTGTCGACCATCCTGGGTGATAATTTTTTCATCGATCAGCCGGCGGATAATCCGTGAAAATGTCTCGGGCTGGATCGACAGATGCCCGGCGATCAGTTGCTTGGCCATTGGCAATTCGAATGAACTGTCGGCGCTGTGCAGGCGCACCAGTTGCGTCAACAAGTAACGCACCACGCGGTGCGTGGCGTTTTTCAGCGACAGCGTTTCGATCTCGTTGACCCGCTGGTGCAGGCGCACGCACAACTTGCCCAGCAGGGCGAAGGTCAGGCGGCTGTTGCTGTGGAGCAGGCGCATGTAGGTGGCGTTGGACAGGCGATACAGCTGCGTCGGGCACACCGCTTCGGCGCAGGCCACATAATTGGGGGTGTCCATCAGCATCATCGCTTCGGCGAAGGTTTGTCGCTCAGCGATCACTTCGAAGACTTTCTCCTGGCCATCCGGGGTCAGGCGGTAAATCTTCACCGCGCCGGCGATCACGAAGTAAAACGCGTCAGCCGGCTCGCCCTGGCGAAACAGCGGCTCACCCTTGTCGACGTTCAACAAGTGACTGCTGGCCATCAACTCATCCATCTGTTCTTCGTTCAACGGCTCGAACAAATGATGGCTGCGCAGGATCTGGTGATGGACGCGATGCAGGACTCTGGGCGCATCCTTGGGACAGACCAGGGACGGGATCATACAAGCCACAACGACAGGCCACTGGCCGCCGCCATCATCGAACCGAGGATCACAAACCAGGCCAGGGGCTGGATGAGGTTTTTCATGGGGGACTCCGTGAGGCAGGTAAGGGAGGGATAACCCGATAGAGCAAGAGCCGGGCCAGTCGGAAGGGCAGGTAATACGAGGCCTAGAGCAATCAAAGGGTAAAAGTCACCCTCTTGATCAGGGTCATTTTTACCCATGAATGGTCAATTGAACCCTCCACGCCCTCGGTAGGAGCGAGCTTGCTCGCGAAAAACTCAAAGGCGCCGCGCGTAGCCAGAATGCCCTCGTCATCGTTAACGTCTTCGCGAGCAAGGGCCAGGCGCGCCCTCGCTCCTACAGAAGTGTTCGGCGCATTCCGAAACCCGGCGCGCGCCTTGCAAGCCGATTCGGCAACGGCCCCAAGGATATTGCGCTGGCTCTTGCTTCGGCTTGATCTGTGACAAGAGACAGGCGTGGGCAATCCCGGATGATCGGGCCGGCAACGACTTGAGGAGTGGCTGTATGCAAGTGCTGGATCGGCGCAAGGCAATGTCGATTACCCCGTTATTTCGTCTGGCTTTCCGGCCATTCTTCCTCGGTGGCTGCCTGTTGGCGCTGCTCGCGGTGCCTTTATGGTTACTGGCGCTGGCCGGTGCCAGTGGCACCTGGCAGCCGGCGGGTGGGTGGTTGGCGTGGCATCGGCATGAGCTGTTATTCGGTTTCGCCCTGGCGATCATCGCGGGGTTCCTGTTGACCGCCGTACAGACCTGGACCGGTCGTCCGGGGTTGAGTGGCAAGCCCTTGGCGCTGTTGGCGGCGGTATGGCTGGCGGCGCGGCTGGCGTGGTTATTCAATCTGCCGTGGCCGTTGTTGGCGACGCTGGAGCTGGCGTTTCCCTTGGCCGTCGCCGGGGTGATGGGCTGGACCCTGTGGCAGGTGCGACAACAGCGTAATTACCCAATTGTGTTGGTGTTACTCCTGCTGACCCTGGCCGATGGCTTGTCGCTGTTGGGTTTGCTGCGCGGTGATGAAGGTTGGCAACGCCAGGCGGTGCTGACCGGGCTGTGGTTGGTGGCGGCCATGATGGGGCTGATCGGTGGCCGAGTGATTCCGTTTTTCACCCAGCGCGGCCTCGGCCGGACCCATGCGGTGCAACCCTGGCCCTGGCTGGATCGCCTGTTGCTGGGCGGCTCGGCGTGGGTGGCGCTGCTGTATGCGAGCGCAGCGGCGTTGACCGCCAGCGTCTGGATCGGCCTGTTGTTTGCGCTGTTGGGGCTTGGGCATCTGCTGCGGTTGGTGCGTTGGCATGACCGGGGTTTATGGCGCGTGCCGCTACTCTGGTCGCTGCACCTGGCCTATGGCTGGTTGGCGCTGGCGTGCCTGGGCATGGCGCTGTGGCATTTCGGCGTGCCGCTGAACCCGAGCCTGGCCGTGCATGCGTTGACGATAGGGGCGATGGGCGGGTTGATTCTGGCGATGATTGCCCGCGTCAGCCTGGGCCATACCGGCCGTCCGCTGACGCCTCCCGTGGGCATGACCCTGGCGTTTGCGCTATTTAACCTTGCCTGCCTGAGCCGGGTGCTGTTGGTGCTGATCTGGCCGTATGCTGCGTTGTGGTTGGCCGGCCTGTGCTGGGTGCTCGGCTTGGGACTGTACGTAGTGCGCTACGGGCCAATGCTGTGGCGTGCGCGGGTTGACGGCCATCCGGGCTAGGAGATCGAGGATGCTGTATTCGGGGTTACTGATCGTGCATTTGCTGGCAGCGATCGCCTTTATCGGCACGTTGTTTTTCGAGGTGTTCATCTGGCACCGCGCCCGTGAGGAGCTGGCCTGGTCGGCGCAATTCACCTCGGAGCAGGCGATTGCGCGGCGTTCGCGGCAGGTGCTGCATGCCGTGGTCGTGCTGTTGTATGGCGCCGGCATTGGCCTGGCCTGGCATTACCGCGGAGTACTGGGGGCGCCGTGGGCCAGCCACTTCGCGGCGTTGCTGAGCCTCAAGATCCTGTTGGCGCTGAGCATCATCGGGCACTACTTGCTGTTGGCTTACTGGCTGGGCAAGCAGCGCCTGAGTCCGGCACGAGCGATGTGGATACGGCGCAGCATCCTGGGGCATATGCTGCTGATCGTGATTCTGGCGAAGCTGATGCTGCGCTAATGGTTGGGTAGGCGCGGGTCATGCGGGGTGTGTGAGTGCCCGCACAAACAACACATCATTTTCCAGATGAATATGCTCCAGCAGGTCCCCATGAAACTGCTCAAGTCCCCGATACAGCGTGCGCCAGGTGTTGCAGGCGTCGGCGGGCGGGGTGATCTGCGCGGTCAGCGCCAGCAGTTGCTCCAACGCCTGCGCGTGCTGTTCATGTTCAAGGCGCATCACCTGGATCGGCGGCGCGGCTTGGGGGCCCATGCCCATTTGCAACATCGGGAACAGCACTTGTTCCTCCTTGAGCATATGACCCTCCAGTTCTTGCTCGATGTCCCGCAACAAATCCGCCAGTCCGTTGGGGCAGTGCAGGTGATGGCCGTGGACCTGCTCGACCCGGCTGGCCAGGCGAATCAGCTCCGGCAGCTGCTCGCGATGGCGGGCGTGGTAGCGCTCCAGCAAATGTTCGATCAGTTGCGCCTGGGGCAGGGTCCGTGCAGCGATGGCGTTCATCGGTTTTCCTCATCAAGTGAACAGATACACCCGCATTGCATGCGTTATGCCATCGCCAAGCTATTGAAAAACAGTGATTAATTTTTTGTAGTGGTCAGGATTACCCTGATGCTGCAGGGTAGAACCGACCAATCAAGGGTATCTATGACCATGCTGCGTGAAAGCCTGTCGGCCGACCTGATTGTTGAACTGCCGAATGCCGTGCGCCTGCAACGGCTGGTGCAGACCCTGCGCGAATATTTCAACAGCGGCGCCGTAGGCCTGTTGCGCCTGGATGGCGACGACAGCCTGCGCCCGGTGGCCAGCGTCGGGCTGGTCCATGAGGCCTTGGGCCGACGCTTTGTGATCGCGCACCATCCACGGTTGGCGGCGATCATGGCGTCCCGTGAACCGACCTGGTTCGAGCCTGACAGTCGCCTGCCGGACCCCTACGATGGCTTGCTGGATAACCAGGTCGGCGAGCCGCTGCCGGTGCATGACTGCATGGGCGTGAGCCTGTATGTCGAGGGTCGGCCCTGGGGCGCGATCACCCTGGACGCGCTGCACGCCGGTACCTTTGATGCCAGCGCCCGTGAGCAACTCAAACGCTGCACCCTGCAGATCGAAGCGGCGGTGCGCGTGACCCGCCTGGAACAGGAAAACCGTAGCCTGCGCCTGTCGCGCCGGGATGTGGGCGAAGGCTTGCCCAGCGTCGAAGACGCCGAGATCCTCGGCCAGAGCCCGGTGCTGCATCAATTGCTCAACGAACTGGATGTGCTGGCCGAGGCGGATTTACCGGTGCTGTTGCTGGGCGAGACCGGTGTCGGCAAGGAGCTGTTCGCCCGGCGCCTGCATCGACTGTCACGTCGCAGTCACAAGCCGCTGATCCAGGTCAATTGCGCAGCGCTCCCGGAATCCTTGGCCGAGAGCGAATTGTTCGGGCATGTCAAAGGCGCCTTCTCCGGCGCCACCAGTGATCGCGCCGGGCGCTTTGACGCGGCGAATGGCGGCACACTGTTTCTCGATGAAGTCGGCGAGCTGCCGTTGAGCGTGCAGGCCAAGCTGCTGCGCACCTTGCAGAACGGCGAGATCCAGCGTCTGGGCGCCGACAAGCCGTTGCATGTGGACGTACGGATCATCGCGGCGACCAACCGCCATCTGCCCGACAGCATCCGCAGCGGCCTGTTTCGTGCCGATCTGTACCACCGGCTCTCGGTATACCCGGTACCGATTCCGGCGTTGCGCGAACGTGGGCAGGATGTGTTGTTGCTGGCCGGGCACTTCCTTGAACTCAACCGCGCCCGCCTTGGACTGCGCGGCCTGCGCCTGTCACCGGCGGCCGAGCAGGCGTTGCTCGGCTATGGCTGGCCGGGCAATGTGCGTGAGCTGGAGCATGTCATCAGTCGCGCCGCGTTGAAGCAACTGAGTCGGGGTGGCAACCGCCACGAGATCATGACCCTGGCCGCCGAACTGCTGGACCTCGACAGCAGCGGCGCCGTCGTGCCGCAAGCGCCGGTGACGGAGGTGCCGGCGGCGGCCTTTCAAACCTTGGGCGAGGCGGTGGACGATTGCCAGCGCCAGAAGATTCGCCAGGCCTTGGGCCAATCCGCCGACAACTGGGCGAGGGCCGCCCGGTTGTTGGGGCTGGACGCCAGCAACCTGCACAAGTTGGCCCGGCGCCTGGGACTCAAATAGCGCACTGCGACCCCATGACGCGGCGCGCAGTTGATCGTGATCAAGGTGTGGCGAGCGGGGCCCGATCAGACTGTGGCGAACTGTCCAGAGGTTCGCTCCATGCCCCTTTCCCTCGCGCAGATGCGCCGCAATTACACCCTGTACGGCTTGCGGGACGACCTGGCGCAAGACGATCCCATCGCGCTGTTCGGCCAGTGGCTGGAGCAGGCGCGCAAGACTGAAGTAGCCCCCGTGGAAGCCAATAGCATGGCCTTGGCCACTGTCGATGCCGAGGGCCGTGCGCATTGTCGGATCCTGTTGCTCAAGGGCTTCAGCGATCAGGGTTTCACGTTTTTCGGTCATTACCAGAGTGCCAAGGGCCTGGAACTGGCGAGCAACCCGCATGCCGCCATGACGTTTTTCTGGCCGGGCCTGGAGCGCCAGGTGCGTATCGAAGGCACGGTGGCACGGCTGGCGCCGGCACTTTGCGATGAGTATTTCGCCTCCCGCCCGTTAGCCAGTCAGGTCGGCGCCTGGGCCTCGCCGCAAAGCCAACCGCTCGCCCATCGCGCCGAGCTGGAGGGCCGTCTGCGCGACGTTACCCAACGCTTCGCCGGGCAACAGCCGCCGCGCCCACGGGAATGGGGCGGCTACTGCTTGCGGCCAGAACGTGTGGAGTTCTGGCAAGGCCGCGCCGACCGTCTTCACGACCGCCTCGATTACCGCCGACACGACGCGGCATGGCGACGCAGCCGTTTGGCACCCTGAATCCGTCTGGAGGTACCTCCTCGGAGGAATAGGCCCGCCGCGCTTTGCGGTGCAGGCTGGGCCCATTGCTCATTTATCCCGGGATTTTCACCATGGCACATTTGACCCAACGCACCTTCGCTTCACTGAACATCGCGGTGCTGACCATCAGCGATACCCGCAGTCTTGAAACCGACACCTCCGGGCAAACCCTTTGCGATCGGCTGCAAGGTGCCGGGCACGCGCTGATCGATCGCGCCCTGGTGGTGGATGACATTTACCAGATCCGTGCGCGCATTTCGCAATGGATCGCCGACCCCCACGTGCAAGTGATCCTGACCACCGGCGGCACTGGTTTCACCGCGCGAGACAACACGCCCCAGGCGGTACTGCCGTTGTTGGACAAGCATGTCGAAGGCTTTGGCGAATTGTTTCGCCAGGTCTCGCTGCAGGAAATCGGCATGTCGACCCTGCAATCCCGTGCGCTGGCCGGTCTCAGTAACGGCGTGCTGGTGTGCTGCATGCCGGGCTCGCCGGGGGCCTGCCGCACCGGTTGGGACGAGATTCTGCTGGGGCAACTGGACAGTCGCACCGGGCCGTGCAATTTCGCTCCGCACCTCAAGCCGCAGGCGGCGCAAACACTGGAACCCTGCGAGGTGCGCGCGTGACTACATCGGTCTGTGAACGCGGTGAGCTGATCCCGCTGGACGAGGCCATCGAGCGCCTGTTGGCCCAGGCTCCGCCACCTCCCACCACCCAACAGGTGAAAACCGCACTGGCGTTGGGGCGGGTGTTGGCCAGCGATATTTTCTCCCCGGTGAACCTGCCGGCCTGGGACAACAGTGCCATGGACGGTTACGCACTGCGCGCCGCCGACCTGCCGGCCGAGGGCGGCTACTTGCGCCTGGCCGGGCGGATTGCCGCTGGCACGGAAGCGACCTGTGCGTTGGGCAGCGGCCAGACCATGCGGATCTTTACCGGCGCGCCGCTGCCAGCGGGCGCGGACACGGTGGTGCCTCAAGAGCGTTGCCGGGTCTACGGTCAACGCATCTGGTGCCCACCGATGCGAGCCGGTGAACACGTGCGCAGGCAGGGGGAAGAAGTCAGCCAGGGCGCCTTGCTGCTGGCGGCCGGCAAACGTCTGCGAGCCCAGGAACTGGGCCTGTTGGCGGCGGCCGGGTTGGCCCAGGTCAAAGTCTATCGCGCGTTGCGCGTGTGCCTGCTGAGCAGCGGTGACGAACTGCGCGAACCGGGTGACCCTCTCGCGCCGGGGCAGATCTACAACAGCAATCGGCATTGCCTGGCCGCGTTGCTGCAAGGCTGGGGTGTCGAGGTACACGACTATGGCGTGATGGCTGATGAGCTGGCCGTCAGCCGCGATGCATTGACCCTGGCATCCTCGGAGTGCGACCTGTTGCTGACTTCTGGCGGCGTGTCAGTGGGCGAAGAAGATCACCTCAAGCAAGCTATCAAGGAACTCGGTCGCGTTGACTTCTGGCGGCTGGCGATCCAGCCCGGCAAGCCCTTGGCTTTTGGCGAGGTGGCTGGCAAACCGTGGATCGGTCTGCCGGGCAACCCGTCGGCAGCGCTGATCACCGCGCTGGTGGTGGTGCGTCCGTTTCTGTTGCGCGCCCAAGGCGCCACTGACGTGACGACGCTGGCGGTGCGGTTGCCGGCCGATTTCGAGTGGACCCAGCGCAACCGGCGCCGGCAATACCTGCGAGCGCGGTTGACGCCGGGGATCGACGGCCAGGCATGCGTCACGCTGCATCCCCGGCAAAGCTCGGCGATGTTGAGCGCCGCGTGCTGGGCCGATGGCTTGGCGGTGGTGGAGCGTGAGCAGTTGATTGAGAAGGGCGGCCTGGTGCGGTTCCTGTCCTTTGCTGAATTGATGCAATAAAAGCCCACGTCCCCACGCAGGGCATTGGGCGTGCACGCGAGATTTTTCGAAGAGGATTCACCATGCAACTGGTCTGCCCAGCAGGCAATCTGCCTGCGCTTAAAGCCGCCGTGCGCCAAGGTGCCGATGCGGTGTATGTCGGCTTTCGCGACGACACCAACGCCCGGCATTTCGCCGGGCTGAACATGGACGACAAGCAGTTCGACGGCGCCGTCGCGCATGTCCGCGAGCACCAGCGCAAGCTGTATGTGGCGGTCAATACCTACCCGCAACCCAAGGGCTGGGAACGCTGGCAGCGTGCCGTCGACCGCGCCGCGGACCATGGCGTCGATGCGCTGATCGCTGCCGACCCCGGGGTGCTGCACTACGCCAGCCAACGTCATCCGCACCTGGCGTTGCACCTCTCGGTCCAGGGTTCAGCGACCCATGCGGCGGCGTTGCAGTTCTATGCCGAACGCTATGGCATCCGGCGTGCGGTGCTGCCGCGCGTGCTGTCGCTGGCCCAGGTCAAGCAAGTGGCGGCCAGCAGTTCGGTGCCGATCGAGGTGTTCGGCTTCGGCAGCCTGTGCATCATGGCCGAGGGGCGTTGCCATTTGTCCTCTTACATCACCGGTGAATCACCGAACCTGTGTGGCGTGTGTTCGCCGGCCAAGGCGGTGCGCTGGAGCGAAGACGCCGACGGCCTGAGTGCGCGCCTCAGTGAAGTGTTGATTGACCGCTACACCCCGGATGAACCCGCCGGCTACCCGACCTTGTGCAAGGGCCGTTTCGTGGTGGCGGGCGAGCGCTTCCACGCCCTGGAAGAGCCCACCAGTCTCGACACCCTGGACCTGTTGCCGGAACTGATCGCCATGGGCGTTGCGGCGGTGAAGATCGAGGGCCGCCAGCGCAGCCCGGCGTACGTCGAACAAGTTACCGGCGTCTGGCGTGCCGCGCTGGATGCACATCGCAGTGCACCGAAGAGCTTTGTGGTCAAGGACCAATGGCGCAAGGTGCTGGCCGGTTTATCCGAGGGTAGCCAGACCACTCTGGGTGCCTACCATCGTTCGTGGCAGTGAGGAGACCGACATGAAACTCAGCCTGGGACCGGTGCTGTTTTATTGGGACAAGCAACAATTGGGGCAGTTTTATTCGGAGATGGCAGAGCTGCCGCTGGACGTGATCTACCTCGGCGAAACCGTGTGCTCCAAGCGTCGGGCATTCAACCTGGATCAATGGCTGGGCCTGGGCCGTGAGTTGCAGGCCGCCGGTAACGCGCAAATAGTGCTGTCGAGCCTGACCCTGATTGAAGCCGCGTCGGAGCTGTCGAGCCTGCGTCGTCTGTGTGACAACGGCGAAGTGCTGGTGGAGGCCAACGACATGGGCGCGGTGCAGTTCCTCGCTGAGCGCAAGTTGCCGTTCGTGGGCGGTCCGGCGCTGAATCTATACAACGGGCATGCCCTGGCGCAGGTACTCGACGCCGGGATGATGCGCTGGGTGCCACCGGTGGAATGTTCGGCTGCGCTGGTGGGCGATGTGTTGGAGCAAGTGCGCGAACTGGGCCGGCCGTTGCCGGAAGTGGAAATCTTCGCCTATGGGCATTTGCCCCTCGCATACTCCGCGCGATGTTTCACCGCGCGTGCCGAAAACCGGCCCAAGGATGATTGCCAGTTCTGTTGCCTCAACTACCCGGACGGCATGACGCTGACCAGTCAGGAAGGGCAGCCGCTGTTCACCTTGAATGGAATCCAGACCCTGTCGGCGGAGGTCACCAACCTGTTGGCGGATTATCCGGGGCTGCTGAGCTGCGGCGCAGACCTGCTGCGCCTGAGCCCCCGGGCACAAGGCATGCCCGGCATCGTCGAAGCGTTCGACCGGGTACGCCAGGGCGCCACGCCGCCGGTGTATGTCGAAGGGTGCAATGGCTACTGGCATGGCCAGGCCGGGATGTTGCGGGTTGAGGAGGTGGGGCTGTGCTGAGCCGCAAACAATGGTTGCTCAAAGGCGCCGACCGGGTTTTGCCGCTGTTGCACAAAGTGCCGTTTGTGGTGCAACGGCTGACATTGCAACAGACGCTGAACCGTTGCCTGGCGGAACCGTTGCGCGATGGCGGGTTTGAGCTGCTGCGCGGACGCTGGCTGTGTTTACGCATACCGGACCTGGGGCTGCAGTGGTTTCTGACCCTGGATCGAAACGGACTGCGCATCGCCGAGCGGGCCGAGGCGCAGGTGACTATCAGGGGTAACTGGCGCGAGTTTTTGCTGCTGGCCAGTCGCCAGGAGGATCCGGATACGCTGTTTTTTCGACGCAGGTTGGTGATCGAGGGGGATACGGAGTTGGGATTGGGACTGAAGAATTTGATCGACAGCCTGGATCCGGAGGTGTTGCCTGCTTGGCTGTGGCGCCATCTGGAACGGGCGGGGAAGGGGCTGGCGGTGGGGTAGTTTTTTGTCCAGGCGGGCATGCATTTATCTGCTTGAAAACCGCCCCTCACCCTAGCCCTCTCCCCGGAGGGGAGAGGGGACTGATCGGGGAATATTGACGATTTGCGCCGACGTGAATGTGCGGCTCTGAATCCATAATCGACTGGGTTTTCCAGGTCGCAAAATTTCTTATTCCACTTCGGTCAGTTCCCTCTCCCCTCTGGGGAGAGGGTTAGGGTGAGGGGCGGACCTCAAGCCTGCCACCCCAGCGCCCAACCGCCGCACCCACCTTGTCGCTCAACTTGATTTCAATCAAGGGCTCAATAGCAACCTGCCACCTACCATCGGTTGCATATTACGGCCGTTGAAGTCAGTCAGCCATGAACCGCGCCATCCCCTTGACCCTCGCCAACCCGGCCTCCAGCCCGTTTACCTGGCTGATTATTCTGCTATTGCTGCTCAGCGCTGCCGAACCGCTCCAGGCCAAGTCGTACGGTGCTATCGAACAGCAACGCATCGAAAAGGTCTTCCCCCAGGTAGATGCCATCTCCGGCCCCGAAGGCAAGTTCAACGTCCGTACCCTCAAGGCCAACAACCAAGTCATCGGCTACGTCTTCCAGAGCCTTGACGTGTTGGATATCCCGGCCTATTCCGGCAAACCGATCAACACCCAAGTGATTCTCGACCCGGCCGGGGTGATCCGCGAGGCCTATGTGCTGGAACACCACGAACCGATCCTGCTGATCGGCATTCCCGAAGTCAAACTGCACGACTTTACCGCGCGCTACAGCGGCATCAACGTCAAGCAGCGCGTGGTAGTGGGGCGCTCCAGTGACACCCAGGCGGTCACGGTGGATGCGGTTGCCGGGGCCACGGTGACCGCGATGGTGGTCAATGAAGTGATCATGCGCGCCGCCCACGAAGTGGCGGTGTCGCTCAAGCTGGTGGAGGACAAGGCCCGTAGCGCGCAGCGTCCCGCGCTGATACGCAGCGATCTGTTCGCGCCCGCCACCTGGGAACAATTGACCGGCAATGGCGCGATCCGCCGCCTGAACCTGACCCGTGGCCAGGTGGATGCCGCGTTCAACGGCACCGAGGCCGAAGGGGTTGATATCGCACCTGAAAGGCAGGCTGATGAGACTTTTATCGATCTCTACGTCGCGCACGTCAACGCACCGAGCATAGGCCGTAATCTGCTGGGGGACGCTCAATACCGCGTGCTGATGCAAGGCCTCAAGCCGGGCGAGCAGGCGATTGCGCTGTTGGGGCGCGGACTGTTTTCGTTCAAGGGCTCGGGGTATGTGCGCGGCGGGATCTTTGATCGGGTGCAATTGCGCCAGTTCGGCAATGTCATTAGCTTTCGCGACATGGATCACCAACGGCTGTATGACGTGTTTGCCGAGGGCATGCCCGAATTCGATGAGATGTCGGTATTTATCGTTCGGCCCCAGGCCGCGTTCGACCCCGGTTCGGCCTGGACCCTGGAGCTGCTGGTGCGGCGTCAGACCGGTCCGGTCAGCGGCACATTCGTCAGCTTTGAACTGCCATATCAAATGCCCGAGCAGTACCTGGAGCGGCCGTTACCGACGGCGGCGGAGCAGGCGGCCATCGACGAAGCCAACCGGCCGATGTGGCTGACGATCTGGTATCAGAAACAATTCCAGATCCTGGTCCTCGGCGCTGCCCTGGTAGTGCTCACGGCGATCCTGTTTGCGCAGGACAGCCTGGCCCGTCGCCCGCGTCTGCTGCATTGGGTACGCCGTGGTTACCTGTTGTTCACCGTGGTGTTTATCGGTTGGTATGCGTTGGGGCAACTGTCGGTGGTCAACGTATTGACCTTCGTGCATGCGCTGGCCCAGCAGTTCCGCTGGGAACTGTTTCTCACCGATCCGTTGATCTTCATGCTCTGGGTGTTTACCGCTGCCAGCCTCCTGTTGTGGGGACGCGGGGTATTTTGCGGCTGGTTGTGCCCGTTTGGCGCGTTGCAGGAATTACTCAACGAAGCGGCGCGCAAGCTCGGGGTGCGCCAGTTTGAATTACCGTTTGCCGTGCATGAGCGGCTGTGGGCGATCAAGTATTTGATCCTGCTCGCGTTGTTTGGCATCTCCCTGGAATCCCTGGCCAGCGCCGAGTTGTTCGCTGAAGTGGAGCCGTTCAAGACCGCTATCACCCTCAAGTTCGACCGTCAGTGGTGGTTCGTGTTGTATGCCGTGGCGCTGCTGGTGATCAACCTGTTTACGCGCAAAGTCTATTGCCGCTACGTCTGCCCGTTGGGCGCGGCGTTGGCGATTCCCAGCAAGTTCCGGCTGTTCGATTGGCTCAAGCGCCGCAAGGAGTGTGGCAATCCCTGCCAGCTGTGCGCCAAGGAATGCGAGATCCAGGCGATCCACCCCGACGGCCATATCAATGCCAATGAATGTCACTACTGCCTCGATTGCCAGATGACCTGGCACAACGACCACAAATGCCCGCCACTGATCAATAAACGCAAGAAACGCGACAAGGCCGCACCCACCGCCGCTCAGTTGATCCCGGTGGTGCAGGTGGCGGCGCCTGAATGACGGCCTTGGGCACTTATTTTTCCATCAGGAGCACATCATGAACGACACCGAAGCGAACAACGCCGGGCAAACCCCGGAACCGGAAGGCCTGAGTCGACGCGGTTTTCTCGGCACCGGGGCGATAACCGGCGCGGTACTGGCGGGCGCCACGGCCCTTGGCGGCACGGTTTTTACCCGTGAGTCCTTCGCGGCGGCAGCCAAGGACGCCAAGTCGAAAGTCCATGTGGGGCCGGGCGAGCTGGACCAGTATTACGGCTTCTGGAGCGGCGGCCACCAAGGCGAAGTGCGCGTACTCGGCGTGCCGTCGATGCGTGAGCTGATGCGCATTCCGGTATTCAATGTTGACTCGGCCACTGGCTGGGGCCTGACCAACGAGAGCAAGCGCGTGTTGGGGGAGGGCGCCAAGTACTTGAACGGCGACTGCCATCACCCGCACCTGTCCACCACCGACGGCCGCTATGACGGCAAATACCTGTTTATCAACGACAAGGCCAACACCCGCGTGGCGCGGATTCGCCTGGACATCATGAAGTGCGACAAGATCGTCACTGTGCCCAATGCCCAAGCCATCCATGGCCTGCGCCTGCAAAAGGTGCCCTACACCAAGTACGTGTTCTGCAATGCCGAGTTCATCATCCCGCACCCCAACGACGGCCGCAGCTTCGACCTGCAGGACAAGAACAGCTTCACCCTGTTCAACGCCATCGACGCCGAAAAGATGGAAATGGCCTTCCAGGTGATCGTCGATGGCAACCTCGACAACGCTGACATGGACTACACCGGCAAGTACGCTGCAGCCACGTGTTACAACTCCGAGAAGGCCTCGGACCTGGGTGGCATGATGCGCAACGAGCGCGACTGGGTGGTGGTCTTCAACATCCCGCGCATTGAAGCGGCGATCAAGGCCGGCAAGTTCATCAACCTGGACGGTGTCAAGGTTCCGGTAGTGGACGGGCGCAAGGGTGATGACGGCAAGGACAGCGAATTCACCCGCTATATTCCGGTGCCGAAGAACCCCCATGGCTGCAACACCTCGCCCGATGGCAAGTACTTCATTGCCAACGGCAAGCTGTCGCCGACCTGCACCATTATTGCCATCGACAAGCTCGACGATCTGTTCAGCGACAAGATCAAGGACCCGCGTGGCGTGGTGGTCGGGGAACCGGAGCTGGGCCTGGGCCCGTTGCACACCACTTACGACGGCCGGGGGTTTGCCTACACCACGCTGTTTATCGACAGCCAGGTGGTCAAGTGGAATATCGCCGAAGCGATCCGTGCCTACGGTGGCGAGAAGGTCAACTACATCAAGCAGAAACTCGATGTGCATTACCAGCCTGGCCACAACCATGCCTCGCTGACCGAGACCCGTGATGCCGACGGTCAATGGCTGGTAGTGCTCAGCAAGTTTTCCAAGGACCGCTTCCTGCCGACCGGCCCTCTGCACCCGGAAAACGACCAGTTGATCGATATCTCCGGCGAGGAAATGAAACTGGTGCACGACGGCCCGACCTTTGCCGAGCCCCACGATTGCGTGATGGCGCGTCGGGACCAGATCCAGCCGAAGAAAATCTGGCAGCGTGACGACCCGTACTTCGCTGAAACGGTGGCGATAGCAGCCAAGGACGGCATCAAGCTGGAGACCGACAACAAGGTGATCCGCGATGGCCAGAAGGTGCGGGTCTACATGACGTCCATGGCGCCGACCTACGGCTTGACGGAGTTCACCGTCAAACACGGCGACGAAGTCACCGTGACCATCACCAACATCGACCAGATCGAAGACGTGACCCACGGATTTGTCATGACCAACCATGGCGTGAGCATGGAAATCAGCCCACAGCAGACGTCTTCCATCACCTTCATCGCCGACAAGCCCGGCCTGCATTGGTATTACTGCAGCTGGTTCTGCCATGCGCTGCACATGGAAATGGTCGGGCGGATGCTGGTGGAACCCGTCTGAAGCCGAGTCTCCCGACAAACGTGACTTGAGCCCCCCGTAGCCACTGTCGAGCGCCAGCGAGGCAGTGGCTACGCACTACTCGGGGCGTACATTCGGATAAGACAAGGAACACACTGTGGCTCGATTTCGAAGCCTGTTCACGGGGGCGGTATTTTGGCTGGTATCGGCCAATGCTTGGGCGGCGGTACACCCGATCACCGATTTACCCCTGCAACGCGTCGCGCCGCATCACTGGCGCTTGCCCGCCGGTGATTACCACGGCACCTTCAGCATCGACCAGCCCCTGCAACTGACCTGCGAGCCGGGCGCGGTCATCCACAGTCAAGGCGAGGGTAACAGCCTGCTGATCAGCGCGGCTGATGTCAGCGTCGAGGGCTGCTCCTTTCTCGACTGGGGGCATGATCTCACCGCCATGAACGCGGCCATCTTTATCCTGCCCAAGGCCCAGCGCGCGGTGATCAAGGACAACCGCATGCGCGGGCAGGGCTTTGGCATCTGGGTCGACGGCACGGCGGATGTCAGCCTGCTCGATAACCACATTCAAGGCGACCCGCAGATGCGTTCCCAGGACCGTGGCAACGGCATTCATCTGTATGCGGTCAAGGGCGCACGGGTCATCGGCAACCAGGTGCGCGACGCCCGTGACGGCATTTACATCGACACGTCCAATGGCAACCTGCTGCAAGGCAACACCCTGGAAGACTTGCGCTACGGCATTCACTACATGTTCGCCAACGACAATCAGGTGCTGGGCAACATCACCCGGCGTACCCGTACCGGCTACGCCTTGATGCAAAGCCGCCAGTTGACGGTGATCGGCAATCGCTCCGAGCAGGACCAGAACTACGGGATCCTGATGAACTACATCACCTATTCCACCTTGCGTGACAACGTCGTCAGCGACGTGCGCGACGGCACCACCGGCGACACTATGATCAGTGGCGCCGAAGGCAAGGCGCTGTTTATCTACAACTCGCTGTTCAATCGCATCGAGCACAACCATTTTGAGCGCAGCGCGATAGGCATTCACCTCACGGCCGGCTCCGAAGACAATCAGATTGCCGACAACGCCTTCGTCGGCAACCAACGCCAGGTCAAGTACGTGGCGACACGCTTGCAGGAATGGTCGGTGCAAGGCCGCGGCAATTACTGGAGCGACTACCTGGGCTGGGACCGCAACAGCGACGGCCTCGGGGACGTGGCTTATGAACCGAATGACAACGTCGACCGCCTGCTGTGGCTCTATCCCCAGGTGCGGCTACTGATGAACAGCCCCGGCATTGAGTTGCTGCGCTGGGTGCAACGGGCGTTTCCGGTGATGAAGTCGCCAGGAGTGATGGACAGCCATCCACTGATGCAAGCCCCCACGCGTACCCTGCTCAAGGAACCCGCATGATGCCTGTCGTCGAGATCGAAGGCGTTACCCAGCGTTATGGGCAAGCCACTGTGCTGCATGACTTGAACCTCAACCTGGCGCCGGGGGAGGTATTGGGGCTGTTCGGCCATAACGGCGCCGGCAAGACCACCAGCATGAAACTGATCCTCGGCCTATTGCAGCCAAGTAGGGGGCAGGTACGGGTATTCGGTCGTGCGCCGAGCGATCCGCAGGTGCGCCAGGTGTTGGGCTATTTGCCGGAGAACGTGACCTTCTACCCGCAACTCAGTGGCCTGGAAACCTTGCGGCATTTCGCCCGGCTCAAAGGCGCATCCACCGCGCAGGTCAATGGGCTGCTCGAGGAAGTCGGCCTCACGGCCGCCGCCCGACGCCGGGTCAAGACCTACTCCAAGGGCATGCGCCAGCGTCTGGGGCTGGCCCAGGCGCTGCTCGGCGAGCCGCGCCTGTTGCTGCTGGACGAACCCACCGTCGGCCTCGACCCGATTGCGACCCAGGACCTGTATCACCTGCTGGACCGCCTGCGCGGGCAAGGCACCAGCATCATTCTGTGTTCCCACGTGTTGCCTGGCGTTGAAGCGCATATCAATCGTGCCGCGATCCTCACGCAAGGGCGCTTGCTGGCGCTTGGCACGCTGGCGGCATTGCGCGAGCAGGCGCAGTTGCCCACCTTGATCCGCACCCACGGTTTGCAGTGTGCTGCACATCTGCAACAACGCTGGAACGAGGCCGGTCATGTGACTCAGCCCTGGGGCGCCGGGGGATTGCAAGTGGCGGCTCTCAACGGCAGCAAACTCCAGCTGCTGCGTCAGTTGCTGGATCACGATAGCCCGCAGGACGTGGAAATCATTACTCCATCCCTGGAAGACCTTTACCGCCATTACATGAACAGCGCCATGGAGCGTGCCCTATGAGCCCGATCTGGAACATGGCCCGCAAGGAGTTCTGCGACGGCCTGCGCAACCGCTGGTTGTTGGCCATCAGCCTGTTGTTCGCCGTGTTGGCCATCGGCATCGCGTGGCTGGGCGCGGCTGCGTCCGGGCAGGTGGGCTTCACCTCCATCCCCGCGACCATCGCCAGCCTGGCCAGCCTGGCGACTTTCCTGATGCCGTTGATTGCGTTGCTGCTGGCCTATGACGCGATTGTCGGCGAAGACGAAAGCGGCACGTTGCTGTTGTTGCTGACCTACCCGCTGGGGCGCGGGCAGTTGCTGCTGGGCAAATTTGTCGGGCATGGCTTGATCCTGGCCTTGGCGACATTGATCGGTTTTGGCTGCGCGATGCTGGCGATTGCGGTGCTGGTCAACGACGTCGAGTTCAGCCTGCTGCTCTGGGCTTTTGGTCGCTTCATGTTGACCTCTACCTTGTTGGGGTGGGGCTTTCTCAGCCTGGCTTATGTATTGAGCAGCCTGTCAGCCGAAAAATCCACGGCCGCCGGGCTGGCATTAGGCGTGTGGTTCTTTTTCGTGCTGGTCTTCGACTTGGCGCTGTTGGCCCTGCTGGTGCTCAGTGAAGGCCAGTTCAGCCCGACGCTGTTGCCCTGGCTGCTGCTGTTGAACCCGGCGGATGTATATCGGCTGATCAACCTGTCCGGTTTCGATGCGGGGCCGGCGTCGGTGGGTGTAATGGCGTTGGGCGGCGATCTGGCGGTGCCGGGAGCGATGCTCTGGTTGTGTCTGGTGTTGTGGGTCTTGACGCCTCTGGCCTTGGCTTATTGGCTGTTCAGGCGGCGCGCTGTGTGATTTTTATTGAGGGAGTGACACAACATGAAAATGCGTTATTCACTAGGGGCGGCTTTGCTCTTGAGCCTGCTGTTGGCCGGGTGCGACAAGCCGCAGCAGTCGACTGCTGGCAATGAGCCGGTGGCGTTTCATCCCGGCGATGAATGCCACGTGTGCGGGATGGTCATCAACGACTTTCCCGGACCCAAGGGGCAAGTGATGGAGCAGGGCGCCGCGAAGAAGTTCTGCTCCACGGCGGAAATGATCGGCTGGTGGCTGCAACCGGAGAATCATCATGAGAGCGCCAGGTTGTATGTGCATGACATGGGCCGCAGTCAGTGGGAAGCCCCCGACGACACCCATCTGATCGATGCCCGAACCGCGTTCTATGTGCTCGGCACCGGCCTCAAAGGCGCCATGGGCGTGGTGCTGGCCTCGTTTGCCGACGAGGCGGTCGCGCACAAGGTGGCGGCGGACACGGGAGGGCGGGTATTGCGCTTCAACGAGATTGACCTGGCGCTGTTGCAACAGCCCGCAGCCATGTCCCACAGCGGGCACTGATCATATTCTAGCGTTGGAATACAGTCGGATGTGGCAGCGAGCTTGCTTGCGAAGAGGTCCGCAAGAACAACAAAAAAACACGCCTGTCACCCGTCACGAACGACTGCGAGTCGTGCCTTGCGTTCCATCACCGACAGCCTCTGTCATAAAAACGCCACGGTGCTGGGGCTCGCCGATGAAAACGACTACTTTGAAAAATTCCAATAAACAGAGTACCCATGGATGAACTACCAACCCTTTACCCGAACCTTGATAACAACGGCCCTGGTCCTGACCTTCAGCGGTGTTCAAGCGGCGTCCCAGGCGCCGGTGGCTGGCGAAAACGGTATGGTGGTCACCGCCCAGCACTTGGCAACTCACGTTGGGGTCGATGTGCTCAAGGCCGGTGGCAACGCAGTGGATGCGGCGGTCGCCGTCGGTTATGCCCTGGCGGTGGTGTATCCGGCCGCGGGCAACCTGGGCGGGGGTGGGTTCATGACGGTACAGTTGGCGGACGGACGCAAAACCTTTCTCGACTTCCGCGAAAAAGCCCCCTTGGCATCCACGCCGGACATGTACCTGGACAAGGACGGTAATGTCATCGAAGGCCTGAGCGCCAAGGGGCATTTATCGGTCGGCGTACCGGGCACGGTGTCAGGCATGGAAATGGCGCTGAGCAAATACGGCACCCTGAAGCGGGCCCAGGTGATCAAGCCGGCCATTGCGTTGGCGGAAAATGGTTTCGTCCTCGACCAGGGCGATGTCGACATGCTGCACTCGGCCACCGGCGAATTCGAAAAAGACCGAGACCTGCGCGCTATCTTCCTGCAGGACGGCAAGCCGCTGCAGGTCGGCGAGAAACTGGTGCAAAAGGACCTGGCAAAAACCCTGCGGGAAATCTCCGCCAAGGGCACCGACGGCTTCTACAAGGGCTGGGTCGCCAAGGCCATTGTCGACTCCAGCCAGGCGGGCAAGGGCATCATCGCCCAGGCCGACCTGGACAACTACAAGACCCGTGAACTGGCGCCCATCGAGTGCGACTACCGTGGCTACCATGTGATCTCGGCGCCACCACCGAGTTCGGGCGGCCTGGTGATCTGCCAGATTATGAACATTCTCGAAGGCTACCCGATGGCCGAGCTGGGCTACGGTTCGGCCCAGGGCCTGCACTATCAGATCGAAGCCATGCGTCACGCCTATGTCGACCGCAACAGCTACCTGGGCGACCCGGACTTCGTGGAAAACCCGGTCGCGCATTTACTGGACAAAAACTACGCGGCAAAACTGCGCACGGCCATCGACCCGCAAAAAGCCGGCGACTCCCAAGCGATCAAGCCGGGCGTCTCGCCGCATGAGGGCACCAACACCACCCATTACTCCATTGTCGACAAGTGGGGCAACGCGGTCTCGGTGACCTACACCCTGAACGACTGGTTTGGCGCCGGGGTCATGGCCAGCAAGACCGGCGTGATCCTCAACGACGAAATGGACGACTTCACGGTCAAGGTCGGCGTGCCCAACATGTACGGGCTGATCCAGGGCGAGGCCAACGCCATCGCCCCGGGCAAGGCACCGTTGTCATCCATGAGCCCGACCATCGTCACCAAGGACGGCAAGGCGGTGATGGTCGTAGGCACGCCCGGCGGCAGTCGGATCATCACCGCGACCTTGCAAACCATCCTCAACGTCATCGACTACAAGATGAACATCCAGGAAGCCGTCAACGCCCCGCGTTTCCACCAGCAATGGATGCCCGAGAGCACCAACATCGAAGCCTTCGCCCTGAGCCCCGACACCCGGAAAATCCTCGAAAGCTGGGGCCATACCTTCGCCGGCTCGCAAGACGCCAACCACCTCGCCGCGATCCTCGTCGGCGCGCCTTCCCTGGATGGCAAACCCGTGGGCAACAACCGTTTCTACGGCGCCAACGACCCGCGCCGTAACACCGGCCTGTCCCTGGGCTACTGAGCCACGGCAGGGCAGGGGCGAGCACCCGCAAGCCGCCCCTGCCCCAGGCAGCGACAGAATATTTTTTGAAATCAAGGGGTTGCCAGCCCCGGCAAATGAGTACATAATTGCCGCCATCGAACGCATCGAGGCGTAAAAAACCTTAATGTTTTCAATGAGATAGAGTAGAGGTAAGGCTCACGCAGCCCACTCAAGTTCATATGCGGTGGATGTCAGCAAGCAGGACATCGATCGTTTGAGGCCGAGTAGCAAAATGGTTATGCAGCGGATTGCAAATCCGCCTACGCCGGTTCGATTCCGACCTCGGCCTCCACTCTTGAAAACCCCGTAGATCAATGGTCTACGGGGTTTTTTATTGCGCGCAGGAAAGTGCTGGAGTTCCGAAACTTCAGAGGGTGGAGTTCCGAAACTAGCTCATTTAGAAGGCTGCGCGACCGCGCCGATGCGTCGGTACACGCGCTTGGTGATCTCCCGTTCCGAGTGCCCGAGCAGGAAGCGTTGCTTCGCCGGGCCGCTACTCAGTTCGCAGATTACTTGCAAAAGCGCGAATTGTTTGCTGTTCGCGCGTAACGTATTAGCTCTGAACCCTCTGATAGACCATTGCGCTCCAGTACCGGTTTCCATTGCGTTTCTGGCGAGTCCATCCGGCAGCCTCCAGCTGCTTAGCGATCATTCGATTCATGAATCCATGACCCAGTAACAGCACCGGCCCTGCGCCGGCAAGGTCTTGAAGTTGTTGAGCTGCTTCGCCCGCCCGCACCTTGGCCTGGCGGGCAGACTCGACGGTTCCTGAAAAGCCGCACAACCATGAAATCCGAAGGATAAAGGCCCACGTAAATGGCGAAAGGCGCGGCAGTGTCCAGCGACCATGGGGCAGTTGCGCCTCACAAAAAATCGCATCTACTAGCACAGGTTCAAGGCCCAGCGCCCTTACTGATGTAAGCGCTCTAGGAGCACTGCTCGATACGATCGTTTGAGCAGTCGCCGCTAGCCTCACACTCGCTTCCGGTGCGGGTTCATTGACGATTCCAGATAAGTTGTAATGCTCAATCCAGTGCTTCATATCCAGTGCTGAAATGTTACCGTTCATGGTCAGGTTCGGCTGGCCATGGCGCATTAGGATGATCTCTCTGTTCACTGTATTGACGTCTTTGTCTTGCTAGGTTCTGAGGGCAGAGGATGCACCCCTGCAGCTATCTGGCACCAGATGGCACTTGAATGTGTAAAGCATTGCGGCGCAAGGGTATCAGCTAAGCATCAGGGTATAGAGCGACGATTGTTCCTCAGGTACAACGCCATAGCGCGCAGCCGACAACCTCAAGAATATCGGTCGCCCGGATACCCGCAGGCCAAGCACGAGATGCACAGCCTGCTGGCGGGGGCGAGCCTGTATTTCTGGGCGCGACTGGTGGGTCGCACCGGCAACGTCGGGCCGTTCTTCCCGATCCCGGGCGCAGTCAATGGCCGGGCCAGCTCGGTCCGGGGTCCGTGAATGATCGTCTGGAAAAGGCGAAGCAAGAGCTGGAGGACCTGATTTCGGAAGTGGTTGATGCGCTGGAATATGTCTCTACCAAGATATACGCCAAGGGCGAGAGGGTCCGTATGGCGCAACGCCTGTTTCAGGAAATCAAAGCCTCAACGTTCCTCAAGGGAAGCTTGTATTCCGAGGCGAAGATGAAGACGGATCTATCTTGCTCAACAGCACAGGCCTAGCGACGTTCGATGGTAATGAAAAACGTCGAGGCAAATTCGGGAACTTAAATAAAGACGGATGAGTTCGGGTTTGGCACATGGGATGAAAACAGCGTACAGAAAATCGATCCTTCGTCGTCCCCAATGAGGACCGTTCTCTCTGTTCTCGTTACTTTCGGATCGACAGAGCCCGGCTCCTCAAAACATTTCGCGGTCCCTGGCTGCGACTTGAGCCCGAGATATTGAATGGAAACGTGAGGGTGTGGCGCGGGCACAGGACTGCATACAACGGACTGTTCGGTCAGCGAATGATCGACACCGGCCTCACCTGATGTTCAGTAATGGAAAATGCTTTTTGACTTGAGTAAGTTATGTGTAAATAGCGTTTTCAGGTGGGCGTCAGTCGGCAACTATGCAGGTTGGACGTGCTGGTGTATGCGGAACACAATAAGGACAGAGTTGATAAATGTTAAAGATAACTAAAGATCAATTTACAAAATGGACTATTCCCAGTAAGGCAAGTTACATCGGTTTGTGGGTGGGGGTGATAGGCACAGTGTTGGGTGCGATTGGCACAGGGCTTGCCATTTATTTTTATGTCAATCCGCCTAAAACACCACCCACCAGCTGTGACGAGTTTGTCAGGAACACTCATCCTACTGTGGTCAACTTGAAAGGCGCTAAGTTTCAGGGGTGGCTGGGTGATCCAGATAAGTCATTGACTCTTGAATATGCAAACACATCGAAATTTACGGCTAAGTCATTCAGCGTAAGTGTTGCCTATAATGGCAAGACGTTTGATGCGTTTAAGTCAAATGCGTTTGAAGCAGTCAATATGGCCAATTTGTCAATACCTGGAAATGGAAGCCTGGAACTTCCCGTCGCTCCTTTGTCGAAAATTCAAGAGAAAGTGAGCGGTACTGTATGCGGTATCGGATTTTATCCCGCTGATCTTGACCACGCCGCACCCGAACACTGTGGCTCGGGAGAGGTGCAGTCATCTATTATCAAAGTTAAGGCAACTTACACTAGCATATTCGAAGAAAAGAAAGAGCTGCAGTCCAGTCTGTGGTTATATGAGTGCCTGAACTGTCAAGGCACCGACAATGCGTTCAGTATTAAAAGGCTTCCCCTGCCGGAAGTTTCGAATGCAGGAACAGTGCGCTGATTTATTTCTACTATATTTTTCGATGAGGGTAGGTCCGCCCCAAGAGAATAACTCTGAAATTAACCTTTCAGCGCGCCTGTTCACTCGGTGCAATGCCCGCCAGTGCCGCAACGTCGATGAGGTTGATCAATTGGCGCAGCGCATTCAGGCGGCGCGCATACGCGGGCGCGTTGCCGTAGATGAGTTCGACGTGGAGGCTGTCGATCAGTGCCAGATAAGCTTCGGCCAATACGCTGGATTGTTGTAGCCCGAGATCGGGACAGGCGCGTTTGAGCGCTGCCTGAAACCGCTCGGCAATGCCGGCCAGGTAGTGTTCGAAAGCGGATTTCACTTTCTGCTCGATGGAGGTGGGGGGGTAGAAGGCCGCTCGGAGCAGGAAGCGCAGCGCACTGCTGTCGCCGAAGCGACTCTGCAGGTGGTCGACATACCGTTCGCCCGGCACGCGGTCGCTGGTGGCGGCCGAGAATTGCCCGTCCACGTAGTCTTGCTCCGATTTCAAGGCCAGGTCCAGCACCGCGCAGTAAAGCTCGTCCTTGCCGGTGAAATGCGCGTACAGCGAAGCCTTCCTGATCCCTGCACTGACCGCTATGTCGTTCAATGAGGCGGCGTCGTAGCCGCGATTGGCGAAGTGTTGCAAGGCCAGTTGAACGATTCGTTCAGCGGCGGGGGTCAGGCGAGGGGAAGTCATAAATCGTCTCTTCAGTGGCCGGCGAGGCTGAATGTAGCATCACTTTTGTTTGGCAGGCTTATCCACGTCAGTAGGCATACCAGCAGTGCGCTGAGCGTCAACAGGCCTGTCCAGGCGATGACGCCCTGTCCCAATACCAGTGCCGAAATCGGCGTGGCGCTTGAAGAAAGGGACAGTTGAATCGCTCCCAGCAGGGCAGCGGTCGAACCCAGCGCACGTTCCTGGGACGCCATGACCAGCGACATCAGGGTGGATTCGGCGATGCCCAGGCCGAAGAGTGCCAACGCCATCCCCGCTGCAATACCGGGCAAGCCAATGGGCGTCGAGGCGGCCGCGACGGTTGCCACAGCGCCCGCTGCCATGCAGCCGACGCCGATCCAGGTCAGCCGGTTGAGCCCCAGGGTCGAGATGAGTCTGCCCGCGGCCATGGCGCCGAACAGAATGGCGATGCCCGTCACCCCAAACAAGAGGCCGAAGGATTGTGCGCTCAGGCCATAGATTTCCTGGTACACCAGCGTCGCGCCACCGATGTAGGCGAACAGAAAAAAGAACACGGCAGCCACACTCAGCGCTGGCAGGAGAAAACGCCGATCCCTGCCAATCGCCAGGTAAGTCCGGCACGCGGCGAAGAAGTGCAACGGCTCGCGCTTATGCACGGCGAGGGTTTCGGGCAGGTTCAGCCAGCTGTTGCACAGCACCGCGATACCGAAAAGGGCGAGTGTCAGCATCACGGCGCGCCAGCCGAAATGGGTATCGATGAAACCGCCCAGCGCGGGCGCCAGGATCGGCGCGACGCCTTCAATGGTCATCAGCAGCGCAAACAGCTTGGTCGCCGTGGCGCCCCGGCTGACGTCTCGGACCATGCTCATGATCACCACCAAGGTCAGCGCAGAGCCGAGCCCTTGCACGAAGCGAAAGCCGATAAGTGTTTGCAGTGTGGGTGCCCAGGCCGAGCCCAGCGAGCACAGGATAAACAGCATCAGGCCGATCAGAAGGGGGCGACGGCGTCCGTAGGCATCGACGAAGGGCCCGAACAACAATTGGCCGGCGCCCATCGCCAGCAGGAAAAACGTCAGGGTGAGCTGGACGCTGGCGAAACTGCTGTCAAAGTCCCGGGCGATTTCGGGAAGGCTTGAAAGGTACATGTCGATGGCGGAGGGGCCGAGGGCGCCGATGACGCCCAGGCCGATTGCCAGTTTCAAGGGCACTCGCTCCGATTGCACGGTGTTCATGTGTACAGTCCTGGTTGATTGCTACCTACCGGTCGGTAGGTTTATGGTTTTCATCATAGATTCACTCGCTCCCCGGGTCAACACAGCGCATTGAAAGAGTTAACACCGCAGCCGGAACACGCTGTGGCCGTGACCGCTCGCAACGCGTATTGGCGGCGCTGTGAAACATTTCTCCCTCGGTCGGCAAAGTCTGCCGAGGCAGGCCCGCTAAACGGTGGTTTCTATCAAGGCGCGCTTACTTTTAACCGCTTATGCACGGCTTCATGGTGGTGTAATAAATCCATGACGTACCGCCGTGCCTTGGCGTCGAATAACGGGTTGCCCCTCGGTAACCCATGGGCAATTGCATTCGACCGCCATGGCACTTTTACCCTCGTGGCGACAGAGCCCGTGGGGTACGATCCGCTGCGGTGCCGCCTACGCCATTCCTGACCCACTACGGATATTCAGAACATGCCAGCACCTTTAATTCCTGTGCAAACCTGCACCGATCTGCCAGCGGAGGCTGATGTGGTCGTGATCGGCGGCGGTATCATCGGCGCTTTTACTGCCTATTACCTCGCCAAGCGCGGCATGAAGGTCGCCCTGGTCGAAAAGGGCCGCATAGGTGCCGAGCAATCAAGTCGTAACTGGGGCTGGTGCCGTCAACAGAACCGCGATGCGCGTGAGTTGCCGCTGGTTACCCAAAGCCTCGCGTTGTGGGAGCAATTCGGCGCGCAAACCGGTGAACAAACCGGCTTTACTCGCTGCGGCCTGCTCTATCTGAGCAACGATGACAAGGAGCTGGAGGGGTGGGCGCGCTGGGGGGAGTTTGCCCGCACGGTCAATGTGCAGACCCATATGCTCACCGCGCAACAAGCCGCCGAACGCGGCAGGTCGACTGGCAAACCCTGGAAAGGTGGCGTGTTCGCGCCCACGGATGGTGTCGCCGACCCTTCGCGAGCGGCGCCCGCGGTGGCTCGCGCCATCATGGCTCTGGGCAGTACCGTGCACCAGGACTGCGCGGTGCGGGGGGTCGAGACTGAAGGCGGTCGATTGTCCGCAGTGGTGACCGAGAAAGGCACCATCCGTACTCGGCTGGCGGTCCTCGCCGCGGGCGCATGGGCGTCCTCGTTCTGTCGCCAGTACGGGATTCGTTTTCCGCAGGCGACGATTCGTCAGACGGTACTCGCGGTCACCGCCCCCAGCGAGGAAATCCCCTCTGCGTTGCACACCACCGCAGCGTCCATGACGCGCCGCGCCGACGGCAGCTACACGCTGGCGATCAGCGGCCGGGGCCGGGTCGACGTCACACCCCAGTTGCTCGGGTTCTCCACGCAATTCCTGCCGATGTTTCAGCGTCGCTGGCGCAACCTTGCACCTGGCGGGCTGGAGGGCTGGCGTTCAGGCCATGAAAGCTGGAAACGTTGGCGCCTGGACCAACCTACGCCGATGGAGAAAATGCGCATCCTCGATCCTCGCGCTGATGCCTCGGTGGTTGCGCTGACCTATAAGCGTGCCGTGGAACTGGTTCCGGCGTTGAAAGACACATCAATCAAGGCCGCCTGGGCGGGTTACGTGGACAGTACCCCGGACGGTGTCCCAGGCATCGGCGAAATCGCCAGCCTGCCAGGCCTGGTGCTGGCCGCCGGATTCAGTGGACACGGCTTCGGCATTGCGCCGGGGGCCGGTCATTTGATTGCCGACATCGTCAGCGGCATGACACCTACGGTTGATCCGCAGCCTTATCACCCGGATCGCTTCAAATCGTCGGCCTGGGGCAAGGTGGCGGACTTTTAACCTGAAACGGAGCCGGTCGCGTGCGGATCATTCGCCGCACGCAACGGCCGTTATCCTCCCGGCAGTCACCTACCGTTCGCCAAAACCAATGATGGCCTTGGTTTCAAGGTACTCCTCAAAACCGTACACACCGTACTCTCGACCATTCCCCGAACGCTTGTAGCCACCGAAGGGCGCCATGGGGTCCCACGCCGGATAGTTCAAATGCACTTGGCCGGCGCGAATGCGCGAGGCCACCGCCCGGGCCAGGTCAAGGTCCTGTGCCTGTACATGGGCGCCGAGCCCGTACACCGTATCGTTCGCGATCGCGATTGCTTCATCCAGCGTTTCATAGGCAATGATGCACAGCACGGGACCGAAAATTTCCTCCTGGGCGATGCGCATGGTGGACTTCACTTCGGAAAAAACCGTCGGCCGGGTGTAGAAGCCTTTCGTCAGGCCCGGCACCCGTCCTGGTCCGCCGCACAACAGTTTCGCGCCCTCGTCCAGGCCGGCCTCGATCATTGCTTGAACACGCTTGAACTGCGCTTCGTTGGCGATTGGACCGAGTACGGTGTCCTCCGCCAGCGGGTCACCGACGACGATTGAATTGGCGGTGGCCGCGGCCAACGCTTCGACCTCGGCCAAGCGGTTTCTGGGCACGATCATTCGGGTCGGGGCGCTGCAGGATTGCCCTACGTTGCGAAACGCCGACATGACCCCGAGTGGCACGGCCTTGGCGAAGTCCGCATCAGGCAACAGCACGTTCGGCGATTTTCCACCGAGTTCCTGGGTCACGCGTTTCACCGTAGGCGCGGCCGCCTGCGCCACCAGCGCGCCGGCACGGTTGGAGCCGGTGATGGAAATCATGTCGATGTCCGCGTGCGCCGCCATGGCCGCGCCGACCTCGGCGCCGCTGCCGTTCACCAGGTTGAATACGCCAGGTGGCAAACCGGCATCGTGGACCAGTTGCGCAAACAGTAGCGCGCTGAGGGGCGACAGTTCGCTGGGTTTGAGCACCACCGTACAACCCGCTGCGATGGCTGGGGCGACTTTGGCGGTGATCTGATAAAGCGGCCAGTTCCACGGCGTTATAAGCCCACACACGCCGATCGGCTCACGTTCGATCGCGGTGCCGTGCTCAACCGTTTGGAAACGATAGCTGGACAGCACATCCCTTGCGACACGCACATGTTCGGCTGCCAGCGGCACTTGCATGGCCCGCGCAAAATTGATCGCCGCGCCCATTTCCAGGGTGAGGGTCTGGGCCAGCAGTTCCTTGCGTTCAAGCATCAGCTCGTGGATCTTTGCCAGGAACTGTGCCCGCACCGCAGGGGCGCAGGCGGACCAGCCAGGCAATGCGGCGCGCGCTGCCGCGACAGCGCGATCGACATCCTCGGCAGACCCGCACGCGACCTGCGCGATCACTGCCTCGCTGGCAGGATTGACCACCGGCAGGCTGGCCGCGATTGCGGGGGGAGACCACCGGCCGTCGATATAAAACTGTTGGGCGGTGTGCATATCGAGGTTGCTGCTATTCGACGATGGAGAGGTCATCCAACTGGCTCCTTGGTACGTTGACGGGGGCTGCGAACAGCCGGGCCCAAGCTCATTTCACCGCATACACCTTGCGCACATACACGCTGCTGTCCCAGGCGCAGGGCGCGCCTTTGGCGACGAACACCGTGTCGCCGCGGTTGACCGTTACCGAGGCACCCTCGGGGTCTTGCAGGGTCACGCTGCCTTCAAGCAGGTGCATCAATTCGTGCAGTTTGTGCGGACGAGCGTGGCGGGCGTAGGGCGTCGAGTCCCAGATGCCCACGCGCAGCTCGGTACTGGCATCGTCGAACAGACTCAGCGCACGGCATTGTGGCGCGGCGCCGATGAGGATCTGCGCTTCTGGCGCGGCGGAGGGATTGAGCGGTGTGCGCGGGTCGAGCCAGGTCAGGCCGGGGCGCAGGGGCGCGTCGGGCATGTCAACCGCGCAGAACGCCCATTGGCTGCCGGCGCTCGCCTGCACGCGAAGGTGCGTGCCACGACCGATCACGGCGCTGTCGCCTACACCCAGTTCCAGCCGCAACTGCGCCGTCTGCAGTACGACATGGCCGGCGTGGACCACTACTGTTTCGCTGTAGGGGAAATCGTCGATAGATATTTCGCCGCTGAACCTCACCAGGCCGGCGGACACCCCATCGTCGCTCTGGCAGGCGAGTTGACGTGCGTCGCCGAACGGATCACGTGCGTCGAGGGCGGCGCGGTGCAAAGGCGTATCGGTACGACTGCCGTCGGCGCGAGCCAGCAGCAAAATGCGGGGAGATGACATGGGCAATGCTCCAGAATGAAAGTCAGCCGATCGCTTGGGTGATCAGGGCAAAAGGGTGTACGTCTGCGCTAGTCTGGGGCGGGGTGCCCCGGGCCATTTGGGTGACGGTGTCGATGTGCTTCAGACCGGCCTGTTCAAGCCACTCGCCGAGACCGCAATCGGCGGGAATGTCGATGCGTACAAAGGCATCCGGCACCTGGGCCAGCAACTCGGCAATCATGTGTTTGGCCTGGTTGAAGTTCTGCGCCACCACCGGCCCAATGCAGCGCCCGCGACCAAAGGATCGCAGCATGGCAACAGCACGCAACTGGCCCTCGCATTCGATGCCCACGGCGTGCTCCGCCTGCAGTTCCCGCAGTACCCCCCGGCGGTCCAGGCCCGTGGCGGCGTTGGCCAGATCCACGAGCGCGGCGTGATCATCGGCGTGCAGCGCGCGGCAGGTTTCGCCGGGCGTCAGCTCCACTTGGGCGGGGATGCGCGCCTGGCCCTGGTGCTGCTGCACGCGCCCAACTTCGACAAATCCCTGGCTGATGTAAAGCGGTGCGCCAGCGAGGGTGGCGTTGAGCATCGGCGTGCGCGACTGGCAGGCGTCCAGCGCTTTTTCCATCAAGCGGCGCCCGATGCCCTGGCCTTGATATTCATCGCTGACGATCACCAGGCCGATGGTCGCGTAATCGCCCTGGGGGCAGCAAAAGGCGCTGCCGATCAGGCGCTCGCCATCCAGTACCACGAAACCTTCGCTGACCCGTTGCAGCATCGCCCAGTCTTCCAGGCGGTGAGGCCATTTCAGTTGTACCGACAAAGCATGGGCGGCCGGCAGGTCGGCCGCGGTCATCGGGCGGTAGAGGTAAGTGGGGTGTGGCAGGGCAGACATGGCGAGCCTCCATTGAACGTTGTGTGCATCACTGGAAGCCTGTATCCCACCTGATTAAAGGGCTGGCAAGAGGGTGCTGGATATTCGGTAGATTTGTCGCGCAGGGGGGTAACCGGACCATAGTTACTACTTAATTTCGGGGGGTGGTCAGCAGCAAATGCCTCGACGATTTTTTTCCGCAAAAGCGCCTGCCCCAAGCACCGTACGTGATCACGCGGATGCACCACACTTTCTGCCGCTGTCGACCCCTGTTCTTGAGCCTTTCCATGCCACAACCCCCACAAAGGCGCATAAATACGGGTTCCGCCCAAGGCTGGAGCACGCCGCAAACTCTGCTGGCACTGACGGTAAAAACGGTGGTTTGTATTGAGCAAACGGTGTTTTTGACGCCATCTGCTGATTTCACAGTGGTGTAATGAAGCTGTGCTGCAACGAGGCGTTCGCGCCGCCAGGGCAGCGGAGGCTTGTCACACTCAACGAACTTCAGGACCGCACTCAATGAGCTTTCTTCGTCCCAAATTCATTACGTTCGACTGCTACGGTACGCTGACCAACTTTCAAATGGGCACCATGACCCGCGAGCTGTTCGCCGATCGCATCCAGCCGGAGCAGATGGACCAGTTCGTCAAGGACTTCTCGGCCTATCGCCTCGACCAGGTCATGGGTGACTGGCGCCCGTATGATGAAATTCTCAAGACCGCCCTGGCCCGTACCTGCAAGCGCTGGGGTATCGATTATCGCGAGGAAGGTCAGCTGTACTACGACGCGGTGCCGACGTGGGGCCCACATGCGGACGTGCCCGGCGGCCTGTCGAAAATCGCCGACAAGATTCCCCTGGTGATTTTTTCCAACGCGATGGACGCGCAGATCATGTCCAACGTCGAGCAGCTCGGCGCCCCGTTCCACAAGGTGTTCACCGCCCAGCAGGCTCAAGCCTATAAACCGCGCCTGGCGGCCTTCGAGTACATGCTCGACAATCTGGGGTGCGGCCCGGAAGACATCTTGCATGTCTCTTCAAGCTTCCGTTATGACCTGATGTCGGCCCATGACATGAAGATCAAGCACAAGGCGTTCGTCGCGCGTGGGCATGAAGTGCCTGCCAATGCCGCCTTTGGCTATCAGCAGATCAGCGATATCGGTGGGCTGCCCGCACTGGTCGGTCTATAAAACCAATGCGATCGGCATTCTTGGTTGAACAGGGGCGGGGTGGACATGGGCAGTGAATCGTATTGGCTCGACACCGCGCCGGCCTTTACTGGCGCGCAGCGGGGTGATTTGCCCAGGCAGGTTGACGTGGCGGTGGTGGGGGGCGGCTTGACCGGCCTCTCGGCCGCGCGGTCTCTCGCCATGCGAGGCGCCAGCGTGGTGGTGCTGGACGCCGGGCGAGTGATCGGAGAAGCGTCGGGGCGCAACGGCGGGCAGTGCAACACCGGGGTGGCGCAGGATTACCTCGGGCTGCATGCCACGCTGGGGGCCGCCCGGGCGCGCGCTTATTACCAGGCCTATGAAAGTGCAGTGCAGACTGTCGTGACGCTGGTAGAGCAGGAACGCATCGCGTGCGACATGGTGCGCAACGGCAAGCTCAAGCTGGCCGCCAAACCGATGCATTACGAAGGCCTGGCGCGTAGCTGCGAGCTGATTCGCCAAGAGGTCGATGCCGATGTCGAGTTGCTCGATGCCCAACAGACGCGTGCGGAAGTCAATTCGACGCAGTTTCATGGCGGCTTGCTGCAACGCAACGGTGTGCAGTTGCATATCGGTCGCTTCGGTGTCGGTTTGGCCGAGGCGGCGGCCCGGCGTGGCGCGATGATTCACGAGCATACCCAGGTCAACGATTGGAAAGCCCAGGCGGGCGGCTATCAGGTCAATACCACCAAGGGTTCACTGCACGCCGGGCAGGTGTTGCTGGCCAGCGGCGCCAGTCAGCACGGTGGTCTCGGCTGGTACCGCCGGCGGATCGTGCCGGTGGGCAGTTTTGTGATTGTGACCGACGTCTTGCCCCAGGCGCTGATCGAGCAGATGTGGCCGCAGCAGCGCTCCTATGTCACCAGCCGCCAGATCGGCAATTACTTTCGCTTGACCCCGGACAACCGTCTGCTGTTCGGCGGGCGTGCCCGGTTCGCCATGTCCAACAGCGTCTCCGACGCCAAGAGCGGCAAGGTGTTGCAGGCGGCGCTGCTGAATATGTTCCCGCAGTTGGCGGGCGTGAATATCGCCTACTGCTGGGGCGGCCTGGTGGACATGACGTCCGATCGCCTGCCCCGCGCCGGCCAGCACGGCGGCGTCTTTCACTCCATGGGCTACAGCGGCCATGGCGTGCAGATGTCGGTGCATATGGGCCAGGTCATGGCCGAAGTGATGGCCGGCAATACCGCGGCCAACCCTTGGCGCGAACTGCAATGGCCGGCGATCCCCGGACATTTCGGCAAACCCTGGTTCCTGCCCTTTGTGGGCGCCTGGTACCGCTTCCAGGATTACTTACACTGAGTTTTGCAGTCGTTGCGTCACCGTCGTTTGTGTTTCCAGGACGCTCCGGATAGCCACGAGCACTCGAATCTCCCGATCATCGACAGGTAGCCTTGCCATGACAGATAACAAGAACATTCCCGAACTCATCTGCGGCGAAGAAAGCCTGCGGGTATTCGAACGTCTCAATCGCGGCATGTCGCGCCGCAACGCCCTGCACATGCTCGGCGTCGCCGGTGTGGCTGCAGCGGGCGCCGGCAGCTTGTTCGGCGCGGCCGGCAAACTGTTTGCCAATGAAGCGCAGGCACCGGGCAAAGGCAAGCCAGGCGGCAGGATCCGGGTCGCGGGTGTGTCCAGCTCCACCGCCGATACCCTTGACCCGGCCAAAGGCGCGATGTCCACCGACTATGTGCGGCACTATATGTTTTATAACGGCTTGACCCGTTTCGACAGTCACATGACTGCGCAACTGGAACTCGCCGAGCGTATCGACAGTACCGATGCCACGTTGTGGACCATTACCCTGCGCAAAGAGGTGACCTTTCACAACGGCAAGCCGCTGACCGCCGCCGATGTGGTGTTTTCGCTGAGCCGGCACAAGGACCCGATCACCGGTTCGAAGGTCATGGCGCTGGTCGAGCAATTCGCCGAGATCAAGGCGAGCGGGCCCAACGAAGTGCAGATTCGCCTCAGCTCGCCGAACGCCGAGCTGCCCTCGATCCTGGCGGTCTCGCACCTGCTGATCGTTCCGGATGGCACGACCGACTTCAGCAAGGGCATTGGCACCGGCCCATTCACTGTCGGTGAATTCAAGCCCGGGGTGCGTTCGATTGCCCTGCGCAACAAAAACTACTGGAAACCGGGCTTGCCGTACCTCGACGAAATCGAGTTCATTGCCATCGCCGATGAGCCGTCGCGGGTCAATGCGTTGCTGTCGGGCGACGTGCACATGATCAACGAAGTCAACGCGCGCTCCACCAAGCGCATCGGCGACAGCGCCGGGCACCGGGTAGTCGATGCGCCGTCGGGCAACTACACCGACTTGATCATCCGTCAGGACCAGATGCCCGGCAAAAGCCCGGAATTCACCCAAGCCATGAAGCTGCTGCTGGACCGTGAACAGGTCAAGTCCGCGGTGTTCCGTGGGTACGCGGTGGTGGGCAACGATCATCCGATCTCACCGGGCGCGCGTTACTACAACACCGACCTGCCGCAAACCGTGTACGACCCGGAAAAAGCCAGGTTCCTGCTGAAGAAAGCCGGCATGGAGAACATCACCATGCCGCTGGTGGCCTCGCCCGCAGCGACCGGCTCGGTGGACATTGCGGTGCTGTTGCAGCAATCGGCCAGACAGGTCGGGCTTAAACTCAACGTCAGCCGCCTGCCCACCGATGGCTACTGGTCCAACCATTGGATGAAGCACCCATTGAGCTTCGGGAATATAAATCCGCGGCCGAATGCCGACGTGATGTTCTCGCAATTCTTCCAGTCCAAGGCGCCGTGGAACGAGTCCGCGTGGCAAAACCAGCAGTTCGACCAGTTGCTGTTGCTGGCACGTGCTGAAACCGACGAAGTCAAGCGCACCCAGATGTACCACGACATGCAGGCGCTGGTGCATGACCACTGCGGTATCGGTGTGCCGGTGTTCATCAGCAACATCGACGGTGTCGACCAGCGCGTCAAGGGCTACGTGGCCAACCCGCTTGGCGGTTTCATGGGCTACATGTTCTCCGAACAAGTGTGGCTGGACGCGTGAGTGCAGCGAGGGCAGGGCGATGAATAGCACTACATTGTGGTTGATCGGCCGGCGCCTCGGCGCCGGGGTCATGACCTTGTTGATCGTGTCCATGGTGGTGTTCGCGATTACCGCGGTATTGCCGGGGGATGCGGCGCAACAAGCGCTTGGCCAGTTTGCCACCCCGCAACAGATCGCGGCATTGCGCCTCAAGCTGGGGCTCGACCAGCCCGGTGTGCTGCGTTACCTGCACTGGCTCATGAACCTGCTCACCGGTGACATGGGCGTGTCGGTTTCCAGCGCCACGCCGGTGAGTGAACTGATGGCCGGTCGGGTGCCCAACACGCTGATGCTCGCGGGCACCACCGCGTTGGTCTCGGTCCCGGTGGCGCTGGTCCTGGGCATCGGTTCGGCGATGGGCCGGGGCGGGCGCATCGACAGCTTCCTGAGCTTTGTGACCCTGGCCATGGTCGCGGTGCCGGAGTTTTTGGTGGCGACCCTGGCGGTGCTGATTTTTGCGGTCAACCTGGGTTGGTTGTCGTCTTTGTCCTATGCCAGCGACATCAACTCACCCTGGCAATTCGTGCGTACCTACGCCTTGCCGGTGATGACCCTGTGCTGCGTGATCGTCGCGCAAATGGCGCGCATGACCCGGGCCGCCGTGATCGACCAGCTCGACAGCGCTTATGTGGAAATGGCGCGTCTCAAAGGCATAGGCCCGATACGTATTGTGCTGCGCCATGCCTTGCCCAACGCGATCGGACCGATTGCCAATGCGATTGCCCTGAGTCTGTCTTATCTGCTGGGCGGCGTGGTGATCGTCGAAACCATCTTCAACTACCCGGGCATCGCCAGCTTGATGGTCGATGCCGTGACCAACCGCGACATGGCGCTGGTGCAGGCATGCACCATGTTGTTCTGTGCGGCTTACCTGGGCCTGGTGCTGCTCGCCGACCTGTGCGCAATTCTTTCCAATCCGAGGCTGAGAAACCAATGAACACGCTCATTGCGAAGTCCAAGCCTGCGTCTTCCGCCCTGGCACTCGCCAAAGTGTCCAACGGCCCATCCTGGTTGGGGCTGGTGGGTGCTGCCGTGTGCGTGTCCTGGTTACTGATCGCGCTGTTCGGCCCTTGGCTGGCGCCGCACCCGGTAGGGGAAGTGGTGTCCGATAACGTTTTTGAAGGCTTCAGCCTGGCCTACCCGTTCGGCACCGACTACCTGGGGCGCGACATGCTCAGCCGGGTGCTGGTGGGAGCACGCTTCACCGTCGGGCTGGCGCTGGTGGCTGCGGTCCTGGCCAGCGCTCTGGGCACCGGTTGTGCATTGTTATCGGTGGTCTCGCCCAAATGGCTGGACGAGATCATCAGTCGCATCATGGATGCCCTCATTTCCATACCGAGCAAAATGTTCGCCTTGATCATGGTCTCGGCCTTTGGCTCGTCCGTCACGCTGCTGGTCTGCACCGCCGTCATCAGCTACATCCCCGGCTCGTTCCGCGTCGCTCGCAGCATGGCGGTGAGCATCGAAACCCTGGAGTACGTGCAAGTCGCCCGCACTCGGGGTGAGCGCCGGTTGTATGTGGCGTGCAGGGAAATCCTGCCGAACATGCTCAATCCGGTATTGACCGATCTGGGCCTGCGTTTCGGCTACATCGTGTTGTTGCTAGCCGGCATGAGTTTTCTCGGCCTCGGCGTGCAACCCCCCGACGCCGACCTGGGGTCGCTGGTGCGGGAAAATATCGGCGGCCTCAGCCAGGGGGCGCTGGCCATCGTGATTCCGGCGCTGGCCATTGGCACACTCACCGTCGGCGTGAATCTGCTGATCGACTATCTGTCATCGCGGCGTAATCGACGCGCGGGAGGCCATTGAAATGACTGAATTGATTCGTGTCGAAGACCTGCGCGTGGTCGCCTGTGGCGAACGCGGCGAGGTGGAGATCGTCAAGGGTGTGAGCTTTGCCCTGGAAAAAGGCCAGGTGTTGGCGCTGATCGGCGAGTCCGGGTCGGGCAAGACCACTATTGCCCTCGCGCTGCTGGGTTATGCCCGCAGCGGCTGTCGCTTGTCCGGCGGGGTGGTCCAGGTGGGCGAGCACGACATGCTCGCTGTCAGCGAAAAACAGCTGCAGGGCCTGCGCGGCAATCGCGTGTCGTATATCGCGCAAAGTGCGGCCGCCGCTTTCAACCCGGCGCAAAAACTCATCGACCAGGTGGTGGAGGGCGCGTTGATCCATGGCCTGGGCAGTCGGACCGCACTGCAAGCCAAGGCCATCGGGCTGTTCCGTGACCTTGCGCTGCCAGATCCGGAGCGCATCGGTCAGCGCTATCCGCACCAGGTCTCCGGCGGCCAACTGCAGCGGGTGATGGCGGCGATGGCGTTGATCAGCGATCCGTTGCTGGTGGTGCTTGACGAACCGACCACGGCGTTGGACGTGACCACCCAGATCGACGTGTTGCGGGCCTTCAAGCGCGTGGTACGCGAACGGGGCGCCACGGCGGTGTACGTGTCCCACGACCTCGCGGTGGTGGCGCAGATGGCCGACCAGATCGTCGTGCTCAATGGCGGACAGGTCCTTGAACTAGGCGCCACCGCGCCGCTGCTCAATGCCCCGGCCCACGCCTATACTCGCAGTCTGTTGGCGGCCGCGCGGCCCGATAGCAACATTCGTCCGCCCTGTGGGATCAGCGAAGACGTGCCGCTGCTGAGCATCAGTGGGCTTACCGCCGGCTACGGCAATAAAAACCCTCAGGGCATGCCGTCGATCCGCGTCCTGGAAGACATTGACCTCACCGTGCGCCGAGGCCAGGCCATCGGCGTGATCGGAGAATCCGGGTCGGGCAAGTCGACCCTGGCCCGAGTGGTTGCCGGGTTGCTGACCCCGGCCCTCGGCAGTCTCGCGTTCGATGGGCAACCCTTGGGCGGCAGTTTGTCCGAGCGCACGCCGGAGCAGTTTCGGCGGATCCAGATGGTCTTCCAGAATGCTGACACGGCGCTCAATCCGATGCACAGCGTGGCGGCCATTCTCAGCCGCCCGCTGAAGATGTACTTCGGCCTCAAGGGGCCCGCGTTGCAGGCACGCGTCGGCGAACTGCTGGACCTGGTGCGTCTGCCACGCAACCTGGCCGAGCGCCGCCCCAGCGAATTGTCCGGCGGACAAAAACAGCGGGTCAACCTGGCCCGTGCGCTGGCGGCCAAACCGGACCTGATCCTTTGCGATGAAGTGACCTCGGCGCTGGACACCGTGGTGGGCGCTGCGATTCTTGAACTGCTGCGGGATTTGCGCCAGCAGTTGGGCGTGTCATACCTGTTTATCAGCCACGACATTTCCACCGTGCGCGCGCTGTGCGACGACGTTATGGTGATGTACAGCGGCCACAAGGTGCAGGCCGGCAGTCGCCAGTCGTTTACCGAGGCGCCGTACCATCCGTATACCGACCTGTTGATCCACTCGGTGCCCGAGCTGCGCCAGGGCTGGCTGGAACACTGTGATACCCGTTGTGGGGAGCTGCCGCCGATTGGCGCGCAGGCCAATGTGCCGCAGTTGTGCACCTTTCTCAATCGCTGCCCGGTGCGGGTCGATGGGCTGTGCAACCGCACTGCACCGACTCGTCGGACGCTGGAAAACGGCAGTGAAGTGCTGTGCCATCACGACGCCGGGCACTTGCTGCAAACCCAACGCGGCCTGGCGAGCCTGAACGCGGGAGCCTGCGCATGAAACCCCGCGTACTGGAAATCTTGAAACGACTGATGGCCTTCGAGACGGTCTCGTCCGAGTCGAACATGGCCTTGATAGCGTATGTGCGCGACCTGTTGTTGACCCAGGGCATCGAGTCGCTGATCGTCAAGGACGAAAGCGGGAAAAAGGCCAACCTGTTTGCCAGCACGGGACCCAGGGACCAGCCCGGCGTGCTGTTGTCCGGGCATACCGACGTGGTGCCTGCGGCGGGACAGGCGTGGACCTTCCCGGCCTTTGCCGCCACCGTGCAGGACGGGCGCATTTATGGGCGTGGCAGCTGCGACATGAAGGGCTTCATCGCCCTGGCCGTCGATGCCATGCTCGACGCCGCTGCCTGTACCTTGAACCGCCCGCTGCAATTGGCCCTGTCCCATGACGAGGAAATCGGTTGTGTGGGCGTGCGGCGTCTGCTCGATGTGCTGCACCTGGCGCCTGTGCGGCCATTTTTGTGCCTGGTCGGTGAGCCGACCAACATGCAGTTCGTGCTGGGTCACAAGGGCAAGGGTTCCTACCGCACTTACTGCCGTGGACTGGAGGCGCATTCCTCGCTGGCGCCGCGTTCGGTGAATGCCATCCACGTGGCCTGCGACTTTATCGCCGCATTGCGCGAGAGCCAGCAGCACTTGCAACGCCATGGTGCCCAGGACCCGGACTACGATGTGCCCTACAGCACCGTGCATGTGGGACAGATTGGCGGTGGCAAGGCGCTGAATATCGTACCCAACCTGTGCACCCTGGATTTCGAAGTGCGCAACCTGCCGGCCGATGACCTGGAGCAGTTTCTGGAGCACATGCGCGAACGTGCCGAAGTGATTGTGCGTGAGGCCCAGAAGCTGTCCAGCGTGGCGGCGATCGAGATCCAGACGCTGAATGTCTACCCCGGCCTGGACACTCACCCCAGCGTCGAGGCGGTGCGCTTTCTCAAACAGTTCGCCGCGCCGGATGTCGGCACCGCCAAGGTCTCGTTCGGCACCGAAGGCGGCTTGTTCAAGCAGCGCCTGGATGTGCCGGTGGTGGTGTGCGGTCCGGGCTCCATCGAGCAGGCGCATAAGCCAGACGAGTTTATCGAGATCAGCCAGATGCATGCCGGCGAGCGCTTTTTGCAAGGCTTGCTCGGCTCGTTGAAGGCATAGCAGAGCCTGCCGTCCTGGAAGGATTTTCAGCACGGCACGCTGCTCACACCGCGCTTTCGGCATCCTCGTCCGTGGCACCTGCCTAGACTGGAGCCTGTCTCGGATCAGGACTCAATCATGCTCAATACTCACCTGCAAGACCCCAGCCTCTTGGCTGAACGCGCTTATGTCGATGGCCAGTGGGTCGCGGCCGACAGCGGTGCCACGCTGGACATTCACGACCCCGCTACCGGCCAGTTGCTGGCGCGGGTCCCCGCCATGGACGCGGTCGACACCCACCGCGCCATCGACGCCGCCGAACGTGCCTGGCCCGACTGGCGCGCGCGCCCGGCTGCCGAGCGCGGCGCACTGCTGGAGCGCTGGTATCAGGCGATGCTCGACAACCTCGACGACCTGGCGCTGATCATGACGTGCGAACAGGGCAAGCCGCTGCCGGAAGCCAAGGGCGAGATTCGTTACGGCGCCGGGTTCGTCAAATGGTTCGCCGAAGAAGCCCGCCGGGTCTACGGTGAAACCATGCCGGCGCCCAGTGCTGATCGTCGCCTGCTGACCCTCAAGCAGCCCGTGGGCGTATGCGCGGCCATTACCCCGTGGAATTTCCCCAACGCGATGATTACGCGCAAATGTGCACCCGCGCTGGCCGCCGGTTGCCCGATCATCGTCAAACCCTCGGACCTCACACCGCTGTCGGCGTTGGCGTTGGCAGTGCTGGCCGAGCGTGTCGGGATTCCCGCTGGCGTGTTCAATGTACTCACCGGGCTGCCTGCCGGTATCGGCGCAGCGCTGACCGGCAACCCAACGGTGCGCAAGCTCTCCTTTACCGGCTCCACCGCCGTCGGCCGCCTGCTGATGCGCCAGAGCGCCGAGCATATCAAGCGCCTCAGCCTGGAGCTGGGCGGCAACGCGCCGTTCATCGTGTTTGACGATGCGGATCTGGAGCAGGCGGTGGCCGGCGTGATGCTCAGCAAGTTTCGCAATGCCGGGCAAACCTGCGTGTGCGCCAACCGCATCCTGGTGCAGGCCGGCATTTACCAGCGTTTCGCCGCGCGCCTGGTGGAGGAGGTGGGCAAGCTCAAGGTCGGCAATGGCCTGGAGGACGGGGTGACGATTGGCCCGCTGATCAACGCTGCCGCGGTGAGCAAGGTGGCGCGACATATCGACGATGCCTTGAGCCAGGGTGCGAAGCTGCTGTGTGGCGCGGTTCCCACAGGTGACAGCCAGTTCGTGCAGCCGACGGTGCTGGGCGATACCCACGCCGGTATGTTGTTGGCCAATGAAGAAACCTTTGGCCCGGTGGCACCGCTGATGCGCTTTACCGACGAGGCCGAGGCGCTGGCCCTGGCCAATGCCACGCCTTACGGCCTGGGCGCCTACTATTTCACCCAGGACCTGCAGCGCGCGTGGCGTTTCGGCGAAGCCCTGGAGTTCGGCATGGTGGGGCTCAACACCGGGATCATTTCCATGGAGGTGGCGCCGTTTGGCGGCATCAAGCAGTCGGGCCTGGGGCGTGAAGGCAGCAAGTACGGCCTGGATGAGTACCTTGAAATCAAGGCCTTCCACATCGGCGGGTTGAACTGAATTTTCGCGAGGCGTGCATCATGAGCAAGGCATTCAGAATCGCCGCGATTGCCGGCGATGGCATCGGCAAGGAAGTACTCCCCGAAGGTTTGCGCGTGCTGGAACAGGCGGCCAAGACCTGGGACCTGAACCTGAGCATCGAAGTACTCGACTGGGCTCACTGCGATTACTACCTGGAGCACGGGCAGATGATGCCCGATGACTGGTTCGATCAGCTCAAGGCTTTCGACGCCATCTACTTCGGCGCCGTGGGGTGGCCAGACAAGGTTCCTGACCACATCTCGCTATGGGGTTCGCTGCTCAAGTTTCGGCGCGATTTCGACCAGTACGTGAACATCCGCCCGGTGCGCCTGTTCCCCGGCGTGCCGTGCCCGCTGGCCGGGCGCCAGGCTGGGGATATCGATTTTGTGGTGATCCGTGAAAACACCGAGGGCGAATATTCGTCGGTGGGTGGCAAGATGTTCGAAGGCACCGAACATGAATTCGTGTTGCAGGAGTCGGTGTTCACCCGGCGTGGCGTTGACCGCATCCTCAAATACGCGTTCGAGCTGGCCCAGACCCGGCCGCGTAAAAAGCTGACGGCGGCGACCAAGTCCAACGGCATTTCCATCAGCATGCCGTACTGGGATGAACGCACTGCGCAGATGGCCGCGAACTACCCCGAGGTCAGTTGGGACAAACAGCATATCGACATTCTGTGCGCGCGCTTTGTGTTGCAACCGGATCGGTTCGACGTGGTGGTGGCCTCCAACCTGTTTGGCGACATCCTGTCTGACCTGGGGCCTGCGTGTGCGGGCACCATTGGTATCGCACCGTCGGCCAACCTGGACCCGGAGCGGCGCTTTCCATCGTTGTTCGAGCCGGTGCATGGCTCGGCGCCGGATATTTATGGGCAGAACATCGCCAACCCGATTGCGATGATCTGGTCGGCAGCGTTGATGCTGGATTTCCTCGGCAATGGCGAAGAGCGCTATTGCGCGGCGCATGCGGGGATCATGCAGGCGATTGAGGCCGTGATTGCCGAGGGGCCGATTACCCCGGACCTGGGCGGGCAGGGTTCGACGCAGCAGGTGGGGGCGGCGATCAGCGAAAGGCTGCGTCGCTAGGGCGCGCGTTTGAAACGCCGCCGACTGGCTCGCGATAGCGGTGTCTCAATCGATACCTTCATCGATGGAGACACCGCTATCGCGAGCCGACGCGCTGCTGCCTCGGGAACCCGCTAGCTCTTTCAATAGCCCTTGCGCCGGTCCACCTCGCCCACCATACGTTCCCCGCGCTGATGCCGGCGGATATTCTCCAACAGCACGCCGAACGCACTCGCCGGCTGGGTCATCGCCGCGATATGCGGCGTCAGCGCAATCTGCGGATGAGCCCAGAACGGGTGATCCGCCGGCGCCGGCTCCTGTTGCAATACGTCCAGCACCGCGCCACTCAGTTGGCCGTTGTCCAGCGCCTCAAGCAAGTCGTTCTCCACCAGGTGACCGCCACGGCCCATGTTGATCAGGGCTGCACCGCGTGGCAGTTGCGCAAACAGGCGTCGATCCAGAATGCCCTGGGTCTGTCGCGTCAGTGGCAACACGCACAGCAAAATATCGCACTGGCCGAGAAACGCCGGCAGTTGCTGCTCGCCGGCATAGCACGTCACGCCCGCTATCCGATGGGCACTGCGCGCCCATCCCGACAAGGCAAACCCTCGGGGCGCCAGGCTGCTGAGAATCTGCTGGGCCTGGGCGCCGAGCCCCATTACCCCGACGCGGCGCTTTTGCGCCGGTTGCAGCAGGTGCGCCTGCCAGCAGCGCGCGCTCTGTTGCTGGCGGTAGCGCAGCATGTCGCGGTGCAGGCTGAGCACGGCCCAGTTGGCGTATTCGCACATGCCTTGGGTGATGCCAGGATCGAGCAGACGCACTACGGGCAAGTCCGGGGGCAGACGTTCGAGATCCAGTTGGTCGACACCTGCCGACAAGGCAAACAGCACCTTCAGGTTGGGCAGCAACTGCTCGAGATGTTCCGGCGCTTGCCAGGCGGCCAGGTACTCGACCTCGTCGGGGTTGCCGATGTCTGGCCAGGCACGCCAGGCAATGTCCGCCGCGTGTTCGGCGAACAGTGCCTGCCAGTGTTGGCCGCGTATCGGGTCGGCTTTGTAGAGCAAGGCCATGGGCATTTCCTGTTGGCTGAAGGTAACGATCATCATCCTTCAAGCGCGACGCAGGATCTGTTGAAAGGCGGGGTCAAAACAGTCGATCTGAATTTCTCACGGGCCAAGTTCGGCTGAGTTGGTTTCCCGTACGCCGTACTCTGAGAAGTATCGCAACCACTTCCAGGTTGCCGGATTCACAATGGGAAATGCCATGAACAGCAAAGTCGACAAAACCTCTCATTTGCTCCGTCAGCGCGAACAGTTCGTGCCCCGTGGCCTGGTGACCGCGCATCCGCTGGTGATCGACCGCGCCCAGGGCGCCGAGCTGTGGGACGTGGATGGCAAACGGTACCTGGACTTCGTCGGCGGCATCGGCGTGCTGAATATCGGGCACAACCACCCGCAGGTGGTCGCCGCTGTACAGGCGCAATTGCACAAGGTCTCTCACGCCTGCTTCCAGGTGGTCGCGTACTCGCCTTACCTCGACCTGGCCCAGCGCCTGTGTGAAATGGTCGGCGGGCAAGAGGCTTATAAAGCTGCATTTTTCACCTCCGGGGCCGAAGCGGTGGAGAACGCCGTGAAGATTGCCCGCGCCCACACCAATCGCTCGGCGGTCATCGCCTTTCGCGGCGGCTTCCATGGTCGCACCTTGCTGGGCACCACCCTGACCGGCATGAGCCAACCCTACAAGCAGAACTTCGGGCCGTTCGCGCCCGAGGTGTTCCACACCCCTTACCCGAACGCCTATCGCGGGGTAACCAGCGAACTGGCGCTCAAGGCCCTCGATGAGCTACTGGCCACCCAAGTGGCACCGGAGCGGGTGGCCGCCATCATCATCGAGCCGGTGCAGGGCGATGGCGGTTTCCTCACGGCCCCGGCGGAGTTTCTCCAGGCCCTGCGCGGCCTGGCCGACAAACACGGCATCGTGTTGATCCTCGACGAGATCCAGACCGGTTTTGGCCGCACGGGCACCTGGTTCGGTTTTCAGCATGCCGGCATCCAGCCCGACCTGGTCACCGTGGCCAAGAGCCTGGCCGGCGGCTTGCCGTTGTCCGGGGTCGTCGGCAAGGCGTCTATCATGGATGCACCATTGCCCGGGGGGCTGGGCGGCACTTATGGCGGCAATGCCCTGGCGTGCGCGGCGGCGCTCGCGGTGATCGCGGCCTTCGAGCAAGAGCAGTTGCTGGCTCGCAGCCAGGTGTTGGGTGAATACTTGCGCCAGGGCTTGCTCGGGTTGCAGGTGCGTTACCCGTGCATCGGCGACGTGCGTGGCACCGGTTTTATGCTGGCAATCGAATTGGTCAAGGATGACGCGGCGCGTAGCCCGGACCCCGACCTCAATCAACGGCTGATCGACGCCGCCCGGGACGGCGGTTTGCTGGTGATCAAATGTGGTGTGCACCGCAACGTACTGCGCTTTTTGGCACCGTTGGTGACCACCGAGGCGCAGATCGATGAAGCCCTGGTGATTCTTGACAAGGCGTTGGCACGCGCCCTGAACTGAACCTGTGCCCGCGTCGGGCAGTTCGCGGCAGCGTCCGACACTTCTTAGGCGCATGGGCGCCCATACTGCATCATTGGAGGCTTGAATCCGCATGGGATTGACAGATTATCGAGCGTTGCTGATCGATTGCGACGACGTGCTGGTGGATCGGGATTCGGGCGTCTGGGCGGCACTGCAACCGCTGCTCGACAGTCGTGGCGGGCAGCCGCCCAAGGCGCAGGTGCTGGCCGAGTTCAATACAGTGGTTGCCACGCTGTATCCACGCTTTGCCGAGTTGGGGTTCAGCGGCGTGCTGTGTTTTGCCCATCGCCAGCTGGCGCAGGCCTGGGGGCTGCACGCCAGTTGGGAGGAGGGCATGAGCTTTGCCCGGTCTGCGGGTAACTGGCCACTTTTCGAGGATGCGCCGGGCGCGATGCTGTACCTGCGCAAGTTCTATCGCCTGCTGGTACGCGGTGACCGGGATGCGCAGGACAGTGGGTCGCTGTGCGAGCGGCTGGGGATCGAGGTGGAGGACTTCATTTCCGTTGCGCAGGACCCACAATGGCTTGATCATCAAGGGGCCGAATTGCAACCGGTGCTGCATGTGACACGACCGTCGGTCGTCGCACAAGGCGCGCTCGACCGTTGCTTGATCGGCCGCCATCGGGCCCGGCAACCCAGCTCTTGCGCGGCGGAATACTGCATCAACAGCATGGCGGATCTGGTGGCGCAGCATCAGCTGTCTTTACGGCGCTGATTTTGCTAGAAGATTGTCTTACAAACGGCAGTCACGAGGTATGCAATGGAAGGGCTAGTCAAGCTGGACCGAATTGACATCAGCATTTTGGTTGAACTGCAAAAAGATGGCCGCATGACCAATGTCAGCCTCGCCGATGCTGTTGGGTTGTCGGCAAGCCCATGCCTGCAGCGGGTCAAGCGGCTTGAGTCGGCCGGGTATATTTCCAGCTACAAGGCGCATTTGAACCTGGCCAAGATCACCGATTCGGTCATGGTATTCACTGAAATAACCCTCAGCGACCACAAGCGCGAAGATTTCGCCAAGTTCGAATCCAACATTCGCCTGGTGGACGAAGTGCTTGAATGCCATTTGATCAGTGGCGGCTATGACTACCTGGTGCGCTTCATGACCCGTAGCATCCAGCATTATCAGGAAGTGGTGGAAAGTCTGCTGGACAAGAACATCGGCATCTCCAAGTACTTCAGCTACATCGTGATCAAGTCACCGGTGCTCAAGGATGGCGTGCCCCTGCGCAAGTTGCTGCGCAACTGAGCACGGTTGCTCCTCAACCTGCAATTGCGCTGCTGGAAGACACGCCTCGTGTTCATACCTTGCTTGACTCTGGCCCGACGGCAATCGCGATTTTTCCTCGAACTCCGTTGTTGGGACTTTCCAGCAGCGCATGGGCGAGCGGAATGTCGGCAAGCGAATAGACGGCGCCAACGTGTGGCCGCAGTTGACCGCGGGCTATCAATGCGCTCAACTCATCCAGCTTGCCGCGGTTCTGTCTGGTGAAAACGAAGTGATAACTGGCGTTCTTGCCCCAGGCCTGGACGACGTTCTGCGGCTGGGCAATGTCCACGATCGTGACCACGCGGCCAAGTTGAGCGAGTGTGTCGGGGCTGCGCGACAAGGTGTTGCCCCCGATGGTGTCGAACACTACATCGACTCCACGGCCACCCGTTTCTCGTGCGATGGCGTCGACATAATCCTGCTTTTGGTAATCGATGATCACATCGGCGCCCAGACTTCGTGCGAACTCAACGTTTGCCCCGCGCACGGTCGTGAACACTTTGGCGCCCATGGCTTTTGCCAACTGGATCGCCACATGACCGACGCCGCCCGCGCCACCGTGTATTAAAACGCTTTCGCCTACTCTGAGTGCCGCACGCACGACCAGTGCTTCCCACGCGGTCCCGCCCACCAAGGTCAGGCTCGCCGCCTCAAGATGGCTCAGCGAGGGCGGCTTCTTGCCGATAATCCTTTCGTCAGCAACGTGGTACTCGGCATAACTTCCAGGCCCGTCGAATATTTGGGGTGTGTACCAGACTTCGTCTCCTGGAGCGAAGGTCGTCACACCCGGCCCGACTTCCTCGACAACGCCAGATACGTCATGTCCGGTAATGGTCGGCAGTTGCACCAGGTCGGCATAATCGCCACGTCGGACCTGGAAATCCAATGGATTGATGGAGGTTGCGTGTACGCGGACCAATACCTGTCCCGCCTGCGGCACTGGTTTGGGCACGTCGCGGAGGGCGAAGGATTCCGGGCCACCAAATGATTTAAGTATCATCGCTTTCATTGCAGATCCTCGTATCTATAAAAAGGAATATCGAGATATCTCGATATTATGCGGTAAAAAATTACAGCTCTTTCCCTATGATCTCGGCAAGTACCCTGATGGTGGCTTCGTTCCGCTTATAGTAGGTCCACTGGCCGATGCGCCTGACTTCGACCAAACCCACGCGTTGCAGCGTTGCAAGATAACCAGACACCGTTGACTGCGACAGGCCGATACCTTCTTGAATACTACTGACGCAGACGCCCACCGTGAGAACGTCACCTTCATCCTGTGGAGGGAAGTTCTTTACGGGATCCTTCAAGCCTTTCAAGATTTCAAGGCGTGTAGGGTTTGAGAGGGCTTTGAAGACTTCGATCAATTCCATGGACTGATAATATCGAGATTTAGCGATATGTCAATACGGGTGGTGGCTGCCTGTTCTCAGCAAATGAATCCGCCGCGCCACTCAAGCCTTGGCCCCTGGGGCGGGGCGTTTTTCCAACCTCTCCCGAGATTTGCTATGTTGCAGCCTTCTATTTTGCAAAAGCTGATGCCATGAAATTCTCGTGTTTTTCGTTCCTCTCTACGCCGTTATTAACCCTGAGTCTGGCAGCCTGCAGCATGACGGACCCGGCCGCTCCTGAAGGCTCCACGCAAGCGCCGATCCCAGGTTCCCCCACGACGACTCAGGCAGATAAATCCCTTCCCCAGTTCATCGCAAGAGGCAATGAGCCGTTCTGGTCAATCCACGTCAGCGGCAACACCTTGACCTGGATAACGCCTGAGAACCCGCAGGGCACGCAGCTCTCCGCGCAGCAAGTGACCTCGGGTGACGGGGTCAGGTACACCGGCAAGGAGGGTGATAAGGCCTTCATGTTGGAGGTGGTTGGCGGTGCGTGCACGGACACTATGTCCGGACACGCTTTCGAGTTCAGCGCCACTTGGGTGTATGCGGGGGACAGCAACGCAGGCTGCGCTGAGCGGGTCGGTAAATAGCTTCCTCGCAAGCAGCAGCCTGGCTGCTTGCTCACCGTAGGCCAACTGATGAGAGAACGTCGTTTATGAATGCTCAACCGGGTCCCATACCCCTCGTCATCCTGGATGTCCAGGACGCTATTGATCAGCCGGTGTGGGAGGGCAAGAGTCATCCCGGCTACCTGGCGGCAATTCAGCGTCTTCTGGCGCATTGGCGGCTGAAGGGCTGGCCCGTGGTGCACATCAAGCACGATGAGCAAGCGCCGTCATCGACCTATCACGTCCACGGCCCGTGGAATGCCATCAAGCAAGAGGTCGCGCCTCTCGCGGGAGAGGCGGTGATTGTCAAGCAGCAGAACTGCGCCTTTATCGGCACTGAGTTGGACCACGTGCTCAAGAGCATGCGGGTGGAGCGTTTGGTGCTGACGGGGGTGGTGATCCACAACAGCATGGATGCCACGGTGCGTGCTGGAAAAGCCCTCGGCTACCGCATCATCCTGCCGTCTGATGCAACCACGGCGGTGCCGGTGGTGAGCGCCGCAGGGAAGTCCTGGACGGCTGCGACGGTGCATGCGCTGACGCTGGCAATCCTTGATGGCGAATATGCCGAAGTCATGACCTCGGACGCGGTGATGGCGCTGGATATCGAAGGCTGCACGGATGCTCACGCCGGTTGAACATCACTATCGAAACGCCAGACAAAGAAAAGCCCGCGATGGGGAGAGCGGGCTTAAAGGTGTTCACTTAGGAGCTGGGATCACCATAAGCGCTGGACTGTGAAAGGGATGTGAAAGGCCCCCAAACAAAAAGCCCGCGCGCAATGATATTTGGCAATGAGCAGAGCGTGCGTTATTTCCTATTGATCCTGCCTCAGCGTCAGCGTGGCTCACCTTGGATAAAGTCGACCGCTGACCAGCGGTTTGTCTATTGGACGTCTACCTCCCAGGCTTCATGCGGCGCATCCGTGAAGAAAGTGTATCTCTCGATCTGCTTATAGCTGTACGGGGCGAGGCTGCGCCGAACACTCTACTGTCAGGGCGACAACAATTCGCCTGGATGACGCCCCATGTTCATGTCCTCAAGCCTGCTTTCAGCCTTTGCGCTGTTCGCCTTCGTGTCTTCGATCACGCCGGGACCGAATAACACGATGTTATTGGCGTCCGGCGTGAACTTCGGCTTTCGGCGCTCAATGCCTCACGCCCTGGGGATCAGCCTGGGGTTTATGGTGCTGGTGATCTCGGTCGGCCTGGGCCTGGGGGAAGTGTTCAAGGCGCTGCCGGGGGCCTATGCGACGTTGCGCTATGTCGGGGCGGCGTACTTGCTGTACCTGGCGTGGAAGATTGCGACGTCCAGCCCTCTGTCGGATGACACCCACGGCAACCACACACCTATGACTTTCCTGGGCGCGGCGGTGTTCCAGTGGGTCAACCCCAAGGCCTGGGTCATGGCGTTGGGCGCGATTACTACCTATACCCCCGCGCAAGGCTATTTCACCAACGTGCTGGTGATCGCAATAGTGTTTGCGCTGATCAACCTACCCAGTGTGTGCGTGTGGGCGGGGTTTGGCAGCGGTTTGCGCAGCGTGTTGCGTAATCCGCGCTGGTTGAGAGTGTTCAATTGGTCAATGGCGGGGCTGCTGGTGCTTTCTTTGTACCCGATGTTGTTTGCGGGTTGAACGCGTCAAACCGGTGAGACCGTGGCGAGCAGGCCAATCGCGATGGTCAGTGCTAAAAAGCCGAACAGAAAAAATGCCATCTTAGCCATGGGGCCTCCGAAAGGAAGATGAACGACAGGACGATTCCCGTCGGGCTCCGCGAGTGCCTCGGGAGTGATTCATTGTCACGAATGAAGGCTGTTCGGTACAGATTCAGATGCTCCAGAAAAAAGCGTATCAGATGCTCCCGCCGCGCCTGTGCAGCGGGCCGGCACCTGATACGTGCAGGTACCGACCAGCGTCAATGAGGCGTGCTCGACCCGCGCCGATTGAAGCGAGGTTCAATGACCGACTCAGTCGGTAGAGAATTTGAACACCGTGTGTTGCGTATACGTCTGCCCCGGATCCAGCCGCGTCGAAGGGAAGTTCGGCTGGTTCGGCGCGTCAGGGTAGTGCTGGGTTTCCAGGGTAAACGCGCTCCAGTGGTTGTAAGTCTTGCCGGCCTTGCCCTTGACCGAACCATCGAGGAAGTTGCTGGTATAGAACTGCACGCCCGGTTCCGTGGTGTAGAGCTGCAGATGGCGCCCGGATTGCGGATCGTGTACCTCGGCGGCCGGTTTGCCGAGATCACCCTTGGCATCCAGGACCCAGTTGAAGTCGAAGCCACCTTGTTTCGGCTCGGCGAATTTCAGCTGGGGATGATCGTCCTTGATGTGTTTGCCGATGGCGGTGGGTTGCAGGAAGTCCATCGGGGTGCCGGCGACCGGGGCCAACTCACCGGTGGGAATCAAGGTGCCGTTGACCGGCGTGTAATGGCTGGCGTGCAAGGTGGCGAGCTGGTTGAGGATGTCGCCGTTACCGGCACCGGCCAGGTTGAAATAACTGTGGTTGGTGAGGTTGAGCACCGTCGGTTTGTCAGTGGTCGCGGTGTACTCGATGTGCAGCTCGTTTTTATCGTTGAGACGGTAGGTGACCTGGGTTTTCAGGTTCCCGGGAAAGCCCATTTCGCCGTCCTTGGACAGGTAGCTCAACGTCACGCCCACCGAATCCTTGCTCTTGACCGGTTCGGCTTGCCAGACGCGCTTGTCGAAACCCTCGGCACCGCCATGCAGCGCGTTGGGTCCATCGTTGAGCGGTACCTGGTACCGCTTGCCGTCCAGTTCAAAGGCGCCTTTGGCCAAGCGGTTGCCAAAGCGTCCGATGGTGGCGCCGAAGAAGGCGGTTCCACTCTGGTAGCCCTGTACATCGTCAAAGCCCAGGACCACGTCGTCGAGCTGGCCGTTTTTATCCGGCACGATCAGGGATTGCAGGACGCCGCCGTAAGTAATGACCGTGGCTTGCATGCCATGACTGTTACGCAGCACGTATTGCTCGACGGCGGTACCGTCGTTGGTTTTGCCGAAAGGTTTGTGTTCGCTGGACAAGCCGGCGGCCTGGGCGCCGAGGCTGGCCATCATCAGGGACAGGCCAAGGCTCGAAAGCAGGTGTCGAGAGTGTGGCATCGTTGAACTTCCTTTTGTTATTTTGAATGGAATAGTTCTACTAATTTTCAGATATAGTGCGATTGCTCTGCAAATTTATAGCGTTTCTTGGCTTTTTTGCAATATAAAATAAGACTAATTGGTTGGGGTGAGCATTTTATGAATAATCAAGAAGTTGCCGGTTCCCAGGTGGTGTATGCCGACCTGAAGGGTAAGACTGTCCTGGTTTCCGGTGGCGCCTCGGGGATTGGCGAAGCACTGGTGCGCGCCTTTGCACAGCAGGGCGCACACGTCGGATTTGTCGACATGGCCCAAAGCCAGGGCGAGCAACTGGCTGCCGAGCTGTTGGCCCACGACCATCGCGTCGAATTCGTGCACTGCGATGTCACCGATGAGCACGCCTACAAAACCGCCATCGCCCACATCGCCCACGCGCTGGGGCCGATCACGGTGTTGATCAATAATGCCGCCAACGATGTACGGCACAGCCTGGAAGACATCGATTCGGCGATGTTCGAAAAACTGATCGGGGTTAACCTCAAGCACGCGTTTTTCGCCAGCCAGGCGGTGGTTCCGATGATGAAGGCCGCGGGGCAGGGCGCGATCATCAATCTGGGGTCGATCGGCTGGATGATGGCGTCCGGTGGTTACCCGGTGTACGCAGCCAGTAAAGCGGCGACCCACGGCATGACCCGCGGCCTGGCGCGGGAGCTGGGACCTTGGCATATCCGGGTTAACACGCTGGTGCCGGGATGGGTCATGACGCAAAAGCAACTGGCGCTCTGGGTCGATGACGCGGCACGGGAACTGATCAGTCGCAGCCAATGCTTGCCGGGCAGTGTGCAACCTGAGCATATCGCCCATATGGCGCTGTTTCTGGCTTCTGACGTGTCGGCCATGTGTTCGGCGCAGAACTTTATCGTCGATGGCGGCTGGGTTTAGCCCCAGCGGTCGCTCCGCGGCTCCCGGCAATGCGCCGGGGCCGCTGCCACCGGATCATCTGCCGGCGTAACGCGAAGGCGAGCCGTTGCGAGTGTGCTGCCGAAGGTCGGCTGCGCCTGATCGGCTGGTCGCATGACCAGTCGTTTGCGGCGAACGTGTGGATATCAGCTCGTAGCGAGCCTTGGCAATGAGGTCGGCAACAGCCCTGAAGGAGTTTAAGTCGCTGAGGGCAATACCGCTTAAATGAAGAGTCAGCGCCGGGTCGGCGTGACAGGTCAAATCGATGCTCAACGTCTTGCCGTCATGGCATTCGCAGATGCAGTGGTCGGGCTGGAGCGCTTTTTCGATCAGGCTTCTTATTTCAAGTATCGACAGTCCTAAATGATTCATGACGCTTACCCTGTGGATTTTACGGTGAGTCGTGGGCGCCCGAACTGACATCGTCGGCGCGTTGCACACGGGCAAAAAAGTAAGCGTGTGTTAGTTAAGAAGTCAGAGAAGGAGCAAGGGTTTAATAAAACCTTAAAGAGTGCCGACGAGTGGTCAGGGCACAACCCCGCGACTGCGGGGATGCCCGTCGTCTTATTTGGCGTACTGGCCCTGGAGTTTTTTGGCCATGTCTAGATGATGCTGCAGCTTGGGCAGGGTTTTCTCGGCAAAGGCCTTGAGCTCGGGGTGATCCGAGGATGCGGCCTCTTTCTTGAACAACTCGACGGTCTGTTCATGAGCCATCACTTGGTTGTTGGCGTAGGCCTTATCAAAGGACTCGTCGCGGATTTCGAGGATCATCTGCTTGGCTTTGGCGGTGAGCGAGGCATCGTCAGGCACTTCAATATCGAGTTTTTTGGCAAGATTTTTGAGTTGTTGATTGGCTTCGCGGTGATCGCTGATCATTTGATTGGCGAACGTCTTGATGTCGGCGGAGCTGCTTTTCTCGAGGGCCAATTTGCCACTTTCAATTTCGTTGATGCCACCTTGCGCCGCTTCTTCCACGAAGTTGTTGGAGGCGGCGGCCATGGCGCCCTGAATACTGGCGGCGATGAGCAGGCAAGACAAACCTATTTGTTTTATCGGTAATTTGTACATGTCGTTCTCCAGGTTTTGGTGCGGTCAAGGTGCCGCTATTTTTTCGAACCGGGAGGTGGGGCAAAGGTTTAGTTTATTTTCGATTTCCGCGCTGTTCAGGTCGCGTACTCAGTTCGCGTCGCGCTTATGAGCGACGAATGGATTATCAACGTCGCACTCGACTATGCGTCGCAGGCCGCTTGCCGGATACTGCGAAATATTCAGCGGCACCGCTGCCGGGTTGTAGGTGCACGACATCTATTGGGCGAGACAGTAAGGGCGCATGTTCATGAATGAAACCGAAGACGGACAGGGGATCCGCACCGCCAATGTGCTGATCATCGGCGGCGGCTTGAGCGGCACACTGCTGGCGGTGCAACTGCTGCGCTTGCCTGGCGCCCGGCAGATCCTGGTGATCGAGCCGCGCGACGAGCTGGGTCGTGGCGAAGCCTACAGCGCAGTGGAGTTGGGCCACACCTTGAACGGCAATGCGGCGCGCATGAGTGTCGACCCGGACAATGCCGATGATTTGACCCAATGGTTGACCGCCCATATCGCCGCGGGCGGGTGGCCGGAGTCGGACCGCCAGCACGTGCCCGTCAGCGAACTGTTTCCGCCTCGGGGGCTCTTCGGCCTGTACGCGCAACAGCGATTGGCTGAGGCCAAGGCGCTGTCGGCGTCCCGCGTCGAACACATCCGCGCCGAAGTGATCGACGTGCAGGTGGACAGGTCCTCGACCTTGCTGACCTTGGACAACGGCGAGCAGCTACGGGGTGATTGTGCGGTGTTGGCCACCGGTATGTTCCCGGCGGCGCGCACGCCGCAGACCTCTTCCAGCGGTTTGAACGCGGCCGCCGTCGACCCCTGGGATGTGGACGCCATGCGTCAACTGGATCCGCAGTCGACGGTGCTGATCATCGGCTCCGGCCTGACCATGGTGGATGCCGTGGTGTCGCTGGAGCAGGCCGGTCATCGCGGGCCTATCGAGGTGTTTTCCCGCCACGGCCTGTTGCCTCATGTCCGTCGCCAGCCCCCGGCCTGGGAGGACTTCCTGGCTGGGGACCAGCGTCTTTGCAGCCCCCTGCAATTAATGCGGGAAGTGCGCCGGCAATGTCGGCGTGCGATGGCGCAAGGCATCGACTGGCAGGCGCCGCTGGACACCGTACGGGTACACATCGCGCGCTTGTGGAGCCAGGCCAGTGAACGGCACAAGCGTCAGTTCGTGCGTCATGTACGGCCCTGGTGGGAAAGCCATCATCACCGCTCGCCACCCTTGAGTGCAGCGTTGGTGGAGCGGTTGCATGGGGAAGGGCGGTTGCGCATTCAAGCCGCGTCGTTCCAGGGAGTGGAGCCGTCGGCGAATGGTCAAGTTACCCTGCGTCTGCGCCGCCGTGGCGAGTTGCATGCGACATTTGTCAGTGGTTGCGCGTTGATTAATTCCAGTGGTATCGAGTACGACTGGCGCCGGGTTGCCCGGCCGCTGCCCCGACAACTGCTGGCGCGTGGCCTGGTTCAGCCAGGGCCGCTGGCGTTGGGGATCGCCGCGGATGAGTCCGGCGCGGTGCTGGATGTGCAGGGCATCGCCAGCGAGCGACTGTTCGCCATGGGGCCGCCGTTGCGCGGGATGTGGTGGGAAAGTACGGCGGTGACCGATGTAGCCTTGCAGGCCAAGGCGTTGGCGGCGCGATTGGTCGCGGGTTGAAGATTGCTCGCCCCCCACCCAAGCCCCTCCCCAAAAGGGCATAGGTATCTACACAACTTTGCCTCAACGCTTAAATCCAGGCAGATAGGGCTGTTGTGGCGAGCGGGCTTGCCCCGCCTTGGACTGCGAAGCCGTCCCAGTAAGCCGAATGCGGTGTATCAGAGACTCCGTAGCGGCTGGTTTTTGGGACTGCTTCGCAGTCCAAGGCGGGGCAAGCCCGCTCGCCACGGGGAAATTCGTCAGTTTCTGAAAATTGGGTATACCTATGCCGACGGGGCGAGGGGCTGACCGAAGTGTGCTGAGAACATTGGCGACCTGAAAAACCCTCTTGATTGTGGATTCAAAGCCGCTCTTGCAGGTCGGAAAATGTCTGAAATATCCCCCAATCGGCCCCCTCTCCCTCCGGGAGAGGGCTGGGGTGAGGGGGCGATTTCATCGGTTGCCCGAGCCCCCAGGCACCCCGCAGTCAACCTCACCGCCTTTGATCAACCGCGTCCCAGCCTCAACCCCCAACCTTCACAAACCCCGGCTTGAGTCCAAACACTTCCACCCCCGACGCCGTGGACTGCCCGGTGGTCACCGTCACTCGCTCCACCGGCTTATCCATCGACTCCCGGTATTCCACGCTCATGTCAGCCGCATCGCGACGAATCGCCTGGGCCGGGACAATGATTGCCTGGTCATTGCTGTAAGTGACGATGGTCAACCTTGCGCTCATGCCCAAACGCACCTTTTGCAACTGCTGCGGGGTGAGCGTGGGGATCGACAGTGTCACCGGGAACTGTGCACTGCCCTGGCTATCGTTGGACAGTGCCAGGCCGCTGACCACGCTGACCGAACCGTTCAGGCGTTCGTCGTCGAAACCATCGCCCATGACTTCCACGGCCTGGCCTTGGTGCAATTGATTAATATCCAGTTCCGAGACGTTGGCGACGATTTTCAGGCGTTCGATATTGGCCAATCCGAACAGCACCTGACCTTGGGTGACTTTAGTGCCAGCCTGTACCGGGACGTTGTTGCTGCTCGAACCCGGCGGTCCGTTGCTGCCCGGCGCGGGAACGATGATGCCGGAGAATGGCGCCTTGACCTCCTTGCCATCGAGCAAAATGCGCAAGGCCTCATATTTCACCGTGGCGTTGGTCAACTCCATATCGGCGATCTGGCGGTATTCGCCTTTGCCTTGTTCCAGGGTCTGTTGCAGTTCACTGCGCGCCGCCGCCAGGTCCAACTGTTGCTGCCGGGCCTGCTGCTTGAGGTCGTCCAGTTCATTGCGCGGAATGATGCCGCGCTTGAACAGGTTTTCGCTTTCGGTGAGCTTGCGCTGGGTATTGCTGGCGGCCATTTCGGCGGTACGCAGACTGCGTCGGGCGCGACTGACTTGCTGGCCGCTGTCCCAGTCCTGCATTTCCTGCACCGTGCGGCGTGCCTTGAGTTGCGCGGAAAGCGCATCGCGCAGTTGTACTTCGAGGGTCGCCGGGTCCATGCGCAGCAGCACTTGACCGGCGTCGACGCGTTGACCCTGCTCAACCAGATTGGCCTGCACGTTGCCGTCAAATGGCGCGGTGAGGATGAGGGTGGTCTCCGGTTCGATCTTGCCCACCAAGCCAATTTGGTGCACCAGTGGATCGGGCTTCACCGCCAGCCATTGCTCGGCGGCGTCGGCTTGTGCGGTGGCAGGCGTCTGGTGGTTGACCAGCGCGATCCCGGCACATGCCAGCAGCACCAGCAATACAGCGCCCGACAGGCGTTTTTGATTAGTAGTCATTGAGGGCGATTTCCCAACTTTCGAGTGTCATGCCCAGGGTCAGGTCGAGCTGGGTCTGGGCATTCAAATAGGCAATCAGTGCATTGAGGCGAGCATTTTCGGCGTTACGCAGGTCGGCTTCGAAGCTCAGCACCTGGAAGTTGGTGGAGCGTCCGGCACTGAGTTTATCGCGCTCGATGTCGATCTTGCGCCTCGACAGTTCGACGGCGCGCTGGGCGATTTCATATTGGCGCCAGCGAGTGCCGAGGTCGCGTACCACGTTGTTGACGTTGCGCTCCAGTTCCTGGCGGGCATCCGTGATCAGAATGGCCTGGTCCTCTACATTGACCCGTGCGCGAACCTCGGCTTGGCGGGTGCTGATGTCGCCGATCGGAATCTGCACCTGGATCCCGGTATAGCTGTCCCAGCGCCGGTTATGGGTATTGCCGGTAGCGTTATCGGTGACATCACGCACTTGATTGGCACCTGCCACCAGGTCGACCTGCCAGCGTCCGGAGTCCTTGGCAATCACCAGGTTGAGGTCGGCTTGTTGGCTGCCGAGCAGGGTGGCGAGGTATTCCGGTTGCTGGGCCTGCGCCAGATTGAAGGCCTGGCGCTTGTCGATATCCATGCGCGAGGCTTCCAGGGCCTCGCTGGCGCGGATCGGTGTCGACAGGTCCAGCGCGAGCAAGCGCAGGAGGCTCAGGCGGCTGATGTCCAGTTGGTTCTGGGCTTCCTCGACCCCCAGTTGCTGGGTGGCAATGTCGGCTTCGGTCTGGACGATTTCGAACTCGGCCATGCGCCCCGCATCGATCAGCGCCCTGTTCACGTCCAACAGCGCCATGGAGCGCTTGAGCGCTTCCTGACTGATGCTCAGTTGCTCCTGGGAACGCAGCAGCTCCCGGTAGGTGGCAATAATCTGACTGATGGTCTGTGCCACGTTTGCCTTGAGATTGAGACGGTTGGCCTGTTCCGCCAGGCGCGACAGGCGTAGCGGGGCGGTGGTTGCATCCCATCCGGCGCCGCGCATCAGGGGCTGGATGATTGCCAGGTCGAGGCCGTCGCTGCGGTAGCGTCCGGCACGGTCGGCGTTGTTCAGTTGCTGGGTCCAGGCCATGCTCAGTCGGGTACCGTATTCTCCCAGCAACGTGGCGGCTGGCGCCAGGTTGGCGTTGCGGGCACGATCTTCGGAGCCCTGGGTGCTGCGGTAATAGCTGTTGAGCACCAGCTTGGGGTTGAACGTGTCTTCAGCCACCCGCAGGTCGAACTTCTGCGCCACGCGCTGCAGGTAGGCGCTGCGAATGCGCGGGTTATTGCGCAGGCCCAGATACACCGCATCACCGAGCGTCAGCGTGGTGACCTGGGCGTTGAGAGACACGCCGCGCTCATAGCCGCTGCGGGTAATGGTCGGGGCCGACGGGCGCAGCTCCCTGTCGGCGGCAACGCCGGGCAGGCTCAACAGGGCAAGGATCAACAGCAGCGGTTTATTCATCGCGCAACGCCTCCACCGGTTGCAAGCGTGACGCCGAGATGGCCGGGTAAATACCGAAAAATAATCCCACCAGCAAGGTGCTGCCCACGCCCAGGGGCAGGGCGGCGACGGCCAGGGAAAATTGCCAGCCCGACAGCCAGGCATAGAGGTAGGCGGCGCTCATGCCCAGCACCGCACCGCACATCGCACCGACGGCGGTCAAGGTCACCGCTTCCAGCAGGAACAGGTTGCGGATATCCCGCTGGCGAGCGCCAAGGGCCATGCGAATCCCGATTTCCCGGCGTCGCTCCGAGACGTTCATCAACATCACATTCATCACCCCGACACCTCCGCCCACCAGCGAGATGGCGCCCAGGGCCAGCAGCAGATAGGCAAAGGTGCGGCTCTGGCGGGTCATGCCATCGATCATTTGTTGTGGCACCTGAATGTCGACGTCATGGTCGGTGAACTGCGGCCGCAACGCGGTAGCTGCCTCTCTGGCGACGCGCTCCATATCCTGGCCGGAGGCGGCGCGGATTACCACGCTGCCGATCTGTGGTGTCGGATAGATGCGGCGCATGCCTTTGGCGGGAATGAACAGCGAGTCGTTGGCCTGCACCGGAATCAGCATCGCCCGGGGCTGGTTGTGGAGAATGCCGATGACCTCGAACAGATAGTCATTGATCCGCACGCGATCACCCAGCAGCAGCGGGTCGCCCGGTGCGCCCAAGGCCTGGGCAACGTGTTCGCCGACCACGGCGTAGGTTTGCGCGTGATCGAACTCGGAAAGGAACCGGCCTTCGCGCAGCGACAAGCGCATGGCGTCCTTGAGGTCTGGCGTGCTGCCTACCAGGCTGGCGTTGGTGGTACGGCCATGGAACACCACGGGGCCACTGAACAGGCTAATGGCACCGATATGGGCAATTTGCGGTACGGCTTTACGCACCGCCTCCAGATCCAGGCTGGCGGGTCGCGGGACGCTGCTGTTGCCTTTGGGTGGGAACTGCGCCACCAGGGTGTCGGTGCCCATGTCCTTGAAAATCAGCGCGGCATCTTCGGCGGCGTTATGGCCGATATTGATCAGCGCCACCACCGATGAACTGCCGATCACGATCCCCAGCAGTGCGAGGATCGAACGCTTGCCCAAGGTCCGCAGGCTGACGAATGCTTCGTGCAGTAATTGGCTCAGGCTCTGTTCGACCCGCAGATTCATAGGCGCCCGGCCTCCTGCACGACGCCGTTGCGCACCAGAATCTTGCGATTCAAGCGTTCGGCAATGTGCGGGTCATGGGTGACGATGATCAGCGTGACGTGTTGTTCGCGATTGAGGGCCAGCAGCAGGTCCATGATTTCCTGGGCGGTGTGGCTATCGAGATTACCGGTGGGTTCGTCGGCGAGAATCACCGACGGTGCACCCACCAGCGCCCTGGCAATCGCTACCCGCTGGCGCTGCCCACCGGAGAGATCGGCAGGGCGATGGTGGGCGCGCTCGGCCAGGCCGACTTGATCGAGCATGTGCAGGGCGCGCTCCAGCGACTCATGGCGCGATACTCCGCGATAGCTCAGGGGCAGGGCCACATTGTCCAGGGCGCTGAGACGCGGCAGCAGGTTGAAACTCTGGAAGACGAAGCCGATCTGCTGGTTGCGGATCGCGGCGAGCTGATCGGGTGTGGCACTGAAAATGTCGTGGCCGGCAAAGCAGTACGCTCCGCAGTCGGGCAAATCGAGCAGGCCGAGAATATTGAGCAGGGTACTTTTGCCGGAGCCGGAAGCTCCGAGGATGCCGCAACTGTCGCCGCTGGCGATCGACAGGCTGACGTCATTGAGAATCGCCAGATGCTGCCCGGCCAATTGATAACTTTTGCCGATGCCTTGCAGGGAAATGAAGCCTGGGAGCGGTGGGGTGCTTGTCATCATGACTACGCCTTGCGCTACGGCGATCCGAGCCTAACCCTGAAAATTCTTGTAACAAGTTCCGGGGGCGCGGGACGGCTGCCAATAGCTGGATTTTATTCTTGTTTTTAAAACATTGTTTGAATAGTAACCTTGATCACCGGGCTTCGCCAGCCACAGAGATAGAGCGGTTTTTCTTGCCGCGCCCAGCAAGAGAGTGGAGGAAAAACTCTGGCAGGTGTTTTTGGAACACCGCTCATGACGCCCCCGGCATGGCCTTTGGATAGTATGGCGCAGTGTCACTACTTGCTTTCGATCAACGGCCCCGGTATAAAAAATCAAAATTATTTTTAAAACAATATTCCGCCGTGGAACTGATATGGCCGTGAAGAAACTCAGTGCTCCAAACGTTACCAAGACCCGATTGCTGGACGCGACAGAGGCTCTTTTCATCAAGTACGGTTATGACGCCGTCCTGCTGCGACAGATTACCGAGAAGGCCCAGGTCAATCTCGCGGCGGTGAACTACCACTTCGGGGACAAGGATTCCCTGATGAAAACCCTGCTGATGCAACGCCTGGAGCCGCTCAACGAGCAGCGCCTGGAGTTGCTTGCGCGGTGCGAGGCCGAATCCGATGGGCCGCTGGATTGTGACACGTTGCTCGGCGTGTTGTTCGCGCCGGCCATGGGCATGGAGCGTGCCGACCCGGCCAGTGGCGAAGGGCGCTCCTTCATTCGTTTCCTGGGGCGCGTCTACAGCGACACTTCGCCGTTTATCCAGGAATACCTCAAGGTTCACTACCAGCCGGTTTTCCAGCGTTTTTTCGAAGCGTTCGCGCAGGCTTTGCCGGACCTGCCACGTAATGAGCTGGGGGTGCGCCTGCAATTTGCCCTCAAGGCAATCTCCGGAGTCATGGCCGGCACCGAGCTGCGCTTGCTGATGAACTCCATGAGTCTGGGCCGCCCGGCCACCGACGCCGAAGTCATGGCCAAGCTGATCACCCTGGTCTCTGCGGCCATTCGGGTACCGCAGCAAAGTCCGGAAGCCGAATTGGCCTTGGCGCGGGTACTCGATACGCAGCGCGCCATTCGCGAGCAGGCGGCGATGCCCGCACCCGGCAAGGTAGCCCTTTGATCGACTGCAAGCCGGCTCGCAATGCGCGGGCCAGCTTCATGGATACGCCCCCGCGGACGCCGTCAAACCACGCGCAAAAAAAAGCCCGCTGGGGCGGCGGGCTTGATGTGCAGCGTTTGTAACGGATGAGGCTTCACACTACGGGCCCGGGTGTGAATAAATCGTGAAAAAAATGTCGGACAAAGTGTAAACACAGGTTATCGGTGCCGACGGCGATTTCGCGGAGCAAGCTGTCGGGCATACCTTCTGTCGCCACTGTCAATTCTGACAGGTAGACGCTACGGTGGTTCGGGTATTTGATCGACTTTGGCGCGTGCTTTATCCGCACGCGGTTCAACTTGGAGTTCGATCATGCCAACTAAATCCGCCGATACTGGACCCGAGCCAGTAGAGAGCAAGACTGCCAGGCCGGTCGCTGTCAGGCCACAACCCGTAAAAAGAAAGCCCCCCGAGGTGAAGGAATCGCTGACCCGTCCAGGCGTGATGATTCTCGAAGACCTGGACTCCCCCTACACATCCCCCCAGCAGGTAGTACCGGTAGACGGCGCCGCGTATGGGGTGGGCATTCGTCATATTGAAGAAGGGCTGGACTTCGTCTTCGAGCGCTGGACGAAGCTCAATGTCGGCGATACGTACTTGATCTGGATGAATGGCAAGATCGCGGCCTCGAACAAGGTGCAGCCGTCAGATGTGGGCGACCAGCGCTTTTTCTTGAACGTGCCGCGAAGTCTGGTGGAGCTGGGCTTCGTTCCGGATGTCTACGGCGAGGTGCTGAGGGTCGGCTCCAATACGTCCAGCACGTCCATTCCCCAAATCGTGTTCGTGAAGGAAACGCGGCCGGGTGGAGCCGATGAGCGCCCGCAGGAGAATTGGCACTCCAAACTGATCCTTACCTTGTCGGATACAGCCATCGGTGCCGATATGGACGTCACTGCAACGATCAAGGCCTGGGAGTTCATGCGGGTCAACGATCTGGTGATGTTCTATTGGGGCGCGGAACGTTTTGACGTGCCACCGATTACCGCCGATCAGGTGGGGAAGGACCTGGAGTTCGTGATTGGCACAGACTTCCTGAACCTGGTGGGGAGCGGTCATTTTGTCGTGCAGTTCTACCTGTATGACGAGGTGCGTAACCGCTCCGGAGAATTGCAGCCCTGGTGCAAGCCGGTGCCGGTGCAGGTGGATCTGGAACTGGAGCTGCTGCGCCAGCCCGAAGTGATTCAGGACAATCTGATCACCTCGGTGGTAGACGCTGACTCACTCACCACGCTGCCTGTGTTTGCCGAAGTGGAAGTCCCACGCAGGGATCCGGACTTCCTGGTAGGCGACTATATTTATCTGACGGTGCAGGGCACCACCGCCGACGGAGTGGTGGTCACTGAGTCCTTGCGGCAACTCGTCGACAGGGTGCCTAAGTTTTACGAGTTTTCCATCAGGAATGACCTGATCATCTCCCTGATTCAAAGCACGATGACTGTCTCTTACGTGCGCGAACGCGCAGGCGAAGATGATCTCCCCTCCAGGAAGACCACCGTCTCGGTGGTCGGGACGCGCTATGAGTTGCCCCGGCCCGACGTCCTGGAAGCCGTTGGATCGTATATTCCGCCGGACCTTCCGCGCATTACCGCGGCCATGCCTGATTACCAGCCACCGGGCGGTGCCGGTGATTCCCTGGAGGTGGTCATCCTGGGTAAACACCTGGACGGCACCTCAGAGCGTGTTTCGTCTACACGGCTGGCCGGCTTCCATCCGCGTACCCGGGACTTTTTGAACGCCGAGTACATGCGTTTCGAGGGACTGCGCGAGAGCAATGTCCACTATAACGTCAACGGAGCCATCGGGCTTCGGGAGTCGGACCGCCGATGGGTGCAGATCGGCCGTCCGCCCAGGACCTTGCCTGCACCGGTCATTCTCGAGGCGATCAATGGCAACGTCGATCCGGTTACCGTTGGCAGTACCGGTACCCTTGAACTGGGTACACCGTTCAAGGGCGGTGATTGGGTCACCGTCAAATACACGGGGTCACTCGGCGGCGAACTGGAGCTTGATTACCATTTGTTCGAGGACGCCGAACCGCTGATTCTGGACATCCCCAAGTCATTGTTTACCGATAACGTGGACGGCACGCTCACCGTCAGTTACTGGATCGATCGTTTCAACGTTCTTCAATACTCCGAAGAACTGCAAGTGACCGTCGGGACCGCGTTGGGCGAGCTGTTTTTACCCGAAGTACTGCAGGCCACCACTGAACCCGATGAGCTGGATCCGGCGGTGGTCTGGCCGGCTGGCGCGACGGTCAGGGTCCGCTATGAGCAGATTAAGCTCGCCGACCAGGTTGAAGTCAGCTGGAAAGGGCTTGCGGGTAGCGGCACCCATTACGAAATCAAGGACGGCCAGAGCGGCGACTTCATTGACTTCACGATTCCGACCGAGGCGATTGGTTTCAACATCCATCCCTATGGCCGGGATATCGAGGTGTCTTTTCAAGTGATCCGCAACGGCTATGCAACGCCTTCGCCGGTGCTGAGCCTGCGCTTGCTGTCGTTGCACCGCCTGCCTGGACCATTGATCGACAGCATCGGCGAGAGTGCCGTGTTGGAAATTCCGCGCCTTGAAGACTTGGACAGGACCCGTGTGCAACCGTGGATGTATGCCCACGTGGATCAGCGTATGTGGTTGCGCTATGAAGGCACCTTTATCGACGACACGCCCTATGATGAAGAGGACCTGCGGGCGCGTCCCGTCAGCCCGGCCGAAGTGTTCGACGGTCTTGCCAGCTTTTCCCCAGTGACCCGCTTGCGCAACCTGAAAGACTGGACGCCGTTGACGATCAGCTTCTGGGTGGCGTTCAACCAGAGCAATTACATCGACGACGCGGTGTTGTTTGACGTCAGGCACCATATGATCCAGCGCGAAGTCAGGACCTTCCCGCATCCGGCGATCAACCTCTCCACGCCTGCCACGGGCGCAAGTGTTTCGATTGATCCGATAGTCTCGGAAAACAAATGCCAGGTGCTGGTGACCTACGAGGACATGAGCGGCCAGGACCGGATTACCCTGCACTGGATTTACGCGGATGGCACCATCCCGTATATGCAGACCCAGAACGGTCTGGCTGGCGGAACGGTGACGTTTAATATCAGCAACGCGATCCTCGGCACCAGCGCTGGCAAAACCATCAACCTGCATTATTCGGTGGAACTGGGAGCGGGCGGCTCGGCCAATTCCGAGGTGCAGACCGTGGTAGTCAAAGACATCCAGTCGGCCAAGTTGCCAAGGGTGTTGATCAATCGGGTAGCCAACGGTGGCAGCCTCAATCCTCCCGACCTTCCGGGCGATGCCATCGCGGCCTCGCCGAAGTGGCCGTTAAGTGTTGCCGGGCAGCGTGTCTGGTTAAAAGTCACCACCTCGGCCGTGGGGATTTCGCCGCTGGTATTGCTGACGAATCATGCGCTCACTGGGGCAGAGCAAGCCAACGGTTTGGCGAATATTCCGGTGAGCCGCGCCTGGTTGCTGGGTTTGCCGAATAATGCGCGCGTCACCGTGCACATGAAGGTCACGTTTGACGGCAGTGAAGATGAGTCCCAGGCGGTGGCGTTCCCCACCACCGAATACATCATTTCGCTGCTCAAACCGCTGATTTTTGATCAGAGCTCAGTCTCCCTCAATGGACGCACTTACTTGATCCCGGGTAACTCCTCCACGTTGCCGACGTTCGACTCCAGCAACTCGATTCGACGCGTGGCCTCCGGTGGCACGCCCAATTATATTTATTCATCCAGCGACACCTCGGTGGCCGTCGTGGACTCCACGGGTTACGTGACGGTGCGGGGTAACGGATCGGCGATGATCAGCGTGCGTGACGCTTCCGTACCCGCGCAAACGCGCAGCTTTACGCTGTATGTGAGCGGCGTTGTGCTGTGCTATGGCCTGGGCCAGGGCACCAAGACCGACATCAACAACCGGGCCAGGAGTCAAGGCGTGCGCGTGGCGTCCCTGAGTGAGTTGCGTGATCTAAGTCGCGCTTATGGCAACCGTTGGCCAATGGGTAACGCGCCTTACTGGTCCAGCACCTGGTCCCATAACTTCTTCTTCTTTGATTACTGGTGGGGGAGGAACATCGTCAGCGGGTCGGAAGGCACCTACAAACAGTGGGTATTTAACCAACTCCTGGGGGTAGGGCTCAGATAATACAAACTGCAGGCAATTAACCGGGCAGCTCGTGTAACAACAGGCTGCCCGGTTTTTTTTACACCGCCGGTGTCCCTAAATCTTCCAGTGCCTGGACGTTTTCACCAGCCGCTGACGCATGCCATCGATGTTCGCCGCCAATTGCAGGGTCAGCAATCGATAACCGTCCGAGGCATTGTGGACTGGAACCGCCAAGCCCGCCTCGGCCGTCGGCGTGCCGCTGAGGCGTTCAAGACGCTGGGTCGCACCCGATTTCAGGGCCCTTGCCATGCCAATCAACTGCACCCGGATCTGCCGATGCTCAGCCTTGAGTGCCAGCTGCATCCGCGCCATGGCCTGTGCGTCCCGTGGATCAGGACGCGTATTGCCGAGAATCTCCAGGGTGCTGATGCACATCCGCAAGTGGCGCTGGATCGAATCCAGTTCGGTCATGGACATCCGTACTTCCTTGGACACCGATGGCATCAATGAACGCAGTTGCAGCATGACCGCATTCAAGCGGTTGAGCAGCTTGAGGTGTTCATCGTCGGTCATCGACTGGCCATTGATCGTCCGGCTGTAGAGCGTCGCGCAATCGCGTAGCGCGCTGGCCAGGTTGTAACGCCAGGAATACACGGCATACAGCGGCAGGGCGAAGGAGAACGCCAGGGCCAGGGCGATGCCGATCAGAATGTCGACGGTGCGCCACAAACCATCGGACAGTGGATTCTCACCATGCCCGGCGACGATAAATACGGTGATGCCTGACAGTAGCGCGGTGTACCCGCCTTTGCCGATGGCGTGATAGGAAAAGAACCCGCACACCACGGACATCAACAGATAGGTCAGCAGCGGCAAGCCCAGGTAGGCCTGTTGGGCGACCAGCAGCAAACCGACGCTGGCACCGATCAGCGTGCCATAAGCGCGTTCGACGGCTTTCTTGCCGATATTGCCGTGGTGCTGCAAACCGCCGATCACCACCAGCATCGTCACCGAGGCCCATTCGCCGTGGGGCAAATTAAGGCCGGTGGTCAGCAGGATGGTTGCCAGCAAGCCAATGGACACGCGGATCGCATGGATCAACTTGGCGTGACGATAGCGGCGATAGGGGTCGAGTAGCGGACGCAGCAAGCGCCGGGCAAACGGGTGCAGGCGTACAGCGGGAAGAAACTTCATTGGTCAAGACGTCCCCAGCCCACCGTAGGAACGAGCTTGCTCGCGAAAACCTCAAGGACACTGCGTTTATCCAGATAACACGCGCTGCCGGTGACGCCAGTTCGCGAGCAAGCCTGCTCCTAGGGTGGGTGTCATTTCAGAAAATATAGTCCGTGGTCAAAAAGCTCGAGGCCCGATCGCGAATGATATCGCTGATCAAGTCCTTGTTAGGCTCCTGGAACTTGGTTGCCACCAGCGTGCGGATCGAAAACACCCGCAGCGCATCATGCACCGACAACGTGCCTTCGGCCGAGTTCTTGCGCCCGTTGAACGGGAACGTGTCCGGCCCGCGCTGGCATTGGGCGTTGATATTGATCCGGCCGACCTGATTGGCGAAGGTGTCCACCAGCTTGCCGATTTGCGCGGGATCGGTGCCGAAGAGACTCAACTGTTGGCCGAAGTCCGATTCCAGGACGTAGTCGATCACCGTCTCCAGTTCGCGGTAGGGCACGATAGGCACCACCGGGCCGAACTGTTCTTCATGGTAGACGCGCATCTGCGGGTTCACCGGGTACAGCACCGCCGGGTAGAAAAACGAACCGCGACTGATCCCGCCGTCGCGATTCACTACATGGGCGCCGTGGGTTTCGGCGTCGGCCACCAGGGCATGCAGGTAGTCGACCTTGCCGGGCTCCGGCAAGGGGGTCAGGGACACGCCATCTTCCCAAGGCATGCCGGGCTTGAGTGTCGCCAGCTTGTGGTTGAATTTTTCGATAAAACTGTCGACTACAGCCTCATGCACGAAAAGGATTTTCAACGCCGTGCAGCGCTGGCCGTTGAACGACAGGGCACCGGTAACCGCCTCATTGACCGCGTTGTCCAGGTCAACCTCGGGCAACACAATTCCCGGATTTTTCGCATCCAGTCCCAGGGCGGCGCGCAGGCGGTGAGGGCGCGGGTGCAGCTTTTTCAAGTCGCTGGCGGCCTTGTTGGTGCCGATAAACGCAAAGATATCGATCTTGCCGCTGGCCATCAGCGCGCTGACGGTTTCTCGCCCGCTGCCATAAATCACGTTGATCACTCCGGCCGGGAAGCTGTCGCGAAACGCCTCCAGCAACGGCCGGATCAACAGCACGCCGAGCTTGGCCGGTTTGAAGACCACGGTGTTGCCCATGATCAGCGCCGGAATCAGCGTGGTGAAGGTTTCATTCAGCGGATAGTTGTAAGGGCCCATGCACAACGCCACGCCCAACGGCACGCGGCGGATTTGCCCGAGGGTGTCCTGCTCCAGTTCGAAGCGGCTGGAGCGGCGGTCCAGCTCCTTGAGGGCATTGATGGTGTCAGTGATGTAATCGCAGGTGCGGTCGAACTCTTTCTGCGAATCCTTGAGGTTTTTGCCGATTTCCCACATCAGCAGTTTCACCACGGCGTCGCGCTGCTCGCGCATGCGCCGCAAAAAGGCTTCGACGTGCTGGATGCGTTCAACCACGCGCAAGGTTGGCCAGACGCCCTGGCCGCGGTCGTACGCGCGCACGGCGGCGTCGAGGGCGGTCAAGGCGGTCTCGGCATCCAGCAGCGGGGTGCTGCCGATGATCACCGGCGTATCGCCCTCGGGCCCACTCACGTGCACCGGGCTGCGCACCTGGGCCAAGGGGCCATCCCACGTGCGCAACTGGCCGTCCACCAAATAGTCACGTTGTTCGATCGGGGCCGGAAGCCGGAACTGCTCGGGAATATCGTTGGCACGGGGAAACAGATTGGCAAGCAAGTGATCGGTGGTCATGTCGCTACCCCTGGAGTGGTTGCACAGCGTGGCTTAGAGATTCCCCTATCTGAAGGCTCTGTTGCAAGGCTTACGCGTTATCCCCTACGCACAGCGGCGTGCGCCGGGTAAACTGGCGGGCTTACTTGAAGGAGTTCACATGAGTCAGTACCAGCCGGGCATTCTTGCCGCACCGGTGCCTTTGCAGGCACGCCATCTGTTTTTTGCCGTCGAGTCGATTGAAGCCGTACCCGCGGCACTCGATGCGTTCTTGCAGTTGGTCGACTCGGCTGTGGTGGTAGGGCTCGGCGAGCCACTGGTCAACGCGCTTGGCGCGCAGATCGAGGGGCTGCGCAGCTTTCCGCACGTCAGCGGTCCGGGGGCCGACAATCCATCGACCCAGCACGCGCTGTGGTGCTGGTTGCATGGCGAGGATCGGGGTGAGTTGCTGCTACGCAGCCGAGCCTTTGAAAAAACCTTGGCGCCAGCGTTTCGCCTGGTGCAGATGACCGAAGGCTTCCGCTACAAGAGCGGTTTCGACCTGACCGATTACGAAGACGGCACCGAAAACCCCCATGACGATGCGGCCGTCGAAGCCGCGGTGGGTGCAAGCGGTGCCAGTTTTGCCGCGATCCAGCAATGGCAACATGACCTGGATGGGTTCGCCGCGTTGCCGGCCGAGGAGCGCGACCATATCATCGGTCGTCGCCATGGCGACAACGAAGAACTGGACGACGCGCCGGAGTACGCGCACGTCAAGCGTACCGCCCAGGAAAGCTTCACTCCCGAAGCGTTTGTCGTACGCCGCTCCATGCCTTGGGCGGAAAATGGTCAGGCGGGGTTGATGTTCCTCGCGTTCGGGCATTCCTTCGATGCCTTTGAGGCTCAGCTGCGGCGCATGAGTGGCCTGGAAGACGGCATTGTCGATGGCCTGTACCGCATCAGCACGCCGCTGACGGGCGGCTATTATTGGTGTCCGCCGCTCCGGGATGGGCGCCTGGACTTGAGTGCCGTGCTGGCCGGTTGAACCCGTGCGCCGTGCCAGCGCCGCGATGAGCCCACGGACTCATCGCGGCTGTCCGTCCCGCCGATTCTCAAGGGTTTTTCAGCGCCTGCAGCCACGCCGGGTCCAGGCGTGACTGCTCGAGTTTGATCCCCAGTGCTTGCATCCTGGTCTGGTGCTCATCCATTTCCCGTACCAGTTGCGCCTGGGCACTGGAGTTGGCATCCAACTCATGCATTTGCGTCAGACCCAAGTGATAGAAGCGCAGCAGTTTCATCGCCGCCGGGTCGTTGGCCTGCACCTGTTCCTTGACCTGGTGCATGACATTGGTCACGCGCATCAGGTTGCGCTTGAGCTGCCAGCCATACACCGCCGGCGCCAGCCAGGCCTGGGACCAGAAAGGGCCGCGCACCAGCATCACGGTCAGCACCACGCCGGCCAGCACACCCGCGACGTTGAAGCGAAAATTATCGCCGCCGGGTTCGCCAAACAACCTCACCGCCAAGGTTGATAGCAGCATTGCCAGGGCGACAAATATCACCGCGACGATCAGCGTGCTGCGCCGGGTCTGTTGGCGATAGGTTTGCGGGTCGCAAGGTTTGATCTCGAACATCCGGGCTGCAGTCTCCATGAGGGAAGTAAGGGCATTGAGCGACGCGGCATCTTCTCATGCTTTGCAGCCGTAGTGACAAAGTCGCTCAAGGCGTCCGCCCGGCATTCAGTTTGAACGATGGCCGCCAGGGTTTTCTCTAAGTCCTGTAGGCAACGAAATTCAAGTGAGGTGGACCATGACCCGGTATCAGCAGCAACCCGGCCCCGAAAACCCTGATGAACCGATCATGCCGGGCGAGGTGGAGCGTGATAACGACGCCAACCGCCCTAACGACCCGGTCAGGCGTGAGCAAGAAGAAGAGCAGGTGGAAGAGCATCTGGAACACCTGCACGATGAAGCCCGTCCGCTATAAAGCGGCGAGTACAGGAGGTTATTGTGACTGAGCATTCTAAAAAGCCTGATGGTCCGCATTCGTCGGAACATGCCACTGATGGTGACGAATTGGGTTTCGACCCGGACTCGCCGGATCTGGCCGACCCGCAAGTCGATCCCGTAGGCCCGGCAATTGCGCCGCTGGATAAAGAAAACAAGGAAAAGCCTGCCAGACAGCCGGCTTATGATCCGTTGGGTGATTTGAAACCTTGATGGAAATGTCCCGCAGGGCCTTTGAAACAAGCGCCCTGCGGGCTTCACTCACTCGCCAAATCGCTTGGGCGCGACCCAGGTTACGTCGGTGATGCCGTATTTTTCCGCCCATGGCCGCGTGGTTTTCTTGGTGCGTTCATGGCCGGGCCGGCCGATACGGCCGACATGGGCAACCCCTGCGTCACAGCTGGCCCAGTGCCAGGCTTCAGCGTTATTCATCACCTCCGCGCGTACCACGAAGGATTTCACTTCGCCATGCAGCCGGTAGTGGATGGTGTAGATCGTTGCGGTACTCATATCGACTCCCTGTGTTGATATGGAATGGATTCAATACGGTTCAGAAAGGTTCAGAAAGTTTGCGGCGAAAACGCGGGGTGATTGATGCAGATCACAATTGGCAACTGACGTGGTTCCGAGTATTAGTATGGCTTTTGCCCAGCGCCAAGGAACGAGCCATGCCCGAGGATTCGCCACGTTTGACCCACAGCCGTCTGTACCTGGAACGCCTGGGTTATGCCACGCCGCCGCCGCCGACCCTGCAAACCCTGGCGCAGCTGCAGTTGCGTCATGTCAGCAGCTTCGCCTTTGAAACCCTCTCGAGTCTGCTGCGTGCGCCAGTGCCCATCGATTTGCCCAGCGTTGAGCAAAAGATCCTGTTGGACGGCCGCGGTGGTTATTGCTACGAATTGAACCAGATGTTCCTGGCGTTGCTGCAGATGTTGGGCTTCGAGGCGCGCGGCATCACTGGCCGGGTAGTGATGGGCGGTCCGCCCGATGCGCTCACGCCGCGCACCCATCGCCTCAGCCTGGTGACACTGGACGGTGTGCGCTACATCACTGACGTTGGCTTTGGTGGAATGGTGCCCACCTGTCCGTTGCGGGTGGACACCGAGGCGCCCCAGGCCACGCCGCATGAACGCTATCGCCTGACCGCGGAGGAGGGCAGCTACACCTTATGGGCCGAGGTTGGCGGAGAATGGCGTGGGCTTTATGTGTTCGATCTGCAGGCGCAGTCGCACTTCGATTACGAAATCGGCAACTGGTACGTCTGCACCCATCCCCAATCACCGTTTCTCGGGCAATTGAAAGTCGCGCTGATCGGCCCCGGCCTGCGCCGTACTTTAAACAACGGTCATTACGCCGTGCATTATCTGGACCGGGACAGCGAAAAGCGCTCCATCCACGCGGTGGATGAGTTGCTCGCGCTGCTGGAAAACAGCTTCGGGTTGCGTTTGCCCGCGGACCCACACTTGCGGCCCAGGCTGATGGAAATGCTGGCTGCTCCCGCCGTTTGATCAATCAAGACCCTTGACCTAGAGCCTTGCCTGAACCGTTTTATCTCAAAATTGTCGCAAATTAAATCGAACCTTTGGTTTGCTCGGGGGTTCGAAGCGATTCCTGAATAATTTGCTCAGACAAGGAGATGTAAACGATGTCCAAGCTATTCGCAAAGCTGCTGAAAGGTTCGTCGGTCCTGGCATTGGTCACCGTGCCTGGCGTCGTGTTTGCCGCCCCGTCCACCGCCCCGATTTCGACTTTCGGTATCTTGGGGGCCTACAACGACTTCAAGCTTGAAGGCGGCAGCGAAAGTGACAAGGAGCACATGCCTGAAGCCGGCCTGTTCTATAACTTTGGCAACAAGCTCACCGCTGAGTCCGGGTTTATCTATCAGGCCGGGGTCGAGGCCAAATTCGGCAAGAAAAGCGACAACAAGCTCAAGGAAGGCCAGGCCGACCTCGATCTGGGCTGGCGTGCCGCGCTGGATGCGCGCAACTTCGTCGACGTGCTGGTGGGCGGCGGTTACAGCTGGACTCGCTACGAGCCGGAATCCGGCGACTACGACATGAAGCTCACCAACAAATCACCGTTTGCGAAGGCTGCCGTGGGTTACAACCACCAGTTCGATGACATGACCATGCGCGTGGAAGTCGGCGCCCGTCACACCCTCGACGGACGCGCCCGGCTCAAGGTCGATGGCATCGGCAGCGATACCGTGGACCTCAAGGACCGCACCAACCCGTACGCGGAAGTCAGCCTGCTGATGAACCAGAACGGCGACCTGCCGGTCATGGCCGGTCTGTACTATACCCGCACGGAATACAAGCTGGATGGTGATTCGGCGGTCGCCGACAACACCAAGCTCAAGCGTGACGAATATGGCTTCAAGGTAGGTCTCGCCTTCTAAGGCTATACCGAGTCCGGTGTGGGAGCGGGGTCGCTCGCTCCTGCACCCAATGTTCCCGCCAACGTCCCCCATCATCATTTTATCAAGCCCTCTAGCCGCCTTGAGGCCGCGAATTGGCCAGGCCTTTCCATTGAACCCTTTTGCCTGGTGAATGCCACACTATGAGATCGCACACTCATTTGGAGGTTGGCATGCGCACCATTGATCTGGCGGGCACCCCGGTTCCTGTCATCGGCCAGGGCACCTGGCGCATGGGGGAAAACCCCGGGCAGCGAAGCGCGGAGGTCGCGGCACTGCAACTGGGCATCGACGAAGGCATGAGCTTGATCGATACGGCGGAAATGTACGGCGAGGGCGGTGCTGAAGAGGTGGTCGGCGAGGCGATACACGGGCGACGGGAACGGGTGTTTCTAGTCAGCAAGGTTTATCCGCATAACGCCAGCCATCAAGGTGTTCCCCGGGCGTGCGAGGCCAGCCTTCGGCGGCTGGGCACCGATTATATCGACTTGTATCTCCTGCATTGGCGTGGGCAATACCCCCTCGAAGAAACTGTGGAGGCGTTCGAGCGTCTGCGTGAAGCCGGCAAGATCGGTCGCTGGGGCGTGTCCAATTTCGATGTGGCGGATCTTCAGGAACTGGCGTCACCGGCCTGCGCGACCAATCAGGTGCTGTACAACATCCAGGAGCGAGGGATTGAATTCGACCTGTTGCCGTGGTGGCAACAACATAACCTGCCGTTGATGGCTTACTGCCCGATTGCTCAGGGCGGTGATGTGCTGTCCAGCCCGACCCTCAGGCAAATTGCCCTCCGTCACGCTGTGACACCGGCCCAGGTGTGCCTGGCCTGGGTGTTGCGCCAGCCGGGTGTCATCGCGATTCCCAAGGCGGTAACGCCCGAGCACGTTCGGCTTAACGCCGCCGCGGCCAAACTTGTTCTCGACGCGCATGATCTGGACGCCATTGATCGGGTGTTCGGCGCGCCAAAGCGCAAGCATCCGCTGGCGATGGTTTGACGCCAGTCAGTCAGCGAGTCCGTGGAGTTGGCAGTACGCTTCCCAACTGAGGCCGGCCATCTGGGCGACTTCCTTGTGGACTTCAAGGCGTCGCGCCTCGAAGTCCTCGGGCGAGCGGGCAACCAGTTGCAAGGTCAGTTCCCAGGCAAATAGGCCGAGGCGTTCGGCTTCCGCTTCAAAAGCTTCATGCAGGCGCTCGGCGCGGTACTGCGCCATGGATTCTTTCTTGGCTTGTGCCGCCAACGGGTTCAGCGTATCCAGTTCGGCGCGCAACGCCGGGCGCTGTTCGAGGAAAATATCCAGGGCTAGCTGGTGGTTTTCGCCAGGTTCAGACAAGGCCGTACTCCAGGATGAAACGCTGATCACGCTTCAGAGCGACGTTTGGCGCGAACGGCTTTTGCGCCTGGCGCGCTTGCGCAACAGGTTTGAAACCCGGTTTTGCAGCGGATCAAGCAGGAAAAAAAACAGGTAAGCCGTGAGCACCAGAGCCAAATCAATCCAGGTCTTGTTGATGGGACCCTCCACTGACTCGATGGCGGCCTTGACCAGAAACAGTACCGCTACTCCACACAGCCACAGCACTGCGGTTAAAAACAAAGGTCGTGCGCGATTTGAAAGCCTGCCTTGCATGTTCAATAGATATCCTTGGATTGCCCGACTCGACTCATTTCGATGCCGGCCTGTCAGTGTGTAAGCCTATGACCTGACTGGATTATGACGGGTTCATAAAAACCGCCAGGATCGATCTGATGCCTGGACGGCCTGTTTGTAATATTTGGCAAGATTACACCAAGATTTGTGCCATTGCTGGCGCTCCAGATCAAGACAGATGAAGAAACCCTGCGTAATCGCCAGTCATGTGAGTAAATCCCTTCCCCTTCCGGTGCCATGACGTGTAGCGTTGACCAACGGTCAAGCACAATGGCCCAAGCCTTGTTTTCACCCGTATTCGCAAGCCCTGAACCCCCTACGGCTGAGGGATAAGCCATGGCGCAAACGCTGTTCAAACTGTTCTTCACCCAGCGTTTGGCGGCGTTGGCGAGTACTGAGTCGCTACGGGCTATCCGCGAGGGGTTGTTGTGGATTTTGCCGTGTCTGCTGGTGTCGGCCGGGTTCCTGATCCTTTCCGAGTGCGCCCGGATGCTCGGGGGGGATCCGCAGGTCGTGGCGCTCCTGGCGGGGTTGCACGGCGAAATCAGTTCAGTGGTTCCGTTGCTGGTCGCGGCGTCGATCGGCTATATGCTGGCGATCCAGCACCGCCTGCCGCAGTTGCCCGTGGCGTTTCTGTGCCTGGCGCATGTGGTCACCGCACTCTTTGTGCTACGGGACTACCCCCGTGCATCGGCGACCTTTGTGTTGTTTATCGCGATCGCATCGCCACTGCTCGTCGTCCCCGCGATTGCCTGGTTGCACCGGCAACGCTGGACGCGACTGATCAATGAAGACCTGGTGGTACATAACCTGAAGGGCACGATCAACATGGTCGTGCCGGGGGCAATCACGGCCTTGCTGTTGGTGGCGGTGTTGTCATTACTGTTGCAGATTCCCCAGGTGACGCAACTTCAGGGACCTGTCGTGCTCGACGCGCTGGAGACGCCCTTTGGCAGCGGGATGTTTGTCACGGCGATCAATTCGCTGTTGTGGTTTTTTGGCATTCACGGCGTGTACGCGATCCAGCCGCTGTTCGATGTGCTGGATCATGCCGTAACCCTCAATAGCGCGGCCCTCGCGGCCGGCGAGCCGATCAAATACATCCTGAACAACGGCTTGCTGGGGTGTTTCGCGTTTATTGGCGGCGCCGGCAGCTCGCTGTGTCTACTGCTGGCGATCCTGCTGGTGTCCAAAAGCCAGTCGATGCGTTTGCTGGCGATGGCGAGCTTGCCGTTGTCGTTGTTCAACGTCAGTGAGGTGCTGTTATTCGGCTTGCCGATCATCCTCAATCCACGGCTGTTCATACCCTTCTTGTTGGTCCCGGTTTGCAACTCGCTGCTCGCCTTGATCGTGGTGCAGTCAGGTTGGGTTTCGCCGGCCGTGGTCAGCGTGCCGTTTACCGCGCCGGTCCTGCTCAATGCCTATTTGAGCACCCACGGCGATTGGGCCGCGGTGGTATTGCAACTGGTCCTGTTGGGCGTAGGCATGCTGATTTATATCCCCTACGTTCGGGCCATCCATCGGCAAGCCACGGAGGGCGGTACGGTGTACCTCAAGTCTTTCGACATGACCTTTCGCGGCCTGGAAGAAAAGGGGCGCCTGCTGGAGCTGGACCCGGTACTGACTTCCCATAAGGTCCTGGCTCGTCAGGCCAACGCACTGAGTCGGATCCAGCAGATCAGCGACTATGAGTTTTACCTCGAGTTTCAGCCTCAAGTATCCACCTTGACCGGCTTGTGTACGGGTTGCGAAGCATTGATGCGTGCCCGTGACAGCGAAGGTACGGTGCACTCGCCATGGGAGTTCCTGCAATGGCTGGCCCAGGCTAGGTTGATGCCGGATGTTGACGTATGGGTGGCGTCCCAGGCGGTACGTCAGTACCAGAAGTGGCAAAAGGTCGGTTTTTCGTTGCCGATGACCATCAATATTTCCAGCGCTACCCTGACCACGCCGGCCTATGGCGAGCGGCTGGTCGAGATTCTGTCCCAGGCCCATGGCCAGGTATCAGTGGAAATCACCGAAGATGCGTTGGTGGGGGACATTCAGGTCACGCGGCAGATGATCGAAAAGCTGCAAGGCATCGGCGCCAAGGTCTACATCGATGACTTTGGCACGGGGTTTTCGGCGCTGAGCTACTTGCACCAGTTTCCGGTGGACTTCATCAAGATCGATCGCAGTTTTGTGGTGGCCCAGCATGACCCCAAGGGCGCGCAGGTGCTGACCGGGATGCTGCGATTTTGTGAGGCACTCAACCTCGGCGTCGTGGTGGAAGGTGTCGAGACCGCCGAACAACTGGCCTTTTTGCAGTCGGAGGCGGAATTGATTATCCAGGGATGGTATTTCAGCAAGGCCTTGCCGGGACATGCGCTGGAAGGCTTTGTCCGTGAACGTGCGCATAAGGTGGCGCAAGGCATTGGGGGGTAGCGCGATTGCGTCCCCCCCCCCCCGTTGGGCATTATCCGGCAAGTCCATTGTTGCGTTCGATCTCCTCGACCAACCCGGCAATCCCCTCCAGACGTGCCCGATTGTCATGATCCCAGGGGTGAAACCCCGGCTTGAAATAATGTAACCAAGGCAGCGCCATGCGCGGGAAGACCCCCTTGGGCCCGTAAAGAAACTTCAGCATCCGCCAGAACCCCTTGAGATGTCCGCCCGCGCGTCGATCCGCGAACAGCAGGCGCAGGTGAAAATCAAACACCACCAGCCAGAACAATACCGTGGTGAACAGCATGGTTCCGGTACGTAGCAGATAGCGCTTGGGGCCTGGTTTGATCACGCTGTTCCAGACATCGAAGGCCACGGCTTTATGTTCGGTTTCCTCAAGGGCGTGCCAGTACCACATTTGCTGATAGCTCTTGATCGAGTCACCGAAGCGTGACGGGTCGCTGAGCAATATTTCCGCGAGCATCGCCGTGTAATGCTCCAGGGCAATAGTCACTGCGAGGTTGAAGGACGCAGGAAAGTGCTTTTTTTGCAGGTCGAGGATCGTTTTCAGTCGACGGTCCAGCGTGTGGGCCGGTAGTCCGGCGGCTTGCAGCAGGTCGTTGTAGGCGACATGTTCCCGGCTGTGCATGGCTTCCTGGCCAATGAAACCCTGGACGTGCTTCTTCAGTTCGGGATCTTCGATGGACGTGCGGTAATGGCGCACGCTGTCCATGAAGAACAGTTCGCCCTGTGGAAATAGCAGCGACAAGGCATTGAAAAAATGCGTGATAAACGGCCCTTGCTCATGCCAGTCCTTGATGCGGTCGGCGGGCAGGGTGAAACGCAGGTCACGGCGAATGGGCAGCATCGGGCTACTCCTGTTCAGAGACGTTGTTCATCGGTGGTTTCCAAAACCGGCGCCTTGGGTCTTTTCGGCGCCATGCGTTTGCTGGCAAATACCACCAGCGCTTGATAAGCGGCCGGCATACAGCGCGCGAGCAGGTCCAGGGCGTAGGCATCACGGCCGATCAACACGCGACGTTTGTTCTTGCGCACGCCTTGCAGAATCACCTTGGCCGCCTGATCGGCATCGGTGATAAAGAGCTTTTCGAAATCGGCCCGGGCCTGCTGCTCGCTATGGATCAGAAAACCGGTCATGTTCGCGTCGATCCGGCTGCTGCGACAGATGTCCGTGCGAATTCCGCCGGGATGGACGCAGGTGGCCGAGACGCCGCAGCGTTGCATGTCCAGTTCCTGACGCAGGGATTCGGTAAAACCGCGCACGGCGAACTTGGTGGCGTTGTAACCGCTCATGCCGGGCTGGGCAAACAGGCCGAATACACTGGACGTGTTGATCACATGCCCGTCGCCGCTGGCCTTGAGGTAAGGCAGGAATGCCTTGGTGCCGTGGACCACGCCCCAGAAGTTGATGCCGACGATCCACTCCAGGTCGGCGTAGTCCACGCCTTCCACCGTACTCGACAATGCCACCCCGGCATTGTTGAAAATCAGGTTGACCTGGCCGTGCTCGGCCGCGCAGGCGGCGGCCCAATCCCCCATTGCCTGGCGGTCGGAGACATCCAGGGAACAGCGGGTGATACGCACCGGGACCAGGGTCGAGTGCTCGACCAGTTGCACCGTCTGTTCCAGGCCCAAGGTGTTTTTATCCGCCAGGGCCAGGTGGCAACCTTCTCGCGCCAGGGCCAATGCCAAGGCGCGGCCCATGCCCGAGGCCGCACCGGTAATAGCCGCCACGCGGCCGTTGAATGACTTCATGACAGGCTGCCTTCTGTGGTGATGTGGGGCGCATTGACCAACTGTGGCGTCGGGTCGACCGCGGCCGGCGTGGTCAGGTAGTCCTTGAGCGCGAAGTGACGCGTGACCTGCTTGAAACGCCAGGTCGAACCGGGCCACAAGGTGGTGTTCTTGCCAGTGCGTGGGTCCAGGTACCAGCTCTGGCAGCCCCCGGTGGACCAGATGGTGCGCTTGAGCTTGCCCTGCAACTGCTCGTTGTAGGCGCTTTCCACCGCCGGCTTGACGTCCACACTGTCGATCCGGTGTCGGCGCATCTGTTGCAGGGCCTTGAGGATGTAGGTGACTTGTGCCTCGATCATCAGAATCATCGAGTTGTGGCCCAGCCCGGTATTCGGACCGACGATCAGGAACAGGTTCGGATAGCCCGGTACCGTAGTGCCCAGGTAGGCGTGCGCGCCGTCGCGCCAGGTGTCCATGAGGTCCACGCCGTCGCGGCCGATAATGCAGCCTCGGGGCAGGGGATCGGTGGCTTGGAAACCGGTACCGAAGATCAGGCAATCGGCAGGGTGCTTGATGCCATCGGCGGTGATCACGCCGTCAGTTTCAATGCGCAACACGCTGTCAGTGACTACTTGTACGTTGCTGCGCGACAGCGCGGGGTAGTAGTCGTTGGAGATCAATACACGCTTGCAGCCGATGGTGTAGTTGGGGGTCAGGACTTTGCGCAGGGAAGGCCGGGCCACTTGTTTGTGCAGGTGGCGCAGGGCAATTTTCTGCACCATCTTCATCAGCCGCGGATGCAGGGCAAAGCCCACCACGCGACCTTCCAGGGCCCAGTAGAAAGCGCTGCGCACCATGCGTTGGGTGAATGGCAGGTGCTTGAAGGCCCAACGCTCGAAGCGTGAAATCGGCCGGTCCGGCTTGGGCATGATCCAGGGTGGGGTGCGCTGGAAGACATCCAGGTGCGCCACCTGCGGGGCGATCCGCGGTACGAATTGAATCGCGCTGGCGCCGGTGCCGATCACCGCTACGCGCTTGCCTTTCAATGAATAGTCATGATCCCACTGCTGGGAATGGAAGCGCTTGCCCTGGAAAGTCTCAAGTCCGGGAATTGCCGGCAATGCCGGACGCGAGAGGCCACCCATACCTGAAACCAACACTCGCGCGCTGACCTGGCGGCCATGGGTGAAACTCAACTGCCAGCGCTGGGATTGCTCATCGAACACCGCTCGCTCGAGTCCCATGCCGTAGTGCAGGTACGGCGCCAATCCGTAACGCTCGGCGCAGTCTTCCAGGTAGGCGCGAATTTCGGCCTGTGGCGCAAATTGCCGGGTCCAGTGCGGGTTGGGCGCGAAGGAAAATGAATACACATGGGACTGCACATCGCAGGCGCAGCCAGGGTAGTGATTGTCGCGCCAGGTGCCGCCCAATGAGTCCGCCTGTTCGGCGATAAAGAAGTCATCCAGCCCGGCTTCCTTGAGTTTGATCGCCATGCACAGACCGGCGAAACCGGAACCGATGATGGCGATATCGACTGAATCAGTCATGCGCCTTACGGGTTGTGACATCGGATTTGCTCCTGTTTTTGTTTTGGCTTTTAGATAAGACACCATTGCAAAGGAAAAATGAATTAATTATTTTAAAAAAGATTTTAAATAATCTACCTGAAAATATCGCCTACGCTACCCACCTGTCGCTGATGTGCGACTTGTCCGACGGACGCGCACCTCACACACGCAGTTAAGGTCCAAGGGGAGGGCGGTGGCTGAGGTCTTGATCAATTCCGGTCGGACGGTCAGCAGCAGGGAAAGCAGAGGACCGAGCTATGGCTGTCGAGTGGGTTATCGCTGTGGGTGTGTTTGCAGGCGTCAGCGCAGTGTTGTGGGGCCTGAGCGCCTGGATGACGCGGCGCATTGAAACGGCTGTACCCGTCAACGGACGCTTTTTGGAGGTCGATGGCGAGCGCTTTCATTATGTAGAAGAGGGCAAGGGCCCGCCGCTGGTGATGATCCACGGCTTGATGGGCAGTAGTCGCAACCTGACATATGCCTTGTCCGCGCAATTGCGCGAGCACTTTCGGGTCATCACCCTCGACCGGCCCGGCTCGGGTTATTCCACTCGGCATAAAGGCACCGGGGCCGACCTGCGAAGCCAGGCACGGCAAGTGTCCAGGTTTATTCAGACTCTGGACCTGGGGCAGCCATTAGTACTGGGGCACTCCCTGGGCGGGGCGATTTCCCTGGCCCTGGCCCTGGATCATCCGCACGCGGTCTCGGGGTTGGTCCTGGTGGCGCCTCTGACTCACCCCCAGCGCATGTTGCCGCTGGTATTTCTTTCACTGGCTGTGCGTCCTGGATGGTTGCGCCGTTGGGTCTCGCACACGCTGACCGCGCCGCTGGGAATGCTGACCAGCGCTTCGGTCGTCAAAGGCGTGTTTGCGCCAGACCCGGCTCCGGCGGACTTCGCCACCCGTGGCGGAGGCATGCTGGGGATGCGTCCTGACAACTTCTATGCGGCCTCCAGCGAAATTTCCCAGGTCAACGATTACTTGCCCGACATGGTCAAGCGCTATCCACAGTTGCGACTGCCGATCGGCTTGATCTATGGCGCCCAGGATCAGGTCCTGGATTTTCGCAAGCACGGCCAGGCGCTGGCAGACAAGGTGCCGGGGTTGAAGCTGCAACTGGTCGAAGGACGCGGCCACATGTTGCCGATCACCGCTGTCGAGCGTGTGGCGGCGCTGGTCGAACAGATCGCCAAGCGTGCCGGACCCGCGCCAGCCGACGCCGCTCTGCAGCCGACCTTGGTTGTGGCGAGCAAATAATCGTGGTCCTTGCAGCGCGGGCGAGACTTCGTAAGGCCTGCTCTAGACACGTGACCGAACGGCTGAAAAAGAGACTGAGCAGTCACGTAAAAAAGGCCTCGAGAAAGTAGTTGACGACCTATCGATTCCGCGCTATCTATTTAAAAAAATATTTCAATGTTTGTTTTGAAATGATTTTTGAAATGCCGAAGAGCGAATAAAATAATGAAAAAAACGCCTTTTATCGCATATCCGAACTTCAGCAGCTGCCAGTGCTGTTCAAGCCTGTCGACTGCCCGTATCCCTTCATTTGCCAGCCTGGTTGCACCTGCTGCCCGGTGGCTGCCATGAACCAGACCCTCACGGCTCCACAGGTATGGACCGATGGCAAGCGTCATCTGTGGTGGCTTGGCATCATGCCGTTGGCCACGCCTTTACTGTCCGGAACCCTGGCCATCACCACGGGCGTGCAAGCACTGTGGTGGGTCGGCGTGCTGGTGATCTTCGGTTTGATTCCATTGATTGACGGCCTGTTGGGCGAAGACGTCAGCAACCCGCCGGAGTCTGCCGTCAACGGTCTGGAAGCGCAGAAGTACTACCGCTGGATCGTCTATACCGGCGTGCTCTTCGTCATCTCATCGCTGGTGATTACCGGCTGGCTGGCGGTCAGCGGCATAGACTGGATCATCAGCGGCGGCCTGCTGCAACTCACCGCGTCCCTCGATCCATCGAGCTGGGTTGCACAGACCGCCAGCTACATTACTTCACGTACTCAATTGCACGGTGCGGTCAGTGGGTTCACCTACCTGGGCATGGCCATGTCCACTGGCGCCGCCACCGGCATCGCGATCAACACCGCCCATGAGCTGGGTCACAAACCGCGTCTGCTGGAGATCGTGCTGGCGAAGATTACCCTGGCACCGACCTTCTACGGACATTTCTACACCGAGCACAACCGTGGCCACCACGTACGCGTAGCGACGCCGGAAGACCCGGCCAGTTCGCGACTGGGGGAAAGTTTCTGGGCCTTCCTGCCGCGTTCGGTCTGGTTCAGCGCGCGCTCGGCCTGGAACCTGGAGCGTGAACGCCTGCGCAAACTCGGCCTGCCGGTATGGCATTGGAAGAACGGCGTGCTCAGCGCCTGGATGTACAGCGTGGTGTTGTGGGGGGTGATGATCGCCTGGCTGGGGGTGGCGGTGATTCCGTTTCTGTTGATCCAGGGCATCTACGGCTTTTCCCTGTTGGAGGTGGTGAACTATGTCGAGCACTACGGCCTTCAGCGGCAGAAGTTGCCCAACGGTCGATATGAGCGGTGCTCGCCCCGGCATTCATGGAACAGCAACCGGATCGTCACCAATATCTTTCTGTTCCAGTTGCAGCGCCATTCCGATCATCACGCCAACCCCACGCGCAGTTATCAGTCCTTGCGCCACTTTGATGAATCGCCACAACTGCCGTATGGCTACGCCAGCATGATTGTCTGGGCGTATGTACCTTACTTGTGGCGGCGACGCATGGATCACCGGGTACTCAAACACTATTCGGGTGATGTAACACTGGCCAATATTCATCCGCCAAAGCGCTCCAGGCTACTTGAGCAGTACGGCAATACACGTAAGTTTTAATGTGAATCAACGAGTGTAAGGCTTATTCGGGATTTATATCGCGCAGGACCTTATCGCCCACGATTTGCCGATATCGAGTGCTGCTCAAGTGACAAGAAGATTGTTTGCCCCTGAAAAAAAACAAGATAAAGGGAAGGACGTACACATGCAAAAAACAGCGAAGTTCACCACCCATATTGTGCTCGCCGCACTGGGTCTTATTGCCTACCACCAGGCCCAGGCCGCGCGTATCGAGCCTGCCGGCAGTTCCTTCACGGCCCAGGGGCCGATCAGTTTTTCCAAGGGCGCTCTTATCAGTGCCGATTGCACCATCAAGGTCGCCGGAAAAGTCGCGCCTGACGGTTCGTCCGTCAATGTCGACGCCGTTGAATTCGATGGAGGCCTCAAGTGCAGCCGTGTCGAGGCCATCAACCTGCCTTGGGTATTGGTGGCCAAAGACACAAAAAGCGGCTCGATGTCGAACATCAGCGTGGATGTCCACGCCTTCGGCCTGGGCGGCAAGTGCGGCCCATCCACGGCGGAAGGCACCTGGGATAACGCCACTGGGAAGTTGGAGGCGGCCAACGTGCCGATCGGCGAAGACTGCACGATCAAGACGGTGTCGATCAAGATGCCGCCGACGTTCAAGGTCGTCGAATAAGCCATTTAAGTTGTAGTGGTAATTGAATTGAGATTTGGCTGGAAAGGGAAGTTCCGCAGTTTCACCGTGACCTCTCGATCATGGCCATTACCCCGGCGAAATATTTCGCCTTACATGTGAGGAAAAACAATGAAAAGCTTGAAAACCCTCGTTTGTGCAACTTCTTTTGCAATGTGCTTTGGTGCCGCATCGATGGCCAGTGCGGCGTCGATTACTCCGAATGGTGCGTTCACCACTGACCCGGGCACCATTGTGGTGACGTCGCCGTCTTCCTTTGGGGCACCTGTTACCTGCGGCATCACCTTCGGCGGGACAGTCACCGGCGGCGTTGCCACCATCACTTCGGCCGCCTTGACCGGCGGTGGTCTGTGCGGCTTGCCCACGCTGAAAAACATTCCGGCTCCGGGCTGGGTATTGACTGCTACCAGTTTTACCCCAAGCACCGGAATCGGCGCAGGTACCGTAAAGAACGTGGGCTGGACGGTCGCATTCCCGTCCTCCAACTGTGGCGCAGGCACGATCACCGTAGCCTGGAATCAGGCGACCAAGATGCTGACTGCGTCTAACCAGGCGCTTTCCGGCAATTGCGCCGTCCAATCCTTGAGTGTCAAGGCTCCCGGTTTGAGCCTCGCTCCTTGAACCCTCGAGTCTGTAGAGCAAAGAGCTGATCACCTCTGAAGTGCAGGCGCCTCGCAAGAGGCGCCTGTTGAGGTAAACCGCATCGGTTCGACGGACCGTGGCGGACAAAAAAAATTAGGAGTGGAGCATGAATAATAAGAAACAACAGGCGCAGGTGTTCTTCGGCTTGGCACTGCTGAGTGGACTGCTGGCGACAACCGGCTCGGCTCAGGCGGGCGGCTTCATGGCTCCGACTGCTAACGCCGCGGGCTGGGGGCGGGCATTCGGCGGTGGTTCGATGTTCAAGAACGACCCGTCGGCCGCCTTCAACAACCCGGCTGCCATGGCGTTCATTGACAAGACCGTTTCGCAGTTCACCCTCAGCTACGCAAACATTGACATCAAATACAAAGGATCCGCGTATGACTACGCGGGCAATCCGGCATCCAACACGGTCTTTGACCCCAGCACGGGCCTCAGCTCGACACCCCGTACCGGTGACGGTGGCCAAGGCGGCTTCGAAGCCTATATACCGACCGGCTTCATGGTGATCCCGATTAACGACCGTTTTGCTTTCGGCCTGAGCCAGGTGGTGCCGATGGGCGCCCGTACCACTTGGGATTCCGACTGGAAAGGTCGGGACTTCGCGGTGGACACGCGAATCGAAACCGTTGGCTTGACCGGCTCGCTGTCGTTCAAGGTCAATGACCAGTTTTCCGTGGGCGCCGGTGCGATTCTTCAGCACACCAAAGGGTTTGTAAGCCAGAACGTCGATCTCTTTGCCGCCGCATCGCAGTCGCCGGATCTGGGCAACATTCCGTTTCCCGCAGGGCAGGGCCATGCCTTGATGCGGGTCAAGGTCGACAATAACTCGCTGGGCTGGTTTGCCGGTGTGACTTGGAAGCCGACGTTGCAGGACACCATTGGCCTGAACTACCACGCCAAGGTCAAGAACAAGCTGGAGGGTAAGTACAACGTCTACGCCGACCCGACATCGGAAGGCCTGATGACCACCCCTGTGGTGGATGGCAAGACGCTGGTCGAGTTGGCCTATCCTGGCCTGAAACTGTATCCAGGTGGTGCCAACGCTTCAACGCAACTGGACATTCCAGCCAATGCGTCGCTGGACTGGGTACACCAGTTCTCCGACCGCTTGAGCCTGGGGGCCAGCGTCACCTGGACCCAATGGTCTTCGTTCAAGGCGCTGACCTTGAAGTCCGAAGGCAACACCATTGTGTCGATTCCGTATAACTACAAGAACACCTGGATGTACTCATTCGGCGGCGACTACCGGCTTACCGATGACCTTACCGTGCGCGCCGGTGTGGCCTTCGACCAGACGCCGACCCGCAACTCCACCCGTGACCCGCGTATTCCGGATGGTGACCGGACCTTCGCGTCCCTCGGTTTTGGCTACAACATCCGGGCGATTCCGGGGTTGAGTATCGACGGCGCGTATTCCCGGCAATTTGTGGAAACCGTCAAGCTCAAGACCAAGAACGTAGATCGCCTGGGTGCTGGATCGCTGGATGGCAAGTCCGAGGCCAAGGGCGAAGTGCTCAGCCTGACGGCCACCTACGCTTTCTGAGTTGAAGTCGGAGCAATAAGCAAACCTTGTGGCGAGGGGGCTCGCCGGACCGCCGTATCGCCCCCGTTGGGCTGCGCAGCAGCCCCAATAGCGGCTGTTTTAGCCCTACGGGGGCGATACGGCGAGCCCTCGCCACAAGAAGGCATCCAAATTTCCATGAATGATCAATCCGGCTGAGCTGCTCAGCCGCAAATTTTTTGGGTAAACAATTAAATTAAAATTTCAAAAGATAATTTGAATTTATCTTTTCAAGTTTGTAGTGTGGCGTTAAGTCGCGGGTCATTTCGACCTGCTCGCTTGTGTGCCGTACCCTGAATTGAGTCGAGGTGTCTCCATGATTATCTGGTTATTGGCGGGGCTCGCCGCGGCTATTACCCTGGCCTATCGACAAGCCACTGCTGTGTTGTGGTTAGCTGCCGGCCTGGTCTGGCTGGCCGGTGGTTATCTGTTCAACGCGGTGGCGGGACTGGGGATCAGCGTCGCCGCATTGCTGGTGGTGATGCCGGCGTTGCTGATGACGCTCAAGCCGTTGCGCCGCGCGTTGTTGACCAGTAAGGCGTTAAGCCTGTTTCGCAGCATCATGCCGGCCATGTCCGACACCGAACGTGCGGCCATCGAGTCCGGTACCGTGTGGTGGGATGCCGAGCTGTTCAGTGGCAAACCCCGTTGGGAGCGCCTGTTGCAAGCGGCGCCTGCGCGTTTGAGTGCCGAAGAACAGGCATTCCTCGACAACGAAGTGGAAACCCTTTGCGACATCGCCAACGACTGGGAAACCACCCAGGTCTGGCAAGACATGTCGCCTGAAGGGTGGCAGTACACCAAGGAAGCGGGTTTCCTGGGGATGATCATTCCCAAGCAATACGGCGGCAAAGGCTTCTCTCACTATGCGCATTCGCAAGTGGTGATGAAGCTGTCGACCCGTTGCTCGGCCGCCGCCATTTCGGTGATGGTGCCCAACTCCCTGGGTCCGGCCGAACTGTTGCTGCATTACGGTACCGACGCCCAGCGCAACTACTACTTGCCGCGCCTGGCCCGAGGCGAAGACATCCCGTGCTTTGCCCTGACCAGTCCCTATGCCGGCTCCGATGCGGGGGCGATTCCCGACCTGGGCATCGTCTGCAAAGGCATTCACGAGGGCCAGGAAGTGTTGGGTTTCAGCGTCACCTGGGACAAGCGCTACATCACCCTCGGGCCTATTGCGACGGTGCTGGGCCTGGCCTTTCGTGCCGAGGATCCGGAAGGTCTGCTGGGGCAGCCGGGCTCCTTGGGTATCACTTGCGCGCTGATTCCAACGTCCCATCCAGGGGTGCAGAGCGGTCGTCGGCATTGGCCGCTTAACGCGGTATTCCAGAACGGCCCGACCCAAGGTAAAGACGTGTTCATTCCTCTGGAATGGGTGATCGGTGGTCGCGAACAAGTGGGTAATGGCTGGCGCATGCTGATGGAATGTCTGGCGGCCGGGCGTGCGATTTCCCTGCCATCGGCCAACGTCGGCCTGGGCAAAGTCGCGGTGCGCGGCACCACGGCGTATGCAGCGATGCGTAAGCAGTTCGGTCTGCCCATCGGCAAGTTCGAAGGTGTGCAGGCCCCGTTGGCGCGCATGTCCGGGCACCTGTATGCCTGCGACGCGGTGCGCAAAGTCTCGGTGGCGTCCCTGGATGCCGGCGAGCAACCCTCGGTGATTTCGGCGATTGCCAAATACCACGTCACCGAGCGGGCGCGGATCATTGTCAACGACGGCATGGATATCGTCGCCGGCAAGGGCATTTGCATGGGGCCCAACAACTTTCTCGCCCGTGCCTACCAGCAAAGCCCCATCGCGATTACGGTGGAAGGCGCCAACATCATGACCCGTTGCCTGATCATTTACGGCCAGGGCCTGATTCGCTGCCATCCCTATGTGTTCCGCGAAATGGAAGCGGCGCGCAACAGCGACGGACGCAAGGCGCTGGTGGAATTCGACAGTGCTATGTTCGGTCATCTGAGTTTCGTGCTGGCCAACACCGTACGCGCGGCGGTGCATTCACTGACAGGCGGACGGCTGATTTCCGTACCGGGTAAGACTGATCCAGCGCTGGCGTCCTACTACCGACAAGCCAATCGCCTGTCAGTGGTACTGGCGTTGATTTCCGACATTTCCATGGGCGTGCTGGGCGGCGCGCTCAAACGCAAGGAAAGTATTACCGGGCGTCTGGGAGACATACTGTCCCAGCTTTACATCCTGTCTTGCGTACTCAAGCGCTTCGAAGACGATGGCCGGCCCCAGGCAGATTTGCCGCTGGTGCATTGGTCGGCCCAGGACGCGCTGTTGCGGGCCCATGAGGCGTTGGCGGAAGTGCTCGACAACTACCCGTCAAAAGCCGCTGCGCGGGTGATTCGTGGCTTGAGCTTTCCGTTTGGCATCCCGCAGCGCAAGCCGTCCGATCGCCTGCTGGCCGAAGTAGCGGACCTGGTGCAGACCCCGGGCGAAAGTCGTGACCGGCTGCTGGCCAATTCCTATATCCCACGGCCGGAAGTCGACAAGCTGGCCTATGGCGAGCTGGCGTTCCGCCTGTTGCCGCAGGTGGAGTTGATCGAGGCGCGGCTCAAAAGCGCGACGCGCCAAGGCGTGCTTGAACCGATGCCGATCTCCGGCACGGCGTTTACCCAATGGCGAGTCAAGGCCCGGGCCCTGGATTTGATCAGCGACGACGAAGAGGCATTGCTGGCGCGCTATGTGGAATACGCCGATCACGGCATTCAGGTCGACGATTTCCCTCAGGACTTCGGGCTGCTGGAGGCGCTGCAGCAACGCCAACAGACATTGGATCAGTTGGCCAAACCCGCGACCAAACGTCGGGCCAGCCAAGACGCGAACGCATCGGTCGATTGACCCTTAAATCGTAGGCGCGAGCTTGCTCGCGAAGAACCCAAGAGCGCCGCGTTTATTCAGGGTGGTCGCCTCATCGTCATGGTTCTTCGCGAGCCCGTTCGCGCCCACAGAAATGCAACAGGATTACCTATGAGCGACCGTTACCTATCTTTCGTCAATTCCCCATGGGGGCATTGGTTTGCCAAGACTGCCGGGCTCCCGCAACCGTTACCCTTGCAACGCCATCGCAGCGGTCAGCAAAGCCTGGTCAACCCGGTGATCGTCGCGGGAGCAGGGCGCCTGGCAGGCGAGGTGCAGCGGATCTTTCGCGCCACGGATACCGTGACGGCGCAACCCGCGACAATCAAGGCGCCATCCACCGTCAAGGTGCAGGGCGCGGTGTTTGATGCCAGCGAGATTGTCGATCTCAAACAATTGGATGAGCTGTACGAATTCTTCCATACCAACGCCAAGCGCCTGGGGCAACATGCTCGCGTTGTGGTGCTGGGCACGGCGCCCGAACACTGCACGGCGTTGCCCCAGGCTGTCGCGCAACGTGCCTTGGAGGGCCTGGTGCGATCACTGGCCAAGGAATTGCGCCGGGCGATCACCGTGCAATTGGTGTATGTCGCGCCTGGCGCTGAAGGTGTGCTGGAAAGTAGCCTGCGCTTCTTTCTTTCGCGGCGTTCGGCCTACGTTTCCGGGCAAGTGGTGCGTCTGGAAAAACCCGTTGATAACGCGCTGGAGATTGACTGGGACCTGCCGTTGAAGGGCCGTCGCGCCCTGGTCACCGGGGCTTCCCGAGGCATTGGCTTGGCCATTGCCCAGGTCCTGGCGAACGAAGGTGCGCAGGTGGTGTGTGTCGACGTACCCCAAGCCCTGGAATCCCTGCAACAGGCGGCCCGTCAGGTCGGTGGCAGCGCATTGGCGCTGGATATCACCGCCAGCGATGCCACGACGCAGTTGCAGGCCCATATCCACGAACACGGTGCCTTTGATGTAGTGGTCCACAACGCCGGGATCACCCGTGACAAGACCATCGCGAAAATGTCCGAAGCGGCCTGGCGCAGTGTGCTGGCGGTCAACCTTGAGGCGCCGTTGCAACTCAGCATGGCTTTGCTGCAAGGGCAGGGGCTCAATCCCGGGGGGCGGATTGTCTGCGTGTCGTCGATCTCTGGAATCGCCGGCAATCTGGGGCAGAGTAATTACGCGACCTCCAAGGCCGGAGTGATTGGCCTGGTGCAAGGCCTGGCGCCGCTGGCAGCCGCGCAACAGGTCACCGTGAATGCGGTGGCACCGGGGTTTATCGAGACGCAGATGACCGCAAAAATCCCGCTGATGATTCGTGAAGCGGGGCGGCGGATGAATTCCCTGTCCCAGGGCGGACAGCCTGTCGATGTGGCGCAAACCATTGCCTGGTTGGCCCATCCAGCCTCGGGCGCAGTCAATGGCCAAGTGGTCCGGGTCTGCGGCCAAAGCCTGTTGGGAGCCTGAGTATGGAGTATGTGACGCAGATCATCGATCCGCCGCCGTCGCGCAACCGCCTGCTGCTGGATGGGCTGTTGGCACTGCGCAAACCCACGCTCGATGACGCGCCCGCGTTGCCCAAGGAGCGGCTGGTACGCGCGGCGGTGGAGCTTTCGGCGCCGGCGATTGCCGCTTATGGCCGCGCCTGCGGTTTTCGTCGCGAGCAAGGCGTGCCGTTGTCTTACCCCCATGTGCTGGCGTTCCCGCTGCACCTGATGTTGCTGACCCGGCCGAGTTTTCCCTATCCGGCCAGCGGCATGGTGCACCTGGCCAATCGCATCCGTCAGCACCGGCGCCTGGAAGCAGGCCAGGCTCTACGCCTGGAGGTGTATGCCGAACGTTGGGTCGCCCATCCCAAGGGCCAGGCCTTGAGCATCGCCACCCGCGCCTACAGCGCGGGCGAGCTGGCATGGGAAAGCGACAGCCTGTATTTGCGCCGTGACGTCGTCGATCCAGTGGGCGAGCCGTGGGGTCACAACCTGTCGCTGCCCGACCAAGGGCTGGTGCGCACTCAGCGCTGGGCATTGCCCGCTGATCTGGGGCGACGATTTGCCAAGGTCTCGGGCGACTACAACCCGATCCATACCTCGTTGATCGGTGCGCGCTTGTTCGGTTTTCGCCGCGCCATTGCCCATGGCATGTGGACCCTGGGTCGCGCACTGGCCGCCCAGCAACCGCCGGGCGGGCTGGACGTGGCCGAGGCGCATTGCGATTTCAAGTTGCCGATCTTTCTGCCCGGCCAGGTCGCCTTGTGGAATGCGCCGACGGCCGGTCCGCGACGTGCGTTCGAGGTGCGCAACCTGGCCGGGGACAAACCGCATATGCGCGGCTTGTTTATCTGGCATTCACGTTTTGATGAGAGTCGTCCATGAGTGACTACAGTTTCAGTCCTGCCCCGACCCGCCGCGTGGCGATTGTCGGCGGCAATCGCATTCCGTTTGCCCGCTCCAATACGGTGTATGCCCACGACAGTAATCAGGATCTGCTGGTGGCCGCGCTGCAAGGCCTGGTCGACCGTTACAACCTTCACGGCGTACGCCTGGGCGAATTCGCCGCGGGGGCGGTGATCAAGCATTCGCGGGATTTCAACCTGGCGCGTGAGTCGCTGCTGTCCACCACCTTGTCTGCCGAAACCCCGGCCTACGACCTGCAGCAAGCCTGCGGCACCGGCCTGGAAGCGGCATTGCTGGTGGCCAATAAAATCGCCCTCGGGCAGATTGAAGTGGGCATCGCCGGCGGTGCGGATACTACTTCCGACGCGCCGATCGGCATCAACGAGTCCCTGCGCCGCACGCTGCTGTCCGCCAATCGCGCCAAAGGCAGTGTGAACAAACTGCGCAGTCTGCTGAGTGTGCGACCGTCAATGTTCTTCAAGCCGCTGCTGCCGCGCAACAGTGAACCGCGCACCGGCTTGTCCATGGGCGAGCACTGCGAGGAAATGGCCAAGCGCTGGCAGATTACGCGGCTGGCCCAGGACGAATTGACCCTCACCAGCCACCAGCGGCTGAATGCGGCGTATCAGGACGGTTTCTTCGACGACTTGATCAGTGCGTATCGTGGCCTGGCCCGTGACAACAACCTGCGCGCCGATGCCAGCCTGGAAAAGCTCGCCGGTTTGTCTGCGGCCTACGACCGTCAGAACGGCACTCTCACGGCGGGCAATTCGACGCCGCTGACGGATGGCGCCTCGGTGGTGTTACTGGCCAGCGAGGAATGGGCCGCGGAGCGTGGACTGACGGTATTGGCCTACCTGCGCACGGGCGAAACCGCCGCGGTGAACTTTGTCGACGGCAGCGAAGGTCTGCTGATGGCGCCGGCCTATGCGGTGCCACGCATGCTCAAGCGTGAAGGTTTGAGCTTCGATGATTTTGACTTGTTCGAAATCCACGAAGCCTTCGCTGCTCAGGTGCTGTGCACCCTCAAGGCGTGGGAAGACGCGGACTATTGCCGTGATCGTCTGGGGCTGGACGCGCCACTGGGCAGCATCGACCGCGCCAAGATGAACGTCAACGGCGGCTCCCTGGGCTGTGGTCATCCGTTTGCCGCCACCGGCGGCCGGCAACTGGCGGCTCTGGCCAAAGCCATTCACCAGCGCGGCGGCGGGCGTGGTCTGATCTCCATCTGCGCCGCCGGCGGGTTGGGCATTACCGCTATCGTCGAAAAGTAGCCCCACAAAAACAACAACAAGGAGACTGCCATGAACGCTGTAAGCCTGGACCAAGCAGAACGCATCTGGCTGAACGCCTACCTGCCCGGCGTGCCCACCGACATCGACGCAGGCATCGAGGACTACCCGTCGTTGCGCGAGGTGTTTCTCGAGCACTTGCACAAGTACCGCGACCGCGTGGCTTACGTCAGCATTGGCACCGAAATGACCTACGCCGACTGGCAGGCCCAAGGCATCGCCTTCGCCGCCTGGCTTCAAGCCCAGGGTGTGCGCAAGGGCGACCGTGTGGCCTTGATGATGCCCAATTGCCTGCAGTACCCGATCTGCCTGTTGGGCACCATTCTGGCTGGCGCGGTGGTGGTCAACGTCAACCCGCTGTACACCTCCCACGAACTCAAGCACCTGCTCAAGGACAGTGGCGCGGAAACCGTGGTGATCTTCGAGAACTTCGCCCACACCCTGGAAAAAGTCGTGGCGGGCAGCAACGTCAAGCGCATCGTGATCGCGGCCATTGGTGACTTGCTGGGCACCTTCAAGGGCGCGGCGATGAACTTCATCCTGCGCAGTGTGCAAAAACAGGTGCCGCCTTTCAAACTGCCGGGGGCGCTGCGCTTCAACAGCGTACTTAAACAGGGCCGGGGGCAGACGCACACCCCGGTGTCGCTGGAGCGCGAAGAACTGGCTTTCCTGCAATACACCGGCGGGACCACCGGCGATGCCAAAGGCGTGATGCTCAGTCACCGCAATATCATTGCCAATCTGTTGCAGGCCAAAGCGTGGGTCGGCGATCAGTTGGACCAGAACCAGCAGGAAACCAACGTCACCCTGTTGCCGCTGTACCACATCTTTTCGCTGACCGTGAATTGCCTGATGTTCATGTGCCTGGGCGGGCGCAACATCCTGATCGCCAATCCGCGGGACGTGAAGCGCGTGCAGATGATCCTGCGCAAGGAGCGTTTCAACGGCATCGCCGGCGTCAACACGCTGTTCAATGGTTTGCTGGAGAACAAGGAATTCTGTGCGCGGGACTTTTCCGATCTGCGCCTGGTCATCGCCGGCGGCATGGCGACTCATACCGCGGTGGCCAAGCGCTGGAAGGAGGTCACCGGTTTGCCGATCATCGAGGGCTACGGCCTCACGGAGTGCTCGCCGGTGGTGAGCATCAGCCCCATCGACATTGCGCGGATGCGCGAGATGGAATTCACCGGCACCATCGGGGTGCCGTTGCCGTCGACCTGGGTGCGTTTTGTGCGTGAAGACGGCGAGCTGGCCGAGGTGGGTGAGCAGGGCGAATTGCAGGTACGCGGCCCGCAGGTGATGAAGGGCTATTGGAAACGCCCGAAGGAAACCGCCGAGGTGCTGGATGCCGACGGCTGGTTCTCCACCGGCGATATCGGCGTGATGAACGAGCAGGGCTACATTCGGCTGGTGGACCGCAAGAAAGACATGATCCTGGTCTCGGGTTTCAACGTGTACCCCAATGAAATCGAAGACGTGGTGGCGTTGCACCCGGGTGTTGCGGAAGTCGCGGCGATTGGCGTGGAAGATGGGGTTACCGGGGAAAAGGTGAAGATCATTGTGGTGCGCAAGGATCCGAGCCTGACCCAGGAGCAATTGCTCGTGCATTGCCGGGAGTATCTGACCGGGTACAAGGTGCCCAAGTTTGTCGAGTTTCGTACCGAGGAACTGCCCAAGACCACGGTGGGCAAGGTACTGCGCAGGGCCTTGCGTTAGATCAGGAAGCGGCCGGTTTTTCCGCTCGCATGCGCCTCACCGTGTAGGCGCGAGCTTGCTCGCGAAGGTCGCTAACGATGCCTCGGGGAATCTGCTTTCCCGAGGCGTCCTCCGGTCTTTCGCGAGCAAGCTCGCTCCTACAAACGAGCTTCACACCTCACTCACCCTGACCCAACGCGCTTGCCGCGCGGCAAGCCGAATCGCTACAGCCAAGCGCTCCACTTCCCAGGCCGCGGCAAAATCGGTGCCGGTCGATCCCTGGCCTGCCAGTGCCATGATCAACTCATGCACTTCCAGTGTTTTCAACTCGTTGTACCCCAACTGATGGCCTGCCGCCGGGCTGAACGCCGCGTACCCAGGCAGGGCCGGACCGGCCAGCACACGCTGGAAACCGTCCTCCCCAGCACGACACAGGCGCAGTTCATTCAAGCGTTCCTGATCGAACGCCAGCGTTGCGCGTGTCCCGCTGATTTCAAAACTCAGGTGGTTCTTGTAGCCGCGCTTGAGCCAGCTGCTGCTGAGGGTTCCGCGCGCACCGTTGGCAAACCGCAGCAAGGCGTGGACGTGATCGTCCACCACGATCGGACGCCGTTCGGCACTCCCGGCGCTGGCAGGACGTTGTGTGTGAATGGTCTGAGTGTCGGCACAGACGCTCTCGACATCCCCCACCAGAAACCGCGCCATGGACAGCAGATGACTGCCCAGGTCGGCCAATGCACCGCCGGCATGTTCCACTTCGCAACGCCATGACCAGGGCGACGCCGGATCGGCCATGAAATCCTCGCTGAATTCACCCTGGAAGCTGAGGACCTGTCCCAACTCGCCGCTGTCGATCATCTGTCGGGCCAGAACAATCATCGGGTTGTGCTGGTAGTTGTAGCCGACTCGCGTCACCACCCCGGCCGCGCTGGCGGCATGACGCATGGCAGCGGCCTGTTCCAGGCTGACCGCCAGCGGTTTTTCGCAATACACCGCCTTGCCCGCCGCGATTGCGACCATGGCCATTGGGTAATGCAGGTGGTTGGGGGTGGTGATGGCGACCACATCCACCGTCGGATCGTCGATCAACTGTTGCCAGTCATTGTGGGCCCTGGCAAACCCCCAGGCCCTGGCAAACCCCCAGGCCGTGGCGCAGCGTCGGGCGCGCTCGACATCGGCGTCGGCCAGGGCCGCCAGCTTCAAAGTGACGGGTAATTCAAACACCGCTCGTACGTTGTTGAACGCCAGCGCATGGGCGCGGCCCATGAAGCCTGTACCGATCAAGCCGACTCCGAGTTCTCGCATCGCGGTGATCCTTTGGGATGAGTATTTTCAGGAAGGGTATTTATGGAATAAAAATTCTCTAATATCAATAATCGGAATAAAAATACCGAATGCGTCAAGCCGTTGTGTCATCACTTTGGCGAATGCAGCTATATTCAGCTCCAAGGCAAAAGGCCTTCAGTTAACAAAAGATAACGTAGCGCTGATTGTCAGGCGATTCGAAAGCCCGATAGGATGGCCCTGCTTTCACCAGTGGCTCTAGATTGCAGGTTTCAGGACAGTGTTCTGGGCGCGAGCGCTCGGGAAGGCGATACGACCTAACAATAATAAATGGGAGAAAGGTCTATGAGTGAGCCTGTCATGGGTGTGGGTTTTTGCCGCCCGCGAGCGTCGCGCAAGGTCGCGGTGCTGGCCACAGCGCTCTCGCTGATGGGGACTGGGGTCTTTTCGACAACGGCCCAGGCTACAACTGACACCGCGCCGGCGGTGTTTGCCATTCAATCGGCCCTGGCCGAAAAAAGCCTGATGATTGACGTCGCCCACGCCGGCAAACGCCTGGTTGCGGTGGGTGATCGCGGGCATATCCTCTATTCCGATGATCAGGGCGCCCATTGGACCCAGGCCAAGGTCCCGACCCGGCAACTGCTCACGGCGGTATTTTTCATCGACGACCGGCATGGCTGGGCGGTGGGCCACGACGCCAAGATTCTGGCCAGCAGCGATGCGGGGGCGACCTGGACCCAGCAGTTCGAAGACCGCAGCCGCGAAGCGCCATTGCTGGACGTGTTCTTCAATGATGCCGACCACGGGTTCGCCGTGGGGGCCTACGGTGCACTGGTCGAGACCCGCGACGCCGGCAAGACCTGGACAGATGTCAGCGATCGCCTGGACAACGAAGACCAATATCACCTCAACGCCATCGCCCGTATCAAGGACGCCGGCCTGTTCATTGTCGGCGAGCAGGGCAGCATGTTCCGCTCCAGCGACGACGGGCACACCTGGGAAAAACTCGCAGGCCCTTACGAGGGTTCGCTGTTCGGCGTGATCGGCACCGCTCAGCCGCGGACGTTGCTGGTGTATGGCTTGCGCGGCAATCTCTACCGTTCCACGGATTTCGGTGATACCTGGCAACCGGTGGAACTGAAGGCAGCCCGTGGCGCCCTGGAGTTCGGTCTGTCGGGCGCGACGCTGCTGGACGACGGTTCTCTGGTGGTGGTGGGCAACGGCGGCAGCGTGGTGGTGAGCCACGACGACGGAGTGAGCTTCAGCGTATTCAACCGCGCGGACCGGGTTTCGCTGTCGGCGGTGACGGCGGCAGGCAATGGCAACTTGATTCTGGTGGGACAGGGCGGCGTGCGCGTGGCCGCGCCAAACGGCGCCGCGCTGATCAAGTAAGCCAAGGCACAATAATAAGAAGGCGGGGATCTACATGAGCAGTCATCACAACGACAAGGCGACGTTTCTGGAACGCCTGATTTTCAACAACCGCCCGGCAGTGATTGTCATCTGCCTGCTGGTCAGCGTCTTTCTGTTCTGGCAGGCGACGCTGATCCGGCCTTCTACCAGCTTCGAAAAAATGATCCCCCTCGAACATCCCTTCATCGTGAAGATGATGGAGCACCGCAATGACCTGGCGAACCTGGGCAATACGGTGCGGATCTCGGTAGAAGCCAAGGACGGCGATATCTTCAACAAGGCGTACATGGAGACCCTGCGGCAGATCAATGACGAGGTGTTCTACATTCCCGGCGTCGATCGCTCCGGTCTCAAATCCCTGTGGAGCCCCAGTGTACGCTGGACCGAAGTGACCGAAGAGGGGTTTGCCGGCGGCGAAGTGATCCCGCAAAGCTACGACGGCTCCCAGGAAAGCCTCGACCAACTGCGCAATAACGTGCTCAAGTCCGGGCAAGTGGGACGGCTGGTCGCCAACAATTTCAAGTCGAGCATCGTTGACATTCCGCTGCTGGAGTCTTATCCGGACCCCCAGGACCAGGGCACGTTGCTGGCGCTGGACTACCAGAAATTTTCCCACGAGCTTGAAGAAAAGATCCGCGACAAGTTCGAAGCGCAAAACCCTAACGTGAAGATTCATATCGTCGGTTTCGCCAAGAAAGTCGGTGACCTGATCGATGGGCTGATCATGGTGGTGTTGTTCTTCGGCATCGCGTTCATCATCACCCTGGTGCTGCTGTACTGGTTCACCTGGTGTATCCGCAGCACCATTGCGGTCTTGATCACCACCCTGGTGGCGGTCGTCTGGCAATTGGGTCTGATGCACGCGGCGGGCTTCGGGTTGGACCCGTATTCAATGCTGGTGCCGTTCCTGATCTTCGCCATCGGCATTTCCCACGGTGTGCAGAAAATCAACGGTATCGCGCTGCAATCCAGTGAGGCCGACAACGCGCTGACCGCCGCGCGGCGCACTTTCCGCCAGCTGTTCCTGCCGGGAATGATCGCGATCCTCGCCGATGCCGTGGGTTTTATCACCTTGCTGATCATTGATATCGGGGTGATCCGCGAATTGGCGATCGGTGCGTCCATCGGCGTGGCGGTGATCGTGTTTACCAACCTGATCCTGCTGCCAGTAGCGATTTCCTACGTCGGTATCAGCAAACGCGCCATTGAACGCAGCAAAAAAGATGCGGTTCGCGAACATGCGCTTTGGCGGTTGCTGGCAAAATTTGCCAGCCCCAAGGTGGCCCCGGTCTCGATCCTTCTCGCGCTGATCGCCTTTGGCGGCGGCCTCTGGTACAGCCAGAACCTGAAAATCGGCGACCTTGACCAGGGCGCGCCAGAGTTGCGCCCGGACTCGCGCTACAACAAAGACAACAACTTCATCATCAGCAACTATTCCACCAGTTCCGACGTCTTGGTGGTGATGGTCAAGACCAAGGCCGAAGGCTGCTCGCGGTATGAAGCCATGGCGCCTATCGATCAGTTGATGTGGAAGATGCAGAACACCGAGGGCGTGCAGTCGGCGATTTCCCTGGTGACCGTGTCCAAGCAGATGATCAAGGGCATGAACGAGGGCAACCTGAAATGGGAAACCCTGTCGCGCAACCCGGATGTACTGAACAGCTCCATCGCCCGCGCCGATGGCCTGTACAACAACAGTTGTTCGGTGGCGCCGGTGCTGGTCTTCCTCAATGACCACAAGGCCGAAACCCTCGACCGCGCCGTGCATGCGGTGCAGGCGTTTGCCAAGGAGAACAACAAGGACGGCCTGGAATTTATCCTCGCCGCCGGTAACGCCGGTATCGAGGCCGCCACCAACGAGGTGATCAAGGAGTCGGAGCTGATCATCCTGCTGCTGGTGTACCTGTGTGTGGCGACCATGTGCATGATCACTTTCCGCTCCTGGGCGGCGACCCTGTGTATCGTCTTGCCGCTGGTGCTGACCTCGGTGCTGGGCAACGCGCTGATGGCGTTCATGGGCATCGGCGTCAAGGTCGCGACCTTGCCGGTGGTGGCGCTGGGCGTGGGGATTGGCGTGGACTACGGCATCTACATCTACAGCCGCCTGGAAAGTTTCCTGCGCGCAGGGCTGCCGTTGCAGGAGGCGTACTACCAGACGCTGAAATCCACCGGTAAGGCCGTGCTCTTCACCGGCCTGTGCCTGGCGATCGGCGTGTGCACCTGGATCTTCTCGGCGATCAAGTTCCAGGCGGACATGGGCCTGATGCTCACCTTCATGCTGCTCTGGAACATGTTCGGCGCGCTGTGGCTGCTGCCGGCGCTGGCGCGGTTCCTGATCAAACCCGAGAAATTGGCGGGGCAGAAGGGCAATTCGCTGTTCGCGCACTGACCGGACGCTGCAACGACAAAGCCGCAAACCCGGGTTTGCGGCTTTGTCGTATCCAGTTCCTGGCGCTTGCCGGGCACCTTTGCCGAGATCAAGGCGCCAGGGGCAAGAACCAGCGTTGCGCCAGGGCTTTGCCGAGCAGGCCCCGGTGCACATCCACCACTGCGTAAGGGTTATCCGCCTTGGCCAGCTGTGAATAGTAGTGTTCCTTGCGTTGTTCCTTGGTTTTCAAATGGGCGACGCTGTAATCGGCTTTCGGGGTGTCGGCCGTTGCGTAGTGAAAATGCGCGTACCAGAGGGGACGACCGTCACGGTCGTTGATGGCGTATTCTTCGAGGAAATCCTTGCGCACACCTTTCAAGGCAATGCGTTCGCCGAGTCGCGCGATCTGGATCAGTTTTTTTTCGAACAAGTACCGAAGGTTGCCGTCGGTAGGCGGCAAGTGCAGGCTTAATTCAGTGCGCAACGCACTGCCTTTGGTTTTCAGGCGCGAAATGGCGTCTGACATTTGCTCGATCAGGGTTTGATCGGCCTGGGTGCGGGAGGTTTTCGAGGCGCCGAGGGCTCTTTCGAACTCTTCGGAAAGCTTGCCGAAGCGGTTGGCCTCATTGTTGAGGATTTCCTCGATTTCCTGAGGAAAGCGGCAGCGTTTTTTGTAGCTTTCAGCGTTACTGAGATGTTTTTCCAGCTGCCCGAGCAGTTTGCGCACATCACCCTTGACCACATCGAGAGACCTTGTTTTGGGCGGTGGGGCCGGACGTGCTTCTTCGACGATGTCCCAGACGTCGCCATGACGCGAATACCGGGCAAGCAACTTGTCATCGGCTTCGGAGCGCAGCTCGACGACTTCAAGGGGGAAGTTTTCGCTGGCCGGTTTCAGGTCACCAATCAGCACGCCATTCTTGCGGGTTTTGATGACCTTTTTCTGAGGGCGCCCGGCAGCTGTTTTGGGCTGCCGGGGCGGGCGTTTGCGCGGTTGTGGCTCGGGTTTGACTTCTGCGGCCAATTTTTGCAACGCGTCCTGATACAGACCTTCGACCAGTCTGAGCAGCCTGTCGAAATAGGCTTCGTCAATCTCGTCGACATAGAGGGTTTTCATACCCTGCAAAGCGTCGAGGGAGTTACCATACTGCTCCGACAGGCTGACGAGTATCTCAAGTTGTTCCGCTGGGGTCAGGTCGTATCTTCGCAGGTCGGAGTGGGAGCGCAGCTGTTCCCTCAATGACTCGAGGATGCTACGCAGGTTGTCGTCCAGGCCGAAATCGAAATCTTCGATAGCCATATACCAAAGCACATTCAACTGATTGGCTTTTGTGGTCAATGCGTTACTTTCATGCCACGGCCTGTCCTCGGTCAGACGTTCGAACGCTGCGGCATCCAGGTTCAATAACTGCTCCAGGTAGCGGTCCCTGAGTTCATGCCAATAGGTCACACGATCGTAGATGTCACACACCTTATCCTTCTTCGTATCGATGACAGTCTCTCCCAGCTCTACATTTTCGAGCAGGATTTTTAGCTCGATCATTAAGATATGGACGGCCTCGTCGGCACGTTCGATCACCCATTCCATCATGCTGCTAATGATCTCTGGGACTGTTTTAATACCCAGTTCGGCATGTTCAGGCAGGGTGTCCAGCACTTTCACAACGGTGTCGGTGTGCGTCTGGAGCAGTTCATAAAACTTTTCACGTATGCGCGTACGCTGCCTATCGGTAAAGTCGCTCCTCTTCTCCTTCTCGGACTGGGCCAGCAAATGCCTGGCAATGTTCAGGGCCTTTTCGTTAGCGGTCTTTTGCGCATTCAGTTTGAACATCGCATCGAGCAGTTCGACCCGTCTTTGGGCTTTGTGCAGGCGCAGGTCCTTTACGCGTTTGGGTGGCATACCCCCGCGCAGACGCAGGCGCAGATCCACGGTCCAGTTGCCGTGTGGGTTCGATTGCAACACCGGGCCACTGCGTGCCGGATCGAGCGAATCAACGATCGTCGCGCTGCCATCCGATTGCGGGCTGACTTGATACAAATGGTCTTCAACCAGGGCGTGCCATTTGTCGCCGATCACGTACAAACCCCTGAATATGCCATTTTCAAGCGGTTCAGGCAGTGACGCGGGGCGCGGCACCTGCAAGCTCAGCAGTCGGGCGTGTTGCTCCGGCGTCAGGCGGTGACGGGCGCTGGCGAAACTGAAATCCAGGCTCATGCCGGTGGCGTCGGGGTGTTCACCGGGCAACGCGACAGGCCCTTCAAGAATGTCCGGCGTTTTGGGCACCGGCCACTGCTCTGGGATAACGCGTGGCGCGGGCGGGCTCATCGCGTGCTGCTTGAGGGTTTTGGGCAGCGGTGCATGCACAGCGGTGGCGGCGAGGAGCGGGATCGCCAGCATGCTGAGGTTGAGTAGCAAATCGACGGTGGCGAGTTCTCGTGTCAGCGGATCTTCGCTGGCCAGGGCCGGAATATCATGACTGGCGCTGGCTATCAGGCTCCATAGCCAAGTAGCGGCCACGATCGAGCCGGGCAGAAAAGGCGCCAACATCAACGTACCGAGCAGCAGGCTGCCGCCCTCGATAAACACCGCCCAGCGGCTTTCGCTGTTGGAGACCGAATCTCGATCGGCCTGGGCAACCAGCGCTCGCGCAGTGCTGCCGTAGAGGTACTGCAGCAATTTGCCGTTGTGCAGAAATTGCAGCAATTCGTCGTTGACGCCGTTGATGGCGAGTGTCGCCGGAGCGGGTATTTCGGGGAGGCTGAACTCGTCGCCGCTAAGGAAACGCACAATGTGCGGCTCACGGAAGCCGCCATTGGCATATACCGAGCGGGCGGTGTCGGACAGCCAGGTCAGAACACTGTTTTGCAGCTCCCCAGGTTCGACGATGGCTTCCAACAATGCCTGGCGCGTCGCGAATTGCTGCAGCGAGGGCGTGTAGAACGGGCGATAGAGCAGGTGCGGGCCCGTTTCAGCGTCCTGCGGCTCGATGATAAACATATTGGTCACGGGATCGGGCCGGGCCTCGGGTTTGCGCAGCAAGGCCAGGTGTCGAATGACCACCAGCCGACCGCTGACCTGTTGACCCTCGGCGTCGGGTTCAAGAAGGGCTTCGACAAGGCCCAGGCCTTGGCGAGTCATGCCGTTTTCGTTGTTGAGCACCTGTTTCAGTGCTTCAAGCGACAGCTGTGCCGGGACCTGTTCGGCAAACAGCTGTTGATGTTCCCGCGCTTGAGGCAAATCGTCGAACAGTTTTTGTTGCAGATACCGGGGATAGGTCGTGCCGATGTCGACCTGTTCGATCAGCCCGTCCGTGCGGGTAATGAAGTCCGGCGTCAACCATGCGGGAAGGGTCAGGCCCAGGCGATGGCTGAGGGTCAAGTGTCCTCCTGGGCGGGCGACGAGGTTGTTGATCGCCAGCTCGGTCAGGCTCATGGTTTTTTTCTCGATGATGCCGGTTGTTCCCGGATAGCCCGCGGCGGCGATGAAGGTCAGTTCCACATCGTCGGGCAGGTAGTGGCTGGCGGGAACCCTGGTCGGGCTACGGTCGTTCGCCTGCTGCATGTGCTTGAGCAAGGCGTCTTGCGTAAAGGTCTTGATGTCCTGGATGTCGCTGAGAAAGGTTCGGCCTTGACGGCGTTTTTTGGCGCTGGCCAGTGCCAGGCTGTAGCGCTGGAACTTCGTTTGATCGACGACGCTGGCGGCTTTCAGCCATTCGGGCAGCAGTGGCGTGAGGCGTGCCGACATTTCAGGTGTGGGGCGTGGAGCGTCGAGCAGAAAACGCGCCGGGTCGCTCAATTCTGTGTAGAGCGCGTGCAGATCCTGCAGGCCGATCCGGGAGGGCAACTGCACAGCTTTCAGGTCGGCCAATTGCTGCTCCAGCAACATCGCCGCCTGGGTGTCGAAGGCATCGCCACTGATCTCGTTGCGCTGGCAGGTGACGGAGTCGACGAGGTAGCGGCTGGCGATCAGTTGGCCCAGGTGACGGTTGCAGGCCTCCAGCGATTCAAAGGACTGCACGGCGCTGCCGGGGCTGCAAAGCAGGAAAACGGTTGTGCTTTTTGACGTGTGGACCAGAAGGATTTCGTTGCCAGGCAGCACGCTGCGGGTGAGCCCTTGGGCGAGGCTGTATGTCAGGCTGTAGGCGTAGACGGGGGCCTGGCTGTTGTGCTGCCAACGTTGCTCACGCGTAGGCCAACGGACGATCTGGTTCAGCGCCTCACGCGCCTGATCTGTGAGGCCTGGCTGTTGCAGCCCGCGGATATGCAGCAGGTTCTTGAATACCTCGCTGAGCCAGCGCCAGCGGCTGATGCTGGGGTGCGTGTCGGTGCCGATGTCGGCGTTCCAATAGCGGGTCAGTGCGTCCTTGAATCCGATCGGCACGCTCCCAGGCAGTTCAAGCAAGCGTTTTTCGATGACCTTCATGTCCAGGTTTTTTCCGGCTGACCTGAGTGGGTGCGGCATATTTTCAGAGAGGAAACACGGACTGGGGTCCTCAAGCCTGAAATCCACGGGGGTGCCCAGGGCCAGGTAATCGAAAACTCGGCGTAGAAATGGTTGGAGACGCCAACCGCGCGAGGCGACATTTGGAGTCGCCAATTGGGTCGTGGAGAGGTCGAAGGTCAGTGCGGGGTATATTTCCTTGATGGCTTGTTCAAGCATGTGTTGCGCGACCTGTTCGAAAGTCGGACGACTAGCAAATTGCCGACTGACGTTTTGTGCGAGTGCAGAGACAAGGTCGACCGGGGAGGGCGAGGGCATGGGAAGTCCTTTTCATACGTTCAGGGCCGTCGGAATGACGACGATAAAAGTATCCTCAGCCCTGTCCCATGCGGGTGGTATGTAGATACCCGCCCGCCGTTCGCGGGGTGTGCCAGGTCGGGTCGGAAACACGCGCTGAAATCGCAGGGTGATCAGCCTGGGCCGGCGACCTTGGGAGTGCAGGAAAACTGGCCTATCATGGGCGCCTTTCTCTTTGATGATTGCCCTGTGATGACTGACGCGACTCCAACCTTGTCCACTGAACTTGAAACCAGCGACATGCTCGAAATCGATGGGTTGCACGCTTTCGAGTTCGAATTCGACGCACAGCAGTTGCTGATCATTGCCATGGACGGCCGCGCGGAAAAACGCTGGCGCTTCAGCCGGGAGCAGGTCCAGGCCGCCACATTTGACCAGACTTTGCAAAGCTGGACCCTTAGCGGTGACTCGGGCGAACACCGGCTGATTTGCTCGAACGCCTTCACGGGCAACAATAACGATGAGGATGAAGCCGATGATGCGTAAATTCTGGCCGCTGCTGATGGCTGGCAGCGTGGGTGCCATGTCGGTCCAGGCCGCGCCCGCAGACACCTATGAGCTGCTGGTGGGCAGTTACACCGCAGGTGCCAGTGAAGGCATCTACCGCCTGCAGTTTGACAGCCGTACCGGCCAGTTCAACGGTAAGCCGGTGCTGGCTGCGCACACCCATAATCCGTCCTGGCTAACCCTGTCCAAAGACCAGAAGCGCTTGTATGTGGTCAATGAAAACGGCCCGGGCCAGCAGGATCCAGTGGGGCGCGTCAGCAGCTACAGCATCGACCCGCAGACCTTTCGGTTGACCTTGATCAACCAGGTGCAAAGCCTCGGCAACGAGCCGACACATTCAAGCAGCGCCACTGATGAGCGTCATCTGTTCGTCGCCAACTATTCGGTGCTGGAAGATCCAGGCGGCAGTCTGGCGGTGTTGCCCGTGGATGCCGAGGGCAAGCTGTCGCCCCCGGTGCAACTGAGCGGGCATGTCGCCAGCCGCGTCAATCCCGAGCGCCAGGCGTCCAACCATGTGCATTCGGTGGTGTCATCACCGGATGGCAAGTACGTGTTTGCCAACGACCTTGGGGCAGACAGGATCTTTGTCTACCACTATGACCCTAAGGCCAATCATGAACGGCCATTGACGCCGGCCGCTCCGGCTTTCGTGCAGTTGCCGCCCGGCAGCGGCCCGCGCCACCTGTTGTTCAGCGCGGACGGCAAGCATGCCTGGCTGACCCTGGAGATGAGCGCGCAGATTGCGCTGTTCGACTATCAGGATGGCAAGTTGATCCAGCGTCAATTGGTCGACATGGCTGCCGGGCAACCGGTATCGGACAAGGCGGGTGCCGCGCTGCATACCTCCGATGATGGCAAGTTTCTCTATGTGAGTAACCGTGGCACCGCCAATCAGATCCTGGTGTTCGCCGTCGATCCGGCCTGCGCGCAGTTGCAGGAAGTCCAGCGCCGTTCCGTGGAAGGCGATCATCCCCGTGAGTTCAGCCTGGACCCGAGTGGCAAGTTCTTGCTGATCGCCAATCAGAAAAGCAATGAAATCGTGGTGATCGAACGCGATCCCAAGACCGGTCTGCTGGGTAAAACCACGCAGAAATTACCGATCGACGCCCCGAGCGATCTCAAGTTCCTGCTCGGGAAATGAACCAAAGGCCCCGCACGACGGGGCCTGCCTGCTTCTATCAATGGCAGTGATAACAGCTACTGTTTCAAAGAATTTCAAGGGCTAATCCTCCCAGGCGTAAGTTTGCTTCAAGGCTTTCACAAGCCATCAAGCCAACCAGACACAAGGGTTACCGACATGAATTTCAATCTCTTCTCGATCATCGCCGCTTCCGCTGTTTCGGCCACGGTGGCGTTGCCTGCCAGCGCCAGTGTGGACATCCCCGGCAAAGCTTCCAGCACCCGCAGCTACACCCAGAAATACCTGCAACAAAGCGCCAACTTTTATGCGGCGCTGGATCATAAAGTCCAAAGCTGAGTGAGTAAGTGCAGCGTGTGCATCTCGGTCGCTGCTACGGTACTGCCGTGGGGCTGCTGCGCAGTCAAACGAACCCCGATCGTGGTAGGAGCGAGCTTGCTCGCGAAAAACATCAACGATAACGCGTGCCTTCTGGATAATCGCGGTGCATTGAGTTCTTCGCGAGCAAGCTCGCTCCTACATAAAGGCTTGACTGATCAGCATCAGGACAAGCCTTTCGCCACTTTCCGGTTGCCACGCTCCACGGTCAGTCTTGGGTTTTTGCCATTATTGCGATGAACAGGGGCGACTCGAGGAATCGCTGCAACCACGCCTGCACACGTCGATACGGGGTCTGTGCAAACCATGCCCGATCAACATGGGCAAACTGCCGCACGAACGGCATGAGGGCGATATCCGCCAGGCTCGGATGGTCAGCCAGCAGATAGTCGCGCTCAGCCAGCAAGGCTTCCAGCTTCTGCAAAAATACCGCGCCTTCGGCCCGATAATGCTCCATTGGTTGCTCCGGGTAACGCTCGGCATATTTGTAGCGGTTCAGGTGCAGTTTGAAGCGCTGATCGTTCTCTTCAATCAACTGCGCCATCGCCGCCTGTACCGCCGGCTGATCCTGGAGCAACCAGTTTTCGGGATCGTGTTGGGCCAGCGCCCACTGCATGATCGCCAGGCTCTCATCGAGCACCTGACCGTCGACACTCAACACCGGCACAGTGCCCTTGGGCGACAGCGCCAGCATCTCGGCCGGCTTGGCCTTGAGGCTGACCTCGATAATCCGCACCGCTACCTGTGAGTAGTGCAGCGCCATGCGCGCCCGCATGGCGTAGGGACAGCGGCGAAACGAATACACCACCACGCCGCTCACTTGACCTCCAGGGTGCTCAAGCCATTGCCCTGGCGCTTGACCTGAATCTGCACCGGAATCCGCTCATGCATTTCCTGTACGTGGGAAATCACCGCAACCTTGCGGCCCTGCGCCTGCAAGCCGTCCAGTGCGTCCATCGCCAATTGCAGTGACTCGGGATCGAGGCTGCCGAAACCCTCATCGATAAACAGCGACTCGATCTTCAGCGTGCTCGAGGCCATCGACGCCAGCCCCAAGGCCAGCGCCAACGACACCAGGAAGGTTTCACCGCCAGATAACGAATGCACCGAGCGCAGCTCATCCCCCATTTCCGTGTCCAGCACCAGCAACCCCAGCATGCTGCCCCCGCGCTTGAGGCGGTAGCGTCGCACCAGTTGGCGCAGTTGCACGTTGGCATGGTGCACCAGCAAATCAAGATTGTAGGCCTGGGCGATCTTGCGGAACGTATCGCCGGTGGCCGAGCCGATCAGCGCATTCAGGCGGGCCCAGCGCTGCCACTCGTCATACGCCTTGTCGATCGCCAGCGCCAGGGCCTGGTTGGCGTCTTGACGGCGCTGATCCTCGGCTTGACGGGCGCGCAGTTCGGCGCAGTTGTTTTCGCCCGCGTTCAACTGGCGGTTGAGTTCGGCCAGTGCACTGTCCAACTGCTCGGCCTCCAGGTTGCCGTTGTGCAGGGCCTGGTGATCCTTGAGCCGCTGGTCGCGTTCTTGCAATAGCACCTTGGCTTGCTCGACGGCTTTTTCGCTGTGTTGCAACTGCTGCCGCAGCGCACTGGCTTGCTGGTCATCGACACTCAACAGCTGGGCGAGGCTTGCGTCGTCGAGGTCGGGGTGCAAGGCGCGCCAGTCGCCCAGGCGAAGCGCGAGTGCCTGTTGCTCGGTTTCCAGGGCGTGCTGGTGTGCTTGCCGGGCCTTGAGGTCGGCGGCCAGTTGGATCAGTTGGTCTCGCGTGTCTTGCAACGCTTGGCTGGCCTGGGCTTCGCTGCTGCGAGCGTGCTCGACGGCCATCTCGAGTTGCTGCTGCCATTGCTCGGCGCTGGTGTGCTTGCCCAGCAGTTCACTCAGCCGGGCCTGGGCGGCTTGCTGCTGGTTGCTTAGTTCGATGAATTGCTGTTGCGACACCTCCAATTGCTGCTGGCGGTGCTGTTGCCGGTCCAGTTCTTTCTCGATGGTTTGCTGGCGCTGCTGGTGTTCGGCCAGCTCTTCACGCTGTTGGCCCACCTGTTCCAGGCGCTGACTGATCTGTTGATCAAGCTGCATGAACGTGGCCGCAGGCTCACGCCGCAGACCTTCAAGGATCTGCGCCGGCAGCAGCTCGGAAAAGCCATTGAGTTCCTCTTCCAGGCGCTCGCGGTCGTTGCCCAGTTCGCGTTGCTGGTCCACCAAGCGCTGGCGGGCCAGTTGGCTCGCCTCCTGGGCGGCTTGCAGTTGTTGCTGCAGGCGGCCGGCGTTTTGTTGCAGGTTGAGCAGGGCGCCTTGGCGCTGCTCATCCTGGCTGATGCTCTGGGTGAGCTGGCTCAACTGCTGGCTCAGCCACGCGCCGCGTCTGGCGGCGTCCTGATTGAAGAGTGCGGTCGACAGTGGATGGGCTGCCAGAGTGGGCGCCAGCGCCTGCAGCTGGCTACTCAGGTGTTCCTGCTGTATCAGGAATTCTTTTTGCTGGGCGATCAGCCCGCCGACATCGGCCCGCAATTCGGTCAGTTTTTCCTTGAGGCGGTCGACGGCCGCCTGCGCGTTGGCTTCTTCGCTTTCATCGTGCCGCGTCAGGCTCTGCAGCAGGGCTTCGGGCTGATGATAGGGATGCTCGACGCTTCCGCAGACCGGGCAGGGCTGGTCGTCCTGCAACTGTGTGCGCAGCTCTTCGACGCTGGCGCTACGGGCCAGGCGTTGGCGTTCCAGCAGTTGTCGGGTGACGGTCAGGGTTTGTTCGGCGACGCTCAGCTCTGCCTTGGTTTGCAGGCCTGCCTGGTTCAATTGTTCGCGTTGTTGCTGGACCGTGGCCTGTTTGTCCGCCAGTTCCTGAGTGCGCTGCTCCAGCTGTTGCTGGCTGTCCCACAACCGTGCCAGGTCTTCAAAGGCACGCTGTTGCTTGCGATTGTCTTTGAGCAAGCTATCGAGCAACTGGATCTGTTCGGCGACCGCATGGGGTTCCGCGCCCGCCTCCTGATAGAGCAGGTCCAGGGCGCTGCGCTGTTGCGTCCATTGATCCTGGGCGAGTGCCGCCTGTTGTTCCAGCGTGGGCAGTTCGGCCTGGCCTTGGTTGAGGCGATTGCCGATCAGCATCAACTGTTGCAGACGGTCGCGGTAAGCGTTCCAGGCCTCGCCCAATGGCGCCAGCGTGGCGCTCTGCTCAAGTTGCGCGGCTAATTGCTGCAAACGGGCGGCGACGTGCTGTTGGCGTTCGTGAAGGGCACCCAGGGTGGCCTGGCCTTCGGTACAGGCTTTTTCACTGAGCAGCTTCTGTTCGCCGCTCTGGCTCAGGTCGCGGGTCAGGCGAGCGAGGGTGCTGTGTTCCTCGAATGCCTGGCGCAGCAGCGGCACGGCCTCGGTTTGCTGTTTCAAGGCGTCGCTCAAGGCGTTTTGGGCGTTGCCTTGTTGCTGTTGCAATTGCGCCTGGCGTGCGTGCAGCGACGCCTCTTGCTCAAGGTGCTGGCGGATCTGCACCCGCAGCGGTGGCAACTGATGGGCCAGCTCGGCCTGGCGCGCGAAATGATGACGCTGCGGTGCCAGCTGTTCCAGGCGGCTCATGTCCAGGCGTTGCTGTGCCTGGCCTTGCCAATCCCGTTCGGCCTGTTGCAGTTGTTCGAGCGCGCTGTGCTGGCGTGCTTGCCATTCGCGCAACGCCTTGAGCCAGGTGTGTTGCAGTTCCAACTGCTTGAGCTGAGCCTGGTGGGTCTTGAGCTGTTGCTGAGCTTCGTCCAACTGCGCGTCCAGCTCGGCACGGGCTTCGACGGCCAGCGGGGTGACGCCGGTGGCCTGGTCCTGCAACAGCTTGTGCGCTTCCTTGGCATCCTTGGCCTTATCGAAGGCGCGGCGCCCCAACTGCGTGTAGAGCGCAGTGTCGGTGAGCTTTTCCAGCAGTTCGCTGCGCTCGTTGTCGTTGGCCTTGAGGAATGCGCTGAACTCACTTTGCGCCAACAGTACGGCGCGGGTGAACTGTTCGAAATTCAAACCCAGCGCCAGTTCCAGTTGGGTCTTGTATTCGGTTTTCTGACTGGCCAGCAGTTGCTCGCTGTCCAGGTCAATCAGGCTTTGCCGGCTGTTTTGCAGTTTGCCGCTGGCCTTGTCCCGTGCGCGGTTGGCCTCCCAGCGGGCACGGTAGCGACGGCCGCTGACACCGACGAAATCCACTTCGGCATAGCCGCCACCGGTGCCGCGACGAATCAGGGTGCGCGGATCGCCAATGGAAATATCGCTGTCGGCGTCGGGCATTTTCGCCTGGCCGGTGTCTCCCAACCGTGGTACTGCGCCAAACAGCGCCAGGCACAGCGCGTCGAGCAAGGTGCTTTTGCCGGCGCCGGTCGGGCCGGTAATCGCAAACAGCCCGGCGCTGGCCAGGGGGGCGGCGGTGAAGTCGATCTCAAACGGGCCGGCCAGCGAGGCCAGGTTTTTCAGGCGGATGGCGAGGATTTTCATGGCTGTTCTGCCTCCTGTTGCACTTCCTGGAGCAGCACGGCGAAATCCTTCAAGGTCTGTTCGTCGACTTCATTACCGTAGTTCTCCAGCCAGGCGCGGCTGAACAATTCCTGGGGCGTGAGTTGGTCCAGCTCGATCAACTGGTCTGGGGTGTTGTCCTCGTCGCGACCGGTACCGGCGTATTCGGCGGCAATCCGCACCAGTCGCACGGCCTTGCCTTGCAGGGCGTTTTCCACTTGCTGGCGCAGGTCGGGCTGCGGTTCGTCGAGCCGCACCCGCACTTCCAGCCACGGCTGGCGCTGGGTTTCCGCCAGCAGGTCGACATCGGGCAAGTCCGCCAGTTGCTTGAGAATCTCGGCCAGCGGCTCGGCGTCGAGGCGCTGCAGGTTGACGGCGCGGGGGATCAGGCGTGTCTCGACGCTGACCAGGGTTTCGCCGTCCAATTGCACATCGAGAATCTGGTGCTGGTAGCCGATTTCGGAAAATGACAGTGGAATCGGCGAGCCGCAGTAGCGAATCCGCTCTTCGCCATTCACCCGTTGTGGCTTGTGCAAATGCCCCAGGGCGACATAACTCACGCTCGCATCGAACAGGCTGGCCGGCAGCGCCTCGGCATTGCCGATGATCAGGCTGCGTTCGGAGTCTTCCGAGACCGAGCCGCCGGCCATGTGTGCATGACTGATGGCGACCAGCGCCTGGCCGGGCTGGCGCTTGGCATTGGCGGCGGCGATCAGCCATTCATGCACCTGGCCGATTCCGCGCAGATAATCGTCGCCCAACTGCGCGCCAGTGACTTCCGCCGGCCGCAGGAATGGCAGCGCCAGGCACCAGCCCACCACGGCACCGCTCTTGTCGGGGAGTGGAATCAGCAAGCGCGCGACATCCAGGTGTCCGTCATCGAGCCACAGCACCCGCCCCAGTGCATGGGTGCGCAAGCGGCGCATCAAGGGGGCGGGCAATTCGATGCGTGAACCGGAGTCGTGATTGCCGGCGATCATCACAATGGTCAGGTCGGGGTTTTGTTCGTGGGCGCTGATGATGAAGTCGTACAGACGTTCCTGCGCCTTGAGCGGCGGGTTGACGGTGTCGAAGATATCGCCGGCGATCAGCAGCACGTCGGGGCGCTGCTGCTGGAGTTGGGCCAGCAGCCAGTCGAGGAAACAGGCATGTTCGAAGTCGCGTTCCTGGCCGTGGAGGTTTTGCCCCAGGTGCCAGTCGGAGGTGTGGAACAGACGCAAGGCGAACTCCGTGGAGAATCTGAAAAGAGGGGGAGTTTACCTGTAAAAGCCCGCACGTTTGCACCCGTGCAGGCAAAGCGTCCAGGTCATTTTCGTGCTTGCAGACAGTCGAGCACCCGCTCGCTGAGCGTTTGGGCCATGTCGATCAGGTACGCGGTGGCGCAGGCCATGTCGCGGTGTGCGTGGGTCAGGCCTTCTGCTGACTCGGTTGCCGTGCTGGCCGCACAGCGCAGCAGCGCGCAAATGCTCGCCATGGCGTCTTCCAGACTCAGGTCTGGGTGGGTGATGAACAGCGGAGGGAAGGGCGGGTCGGGGACGATTTTGCTCATGGATTAAAGCTCCTACTGGGTGGGGAACCATCCTGATGCCGATCTCACACGACAACAGGTGGCAGCTATGTGCGGGGTGAGAAAACCGGACAGTAGGACCCGGCCAGACCGAAGTCTGCCCACACACAGCCGCCATAGAGCATGTTGCAGACGGTTGTGGCGATTGACGCCTACTGGTTCACGGGTTCTCACACCCGATCGCTGATGTGCAGCGACGGAGCGAAGGCTAGCCAGTGATTGAAGCAGGCGCAAGACCGGAGGATTGTCTAGGAAAAGTCCTGCGAATTAAAGGGATGTGGATTGCTGGCCTTATTTGGCTTGAGAAACACCCCTCACCCTAACCCTCTCCCCAAAGGGGCGAGGGGACTTGCCTATGTGTAATCAGAAAGTTTGCGACCTGGGAGACCCAGTTGATTATGGATTCAACGCTGCACGGTCAGGTCGATGTAAACCGCCAATATCCCTCGGCCAGTCCTCTCGCCAAAGGGGCGAGGGGACTTACCTATGTGTAATCAGAAAGTTTGCGACCTGGGAGACCCAGTCGATTATGGATTCAACGCTGCAGGTTCAGGTCGATGCAACCGCCAATATCCCTCGGCCAGTCCTCTCGCCAACGGGGCGAGGGGACTTACCTAGGTGTAATCAGAAAGTTTGCGACCTGGGAGACCCAGTCGATTATGGATTCAACGCTGCAGGTTCAGGTCGATGCAACCGCCAATATCCCTCGGCCAGTCCTCTCGCCAAAGGGGCGAGGGGACTTACCTAGGTGTAATCAGAAAATGTGCGACCTGGGGCTCCAGTCGGTTATGGATTCAAAGCTGCACGGTCAGGTCGATGTAAACCGCCAATATCCCTCGGTCAGTCCCCTCGCCCCTTGGGGAGAGGGCTAGGGTGAGGGGGAGGCTGCCCGGTGCGCTTACTTCGGGTACAGCGGCGGCAACCCGCCGTTATCCGAGCCGGGATCCTGTTCGCGTTCCGCCATCGGAATTGCCTTCACCGCCCGCCATATTTCCTCGCCCTGCCAAAACTGCCCGGTCTCGCTATACAGCGCCCCGTTCAAGCCATCCAACGCATCGGACAACGGCACAAACCGCGCTGCCATGTCCGCCAGGGTTTCCGGTTGCTGCCTGGCCCAGGCATCCAGTGCTTGACGCGTGGCCTGAGGATCGTTGGCCTGGCTCGCGCGCTTCAAGTCATCCAGCAGCGTCCTTGGGCTCGGGCCCGTCTGCGCGGCGCGCAGTACCGCTGGTTGCGTGCGCGCACGCCACCACAGGCCAAAACCCAGCAGCGTGGTGAGGCCGAGGAACAGACTGCTGAGCTGCCAGATCCACAGCCGTTCATCATCGGGCGCGGTAATGATGATGGGCGTGGCCGGGGTGTCCACCACCAGGCTAGGGTTATTCGCCACTTGCAGGGTGCGGGCCGGCAGGCTGGTGCGTTCCAGGTGGTCTTCATGGGTGTTCCACCACACCACTTCCACCGCTGGCAGTTCCACGCTGCCGGCGCGATTGGGCACCAGGGCTTCACGGTCTTCACGGCTGCCGATCACGCCGCGCTCGCCGTTCTGATTACTCAGGACTGGCTGGTCCGGGTAGCGGCGTAGGCCATTGACTTCAGTGCTCGGCAGCGCAGGTAACTGGGCGCTGGCAAGACCTTCGGCCTTGAGGGTCAGGCTGCGGGTCAGGGAGTCGCCGACCTGGACGTGATCCGGCTCCGGGTTCCAGCTTTCACTCAGGCTCAAGCTGCTGGCGGGTAGCCAGGCGGCATCCGCTGGATAGAGCGCGGGTTTGGCTTTGACCGCCAGCGGGATTGCGGTGGAGCTGACATGCAGCAGCTTGCCCGGTTTCGGGCCCTGGGGCGTGGCGTCCTCGGCAGGGCGCGGTTCGACCATGGTCGCGCTGAATACCTGGGCGGGAATCAGCAATTGGCCGCTGTGTTGCGGGTAGATTCCGTAGCGCATCTCGATCACGCCATGGCGCACGCCGTTGATGACCTTTTCGTAGGTGCGCGCATCACCGAGTTGTTCGACGCGGGCATCGGACAGTTGCAGCGGCGTCAGACTGCTGTCGTCGTACATCGCCACTGAATGGTAAATGCGCACCGTCAGCAGGGCCTGGGCCTGGACATATACCGTGTCCTGGTCGAGGCTGGTCTCGATGAACACCGGCGCCAGCGTGTTGGCAGTCTCCGGTTGATTCAGCGTCGCGAGGATTTGCAGGTTGATCGGCTGGGTCTTGAGCATGCCCAATTGCAATGACGGGATGATCACGCTGCCACTTTGTTTGGGCAGCAGGGTAATGATCCAGCGGGTCGTGGCGTGATTGTCACCGTCCAGGGTCGTGAGCTGGTTGATCTGGCGGGTTCCACGTACTTCGAATTGCGCTTCCAGGGGCGCCAGATCGGGTTTGCCGAACTGGGTGGCGTCATTCGACTCCAGCGTCAGCTCTACCGTTTCTCCGGCATTCAGCTGGCTGCGGTCGACGCTGGCAATGAGGTCGGCTGCCGGGGATTGGCAGGCCCACATCGCGAGCACAAGAACAGCGGAAGTACAGCGGTTCATCGAATCTTGTCCTGATGTTGTTGCTGTTCGTACCAGAATTTGCGTCGCAGCAGCTCGCCGGGGTTGTCCGGGATCTGTCGCAGCCATTGCTCCATGGCCTGGCGGTGCTCATCGTCAAGGCCGTCGCCCGCCGGGCGCAAGGGCGGGGTGGTGGTCTGTTGATCATCGAGTTCGCTGCCGGGGACCTCGTGGCTGTCCGTGGGCGCTGAGGCGTCGGTTTGTGTCTCGTCTGTACTCGCCTGTGCGTCACCCTGGGGTGCATGTTCGCTGCTGCCTGCGGGCTGGCCGCTGTCACCAGGCTGCGCAGTTTGGCCGGGTTGGGTGGATTCGTCACCCTCGTTCTCGGCGGGCGTCGGCACCTCGGGTTCTTCCTCCAGCAGCTTTTCCACCAGGGCCTTGTTTTTCAGGGCCGGTTGCAGGTCGGGCTGGGCCTCAAGCGCCTGCTCGTAGGCGTCTAGCGCGGCCTCCAGCGCTCCGGACTTGGCCAGTGCGTTACCGCGATTGTAGTGGGAATACGCGTCGCTGCCTTCGGCGAAACGTTTGGCCGCTTCGCCATAGTTTCCCGCTTCATACAGCGCCACGCCTTGCCATTGCGCATTTTCGAAATGCTCGGCGGCCTCCGCGGGGCGTTTGTGCTTGAGCAGGTATTGGCCCTGTTGGTCTGGGCGCAGCCACAAGTCCTGAAAGTCAAAGGCATAGCTCGGTTGCGGCGCCCCCAATAACAGCAGCGGCAAGCAGAACAACCAGCCACGACGCCCGGCACAGGCGGCAAGCAGCAACAGTGGCAGAAGCAGCCAGTACCCTTGATCGGCCCACGTGTCCAGTTGCAACAGCTGACCATCCTTGCGCAGATTTTGCGGGCCGTCCAACAACCCGAGGCCGCGCAGGTCTCGATCGTCCAGGCGGGCCTGGCGATAACGGCCGCCCATCTCGCTGGCAAATGCCTTGAGGGGTGGGCTGTCGAGGCGTGGCACGAGGATGGCGCCGTGTGCGTCTTTGAGGAACTCACCGTTTTCTTGAGTCACCGGTGTGCCTTCGCGGCTGCCGATGCCGAGGATCGACAGGCTTGGCGCCTGGCCTTGCAGCAGCAGGCGAATGCTCTGGCGCTCCGGCTTGGACAGCGATGAGCCAATCAGCAGCAAGCGACCTTGGCCAAGGCCGCCATGTTTGAGCAAGTCCAGGGCTTTCTCGACGGCCAGGTCGGCGCGGTGGCCCGTCTCGGGCATCAGGGATGGGCGCAGGGCTTCCAGCAGGTTGCGGCTAGTGGCCAGGTCGTCGGACAGCGGCACCAGGACATGCGCGCTGCCGGCGTACACGACAATCGCGGTTTGCGCATCGCTGCGCGCCTGAAGCAGGTCGAACAGCTTGCGCCGTGCCTGCTCCAGGCGATTGGGCGGGCTGTCGGTGGCGAGCATTTCGGGGGTCAGTTCCAGCAGTACCACCAGCGGGTCGGCGGGCTTCTGGCTGATTTGTTCGACCCGCTGCCAGCTTGGGCCGAGCAACGCCACTACCGCCAACAGCCAGGCCAGGCCCAGGAGCAACCACGGCGATTTACTTTCACGGCCATTGCCGCCACTGAGCAATGTGGCATGGAAAGCCCGAGGCAGGATCATTTGCCAGCGCCCGGCGCGTTTCTGTCGATGCCACAGTTGCCACAGTAGCCAGCCGAGCAACGGCAGCAATAACAGCCACCACGGGCGAAACCAGTGCGGCCATAGCGCGATCATCGACGCCTCCGCAAACGCAGGCGGTTGAGGCGTTGACGCCATTGTGGATGTTGTTGCAGAAACTGCGCTTTGGTCGTGAGCCGGTTGAACAGGCGTTGCAATGCGTTGTTCGGCCAGCGCTCCTGAATCACCAACAGCACGCTGAGGATCAATGCCAGGCCCAGTGGGCCGCTGTAGAGCGCCTGGGCCGCGCGGGCGCGGGTCGGTTGCTGGGTGACGGGCTCGAGCTGGTCGAGGGTTTCCTTGATGGCTTCGAGTTCTTCGCCGTCGTGGGCACGGAAGTAGCGACCGCCGGTGGCTTCGGCAATTGCCTTGAGCGCCGGTTCATCGAGGTCCAGGCTCGGGTTCAAGCCGAGCATGCCCGAGGTGCCAGTCTGTTCAGGGGTGGCGCCAATGCCAATGGGGTAGATCTTCACACCTTCTTCGGCGGACAGGCGGGCGGCGGTCAGCGGGTAGATTTCGCCACCGTTGTTGGCGCCGTCGGTCACCAGGATCAGCACCCGGCTGTGTGCCGGCCGTTGGCGCAGGCGCTTCAGGGCCAGGCCGATGGCATCGCCGATGGCCGTGTTTTTTCCGGCGATGCCAATGCGCGCCTCATCCAGCCAGGTGCGCACGGTGCGTCGGTCAAACGTCAGCGGTGCCTGGAGATAAGCCTGGCTGCCAAACAGGATCAGGCCCACGCGGTCACCTTCGCGGCCTTCCAGAAAGTCGCCGAGCAGGTGTTTGACCAGGCTCAGGCGGCTGACGTCTTCGTCCTGCCATTGCATGTCGGGGAAATCCATGGATCCGGACACATCGACCGCCACCAACAGGTCACGCCCGCTGGCGGCAATCGGCAAGGGTTCTCCGAGCCACTCAGGACGGGCAGCGGCGGTCAACAGCAGCAGCCACAGGACCACGAATGGCGCCTGTTGGCGCCAGCCGGGCAGGCTGACCCGTGCCCGACGACGCGCCAGGCTTTCCAGGTCGCCGAGGAAGCTGACTTTCAGCGCGGGTTCACCGCTGTCGGCGGCCGGCAGGACAACCCGCATCAACCATGGCAACGGCAACAAGGCAAAGATCCACGGCCAGGCGAACTCAAACATGTTTGCGAATCCAGGTGTCGACGGCTTGAGTCAGGCCGGCGATGGCCTTGTCATCGAGTTTGCATTCGGGTTTGTAGGCGCCTTCCACCAGCACCATCCAGCGGGTCAGGCCCGCGGCCGGGCAGCGGTTGTCGAGAAAGGCCAGCCATTTACGGCCATTGAGGGTGTGGCTCTGGCTGTAAGGGTAGTCGTTGCGGCACAGGCGCTTGAGCAGGCCGTTCAACTGTTGCAGCCAGGCGCCGGCGGGAGCGCCATCGTAAGGTTTGGGCATTCGCGCCAGTTCCGCGAGGGCGGCGATACGCAACGGGTCCAGCGGCTGCTCGTCACGCGCCAACGGGCGTTTGGCGGGCAGGAAGCGGCGCAGCGACCAGGCGCCCCAGACAACCAGCGGAATCATCAGCAGCAACAGCCACCAGCCCGCTGCGGGTGGCCAGAAACCGATGGCCGGCGGGGCAATCAGCGGTTGCAGTTGATCCAGGCTGCTCATGGTTTTTTGACCGGGCGTTGCGGGTTGAGGTATTCGCGCAGTTGCTCGACCATTTCGCTCTGGGTGCTCAACGGCATCAGCAGCACCCGCAGTTTTTGCGCGAGTAGTTCCCAGCGGGTGATGCGGGCTTCGGACTGAGCCTTGTAGGCCTGGCGCAGATCGAAGTTCAAGGTGTCCAGTTCCAGCTGCGCGCCACGTTCGGCGAAACGCAACAAGCCGGCGGCGGGCAGGGCATGATCCAGCGGGTCGGAAACCGGCAACAGCAGCAGATCGCAATGGCGTGAGAGTAGACTCAGTTGTTGTTCGGCACCTTCAGTGAGGGCGCGTTCGTCGCAGATCACGATCACCAGGCTGCCGGGCCGCAGCACTTCGCGACCACGGCGCAGGGCCATGCCGAGGGCATCGGCTTCCGGCTGGCCTTCGGTGCTGAGGCCCTGGTTGACCCGCACCAGGCGGTTGAGCAGTTGCAGCAAGCTCTGCTTGCTGCGCCGGGGCTTGATTTCGTAGTGCTCGTTGTCGCCGAATACCAGCCCGCCGACCCGGTCGTTATGCCCCAGCGCCGCCCAGCCGATCAGGCTTGCCGCCTGCGCCGCGAGTACCGACTTGAACATCTGCCCGGAGCCGAAAAACAGCCGGCGGCTTTGCTCCACCATGATGAAAATCGGCCGTTCGCGCTCCTCATGAAACAACTTGGTATGGGGTTCCTGGGTGCGGGCGGTCACGCGCCAGTCAATGGTGCGTACGTCGTCGCCGGCCTGATAGACCCGAACCTGATCGAAGTCGACCCCACGTCCGCGCAATTTCGAGTGATGCAAGCCGATCAACGGGCTGCGCTGGCTTGGCGTGGAAAAGAGCTGCACTTCCCGTACGCGATGACGCATCTCGATCAATTCGCCCAGGGTCACGCGGATACCGGATTCGTCAGCGCTCATGGGGTTCAAGCGACGGCTACGACGTCGAGAATGCGTTGCACCACTCGGTCCTGGTCAATGCCGGCGGCTTCGGCCTCGAACGATAGAATGATGCGATGGCGCAGCACATCGAACAGCACCGCCTGGATATCTTCCGGGCTGACAAAGTCGCGCCCGGCCAGCCAGGCGTGGGCGCGGGCACAGCGATCGAGCGCAATCGAGCCTCGAGGACTGGCGCCATAGGCGATCCATTCGGCCATTTCCGCATCGAACTTGGCCGGGGTCCGGGTGGCCATCACCAACTGCACCAGATATTCCTCCACGGCGTCGGCCATGTACAACCCGAGGATTTCCTTGCGCGCGGCAAAGATCGCCTGCTGGCTGACCCGGCGCTCGGGCTTGGTTTCACCGTTGAGGGCTTCGCCACGCGCCTGCTGCAGGATCCGGCGTTCGACCGCGGCGTCGGGGAAACCGATCTTGACGTGCATCAGGAACCGGTCGAGTTGGGCCTCGGGCAGCGGATAGGTGCCTTCCTGCTCGATCGGGTTTTGCGTGGCCATCACCAGGAACAGCGGCGACAGCTCGTAGGTACTGCGCCCGACGCTGACCTGGCGCTCGGCCATGGCCTCCAGCAAGGCCGACTGCACCTTGGCCGGTGCGCGGTTGATTTCATCCGCCAGCACCAGGTTGTGGAAGATGGGGCCTTGCTGAAACACGAAACTGCCGGTTTCCGGGCGATAGATCTCGGTGCCGGTGATGTCGGCGGGCAGCAGGTCGGGGGTGAACTGGATGCGATGGAACTGTGCTTCGATCCCTTCGGCCAGCTCCTTGATGGCTTTGGTCTTGGCCAGGCCGGGAGCCCCTTCAACCAGCATGTGGCCGTCGGCGAGCAGGGCAATGAGCAAGCGCTCGATGAGTTTTTCCTGGCCGAGGATCTGCGTTGAAAGAAAGGTTCGCAGCGCAAGCAGCGCTTCACGATGTTCCATCGATGACGGTTCCTGGAAAGATGAGCCTGGGAATTGTGAAAACCCCAAGGCCTGGGGGGCTTACTTTAATCCATCGAGGGGGCCGGCGACTAACGGCGCGCGGGGTATTTTTTGAAAACCTTGCAGGAGGTTTATGGAAGAGCGAGCTTGCTCGTGAAAAACCGGAGAACACCTCGGGGTGCCAGACTTCCTGCGTCATCGTTGCCGGCCTTCGCGAGTAAGCTCGCTCCTACAGGGATTTGCGGCGTTTTAGGCGCGGATATAGGTGCCGGTGCCCGTGAGAATGTTCTGCAGGGTTTGTTCCACCTCGGCCAGGTCTGACGCGGCGGTCGCGTGACTGATCTGCAGATGATCCTTGCCACCCAGCGCATCGGCATCGCCCGCCGCCAGTTCGATCAGCAGCGTCGATGCACTCAGCGTGACCTTCAACCCATCAAGCGTGGAGGGCTCGTAGTCCCACGTCAGTTCCACCTCATCCTCATCCGGATAACGCGTCAGCATGAACATCTCGCCGTTGTCGCCGTGGCAGCAGAGCATGGCCATGTTGTCTTCTTCGTCATCGCACGGGTTCACGATCAGGTGGGCGGTGGTCAATTGCATGGGGAATCCTGTCTGGGGGAGGGCGCTGCCGGGCAATTGTGCCATTGCCGCAACTTTTGTGCAGCGTTGCGTGCCAGGGTTCAGGCATGACCAGAGATCTCGCGCCAGTCACTTTCGGGGCTTGCGGGCGCAAAAGAAGCGGTTTTTCAGTTGGGTTGAAAGGGGTTGCACAAGTTGCAACCCGAAGGTAGCGTGCCGATGACCGAATATGTCGCAGCATCGCAAGCAGTCAACTTCCCACACTCGCTAAGCTGCGCAACGGATGTGTCGCTAGCGAGACTCTGACCTGCCCGTCGTTCCGTCGTCCGCAGGCATGCATCCAGTGGAAGTTGAATGTGACCCGATGGTCTTGTCCAGCTTCACCCACCTGTCACTCTGAATTCGTTATGGTAGAACCCGAACAGAGATGGCGGTCTCCCCGCAAGGGGATAACACGCGACGCTTCCATCAATAACAAGCCCAAGCGGAGTACCACAGATGGCGTTCTTCACCGCAGCCAGCAAGGCCGACTTCCAGCATCAACTGCAAGCGGCACTGGCGCAGCACATCAGTGAACAGGCACTGCCACAAGTGGCGCTGTTCGCTGAGCAATTCTTCGGCATCATTTCCCTGGATGAACTGACCCAGCGTCGAATGTCCGACCTGGCTGGTTGCACCCTGTCTGCCTGGCGCCTGCTTGAGCGCTTTGATCACACCCAGTCGCAAGTGCGGGTCTACAATCCTGATTACGAACGCCACGGCTGGCAGTCGACCCACACCGCGGTCGAAGTGCTGCACCACGACCTGCCTTTCCTGGTGGATTCGGTGCGCACCGAGCTGAACCGCCGCGGCTACAGCATCCATACCTTGCAAACCACCGTACTCAGCGTACGCCGTGGCAATAAGGGCGAGTTGCTGGAAGTCCTGCCCAAGGGCACCGTTGGCGAGGGTGTCGAACAAGAATCGCTGATGTACCTGGAGATCGATCGCTGCGCCAACGCCGCCGAGCTGAATGTCCTGAGCAAGGAACTCGAGCAGGTACTGGGTGAAGTGCGCGTCGCCGTGGCTGATTTCGAACCGATGAAAGCCAAGGTCCAGGACCTGCTGGTGGGGATCGACAACAGTCAGTTTGCCATCGAAGGCGACGAAAAGGCCGAGATCAAGAGTTTCCTGGAATGGCTGGTGGGCAACCACTTCACCTTCCTTGGCTATGAAGAATTTGTGGTACGTGACGAGCAGGGTGGCGGTCATATCGAATATGACAGCAGCTCCTTCCTCGGTCTGACCAAACTGTTGCGCGCCGGCCTCACCGCCGATGACCTGCGCATCGAAGACTACGCTGTCAACTACCTGCAAGAACCGACCGTGCTGTCGTTCGCCAAGGCGGCGCACCCAAGCCGCGTGCACCGTCCGGCTTATCCTGACTATGTGTCGATCCGTCAGATCGACGCCGACGGCAAGGTCATCAAGGAATGCCGCTTCATGGGCCTCTACACCTCTTCGGTGTATGGCGAAAGCGTGCGAGTCATCCCGTATATCCGTCGCAAGGTTGCGGAAATCGAGCGCCGTTCGGGCTTCCAGGCCAAGGCGCACCTGGGCAAGGAGCTGGCTCAGGTCGTCGAAGTGCTGCCCCGTGACGACCTGTTCCAGACCCCGGTGGACGAGTTGTTCAGCACCGTGATGTCGATCGTGCAGATCCAGGAGCGCAACAAGATCCGCGTGTTCCTGCGCAAAGACCCGTACGGCCGCTTCTGCTACTGCCTGGCCTACGTGCCGCGTGATATCTACTCCACCGAAGTGCGCCAGAAGATCCAGCAAGTGCTGATGGATCGCCTGAAAGCATCGGATTGCGAGTTCTGGACCTTCTTCTCCGAATCCGTGCTGGCGCGTGTGCAACTGATTCTGCGGGTCGATCCGAAGAACCGCCTGGATATCGATCCGCTGTTGCTGGAAAAAGAAGTGGTGCAGGCTTGCCGCAGCTGGCAGGACGACTACGCCAGCCTGGTGGTCGAGAGTTTTGGCGAAGCCCATGGCACCAACGTGCTGGCGGATTTCCCGAAAGGTTTCCCCGCCGGTTACCGCGAGCGCTTCGCGGCGCACTCGGCCGTGGTCGATATGCAGCACCTGTTGAACCTGACCGAAGCCAAGCCGCTGGTGATGAGCTTCTATCAGCCGCTGGGGCATGTGACCGGCCAGCAAGAGTTGCACTGCAAGCTGTATCACGCTGACACGCCGCTGGCGCTGTCCGACGTGTTGCCGATCCTGGAAAACCTCGGTTTGCGCGTACTGGGAGAATTCCCGTACCGCCTGCGCCACGCCAATGGCCGCGAGTTCTGGATCCATGACTTTGCGTTCACCGCCGCCGAAGGCCTGAACCTCGATATCCAGCAGCTCAATGACACGCTGCAGGACGCGTTTGTGCATATCGTCAATGGCGATGCCGAGAACGATGCGTTCAATCGCCTGGTGCTGACCGCCGGCCTGCCATGGCGCGACGTGGCGCTGTTGCGTGCCTATGCCCGCTACCTCAAGCAGATCCGCCTGGGCTTCGACCTGGGTTACATCGCCGGTACCCTGAACAACCACACCGATATCGCCCGCGAGTTGACCCGGTTGTTCAAGACCCGCTTCTATCTGGCGCGCAAGCTCACCAGTGACGATCTGGAAGACAAGCAACAGCGCCTGGAACAGGCCATCCTGAGCGCCCTGGACGATGTTCAGGTGCTCAACGAAGACCGTATCCTGCGTCGCTATCTGGACCTGATCAAAGCGACCTTGCGCACCAACTTCTACCAGACGGATGCCAACGGTCAGAACAAGTCGTACTTCAGCTTCAAATTCAACCCGCACGCGATTCCCGAGCTGCCCAAGCCGGTGCCGAAGTTCGAGATCTTCGTCTATTCGCCACGGGTCGAAGGCGTGCACCTGCGCTTCGGTACCGTCGCTCGTGGCGGCCTGCGCTGGTCCGACCGTGAAGAAGATTTCCGTACCGAAGTCCTGGGCCTGGTCAAGGCCCAGCAAGTGAAGAACTCGGTGATTGTACCGGTGGGCGCCAAGGGCGGTTTCCTGCCGCGTCGCCTGCCATTGGGTGGCAGCCGGGACGAGATCGCGGCCGAGGGCATTGCCTGCTACCGCATCTTCATCTCCGGTCTGTTGGACATCACCGACAACCTGAAGGACGGCGCGCTGGTGCCGCCCACCAACGTCGTGCGCCATGACGACGATGATCCGTACCTGGTGGTTGCGGCGGACAAGGGCACCGCGACCTTCTCCGACATCGCCAACGGCATCGCCATCGACTACGGTTTCTGGCTGGGCGACGCGTTCGCTTCCGGTGGTTCTGCAGGTTACGACCACAAGAAGATGGGCATTACCGCCAAAGGCGCGTGGGTGGGCGTGCAGCGCCATTTCCGCGAGCGCGGCATCAACGTCCAGGAAGACAGCATTACCGTGGTCGGCGTGGGCGACATGGCGGGCGACGTGTTCGGCAACGGCTTGTTGATGTCCGACAAGCTGCAACTGGTCGCGGCCTTCAACCACCTGCACATCTTCATCGATCCGAACCCGAACCCGGCCACCAGCTTCGTCGAGCGCCAGCGCTTGTTCGACCTGCCACGTTCGGCCTGGACCGACTACGACAGCAGCATCATGTCCGAAGGCGGCGGTATCTTCTCGCGCAGCGCGAAGAGCATCGCTATCTCGCCACAGATGAAAGAACGCTTCGACATCCAGGCCGACAAGCTGACCCCGACCGAACTGCTGAATGCCTTGCTCAAGGCGCCGGTGGACCTGTTGTGGAATGGCGGCATCGGTACGTACGTCAAGGCCAGCACCGAAAGCCACGCCGATGTCGGCGACAAGGCCAACGACGCCTTGCGCGTCAACGGCAACGAGTTGCGCTGCAAGGTAGTGGGCGAGGGCGGCAACCTCGGCATGACGCAACTGGGGCGTGTCGAGTTCGGTCTCAATGGCGGCGGTTCCAACACTGACTTCATCGACAATGCCGGTGGCGTGGACTGCTCTGACCACGAAGTGAACATCAAGATCCTGCTCAACGAAGTGGTGCAGGCCGGTGATATGACCGACAAGCAACGCAACCAGTTGCTGGCGAGCATGACCGACGAAGTCGGCAACCTGGTGTTGGGCAACAACTACAAGCAGACCCAGGCGTTGTCGTTGGCGGCACGTCGTGCCTATGAGCGCATCGCTGAATACAAGCGCCTGATGAGCGACCTGGAAAGCCGTGGCAAGCTGGATCGCGCCATCGAGTTCCTGCCGTCGGAAGACCAGCTCAACGAGCGCATCGCCGCGGGCAAGGGCCTGACCCGTCCAGAGCTGTCGGTGTTGATTTCCTACAGCAAGATCGACCTCAAGGAAGCGTTGCTCAATTCCCTGGTGCCGGATGATGACTACCTGACCCGTGACATGGAGACCGCGTTCCCGCCGAGCCTGGTGGCCAAGTTCTCCGACGCCATGCGCCGTCATCGCCTCAAGCGCGAGATCGTCAGCACCCAGATCGCCAACGACCTGGTCAACCACATGGGCATCACCTTCGTTCAGCGACTCAAGGAGTCCACCGGCATGAGCCCGGCGAACGTGGCCGGTGCCTACGTGATCGTGCGTGACATTTTCCACCTCCCGCACTGGTTCCGTCAGATCGAAGCCCTGGACCACCAGGTTTCGGCTGAAGTGCAACTGGCGTTGATGGATGAGCTGATGCGCCTGGGACGCCGTGCCACGCGCTGGTTCTTGCGTAGCCGTCGCAACGAGCAGGATGCAGGGCGTGATGTCGCGCACTTCGGTCCGCATCTGGCGGCCTTGGGCCTCAAGCTCGACGAACTGCTGGAAGGCCCGACCCGCGAAGGCTGGCAGAACCGTTATCAGGCCTACACCGAGGCGGGTGTACCGGAGCTGCTGGCGCGCATGGTTGCCGGCACTACGCACCTGTACACACTGTTGCCGATCATCGAAGCCGCCGACGTCACCGGCCAGAGCGCTGCCGACGTGGCCAAGGCCTACTTCGCGGTGGGCAGCGCCCTGGACTTGCCATGGTACCTGCAGCAGATCAGCGATCTGCCGGTGGGCAACAACTGGCAGGCCCAGGCCCGCGAAGCCTTCCGCGACGATGTGGACTGGCAGCAACGGGCGATCACCATCAAGGTTCTGCAAATGGCCGATGGTCCCGACAACATGGAAGCCCGCGTGGCCCTGTGGCTGGAGCAGAACATGAGCATGGTCGAGCGCTGGCGCGCGATGATGGTGGAAATTCGTGCTGCGGTGGGCACGGACTACGCCATGTACGCGGTGGCCAACCGTGAACTGCTGGACCTGGCGTTGAGCGGTCAATCGGTGCTGTAACAGGCCTGGTCGAACGTTAAGTCAAAAGCCCCGTATCACGAGATACGGGGCTTTTTTGCGTGCTGTTACAGCAGCAACTGTGAGAGGGCCGGTATCTGTGGGTAAGGGATATCTGTGGTTAAGGGATATCTATGGGTAATGGATATCTATGGGTAAGGGATATCT
>NZ_JCAXED010000018.1:0-128306 GCF_059758795.1 Pseudomonas sp. GQ91
AGGAGACTTTCAGCCTTAATTGAACGGCATTGTGAGTACGGCGAGCCTTACAGCTTGTCGCTTGCACCTTGCGGCTTATAGCTGCTTTATGGAATTTCCTGCTATAAACGCACTCCGATAACCATCTGCCAAGCCCGTCCTGGTGCCTTTGGGGGTTATCTTGGAAAAAATTGCCTGTCTTTTCAGTTGCTGCGCCCTCAAGTCGGCCTTAGACTGCCGCCCCTCGTAAATTGAGTGCCGGGTGGCGCTTGGAATGGAAGGCGCCTTTCCGAGACCTGCAAGGGTCGGCCGGAACGCTCCCTTTTTAGCCTTAATGCACGTATTTTTTATAGAGAAATCAATGACAAAGGAAAAGTTGCTGGCCATGCCGGCGGATGACTACATGAATGCCGAACAGCACGCTTTTTTCGAGAAGTTGCTGCAAGACATGAAAGTGGAACACCACGAGCGCATTGAGCAGAACCGCATCGCCATCGAAAGCCTGGATACCCCGGCTGACCCGGCTGACGCGGCTTCGGTTGAAGAAGAGCGCACCTGGCTGGTCAATGCCATCGACCGCGACCAGCGCATGCTGCCGCAACTGGAACAAGCCTTGGGTCGTATCAGTGATGACTCCTTCGGCTGGTGCGACGACAGTGGCGAGCCGATCGGCCTCAAGCGCCTGTTGATCAGCCCGACCACCAAGTACTGCATCGAAGCCCAAGAGCGCCACGAGCAAATCGACAAGCATCAGCGCCAAGCCTGATCGGTTGAATCCCTATAGGAGCGAGCGCGCTCGCTCCTAGTGTCATCCCCGTCTATTGATCGGCTGCACGCCCTACCACTAAAGGACCATGGATAATGGCCTTGTAGTGGCGTTTAATGCAGGCACAATAATGACAAACAGTGGGGTGACAAGCATGGCTGGCGACGGATCTCTATTGGGCGCCGCGGCGGCGCCGCAAACGCTGCCCCCCGTGCATGGCTGGCTCACACCGCTCTTGCAGAGTGTCGCCTTGGTGCTGCTGATGCTGGGCCTGGCCTTTGCCAACCTATCGATTTATGCAGTCCTGCCGGTAGCGTTGCTGCTGATCTGGCTTCCCCGCCTGAAAAGACACGCACCTGCCGCCAAGCCGCTGGTGCCCGACGATGCCATTGGCACGTTGACCCGCGATCTGTCCTACACCACCAGCCATAATGCGTTGTCAGCGGCGGGCGTGGCCTTTTCGGTCAAGCAATTGGCGACGCGGCTGCAGTCGCAGTTGGGCGCTGCGCAGCAAATTGTCAGCAGCGCGCAAGTGATGATCGGCACCGAGCAGGTCACCGCCGAGCGCAGTCGGCAGGCCCTGGATGCCGCGGCTCAAGCCCATCAACGCAGCACTGAAGGGCGCACGGTGCTGGGTGAATCCATCACACGCATGCATCAACTCAGTCAACGTGCCAATGACAGCCGCCAGTTGATCGAGGCTTTGAGCCAGCGCAGCGAAGAAATCCAGCGCGTCACCCTGGTGATTCAGTCGATCGCCAGCCAAACCAACCTGTTGGCCTTGAACGCCGCGATTGAAGCGGCCCGGGCCGGCGAGCACGGGCGCGGGTTTGCGGTAGTGGCTGACGAAGTACGGGGCTTGGCCGGACGCACGGCCACCGCGACGGATGAAGTCGGGGTCATGGTCGCCGATATCCAGCAGCGCACGGCCCAGGTGGTCGAGCAAATCCGCCAATTGTCGGCGGATTTGCACGCCGGTGTAGAGCAGGTGGAGCACGCCGGGGAGCAATTGGAAAGCATCGCTGAGCTGGCGGCTGATGTCGAAGGCCAGGTCAGCGAGATTGCCCAAGGCACCGATACCAACCGTGCCCAGCTCGACAGCCTGTTCCAGGCGGTGGAGCAGATGCGCAGTGATTTGACGATCAGCGACCAGCAAACCCGGCAGTTGGCCCAGGCCGCGGTGCAAATGGAGGGACAGGCCGAAACCATCAGCGAACGCCTGGCTGAAGTCGGCCTCGATGAGTATCACCAGCGTGTTTACGATCTGGCCCGTGAAGGAGCCAGCCAGATTGCCGCGCAGTTCGAGGCCGATGTGCGGCAAAACCGCATCAGCCTCGACGACTTGTTCAACCGCAACTACACACCGATTCCCGACACCCACCCCGCCAAGTTTCACAGCCGTTTCGACGCTTATACCGATCAGGTGTTGCCGGGCATCCAGGAAGCCTTGCTGCCGCGCCATGAAGGCCTGGTTTTTGCCATTGCCTGTACGCCGCAGGGGTATGTGCCGACCCACAACAAAGCCTTTTCCCAGGCGCTGACTGGGGATGCCCAGGTTGACGCGGTGAACAACCGAACCAAGCGCAAGTTTGAAGACCGCACCGGCATTCGCTGTGGCAGCCATCAGCAAGCGGTCCTGCTCCAGACCTATACCCGCGACACCGGCGAACTGATGCACGACCTGTCAGTACCGATCATGGTCAGCGGCCGGCATTGGGGCGGATTGCGCCTGGGGTATAAGCCTCAAGCGGCGAAGAGCACGGACTAAAGGCTGTCTGGCGGGCCAGGCAGCCGACTGACTCAGGGTTTGGGGGAGTCGTGCAGCAGTGCGTTGAGGTCATCGACCACCGGCGCCCATTCGGCATCGACCCGCATCTGTTCTTTCAGGAAGTTCGCCTGTTGCTCGCTCCAGAAGGGTGCCTCGATCAGTTTTACGCCATCCGGCAGGCGATGCTCGGCGGTAAACCGTTCGATACCTTCCTGGGTGGAATCCAGGCCCAGTTGATCGAACAGGGTTTCAAGCGTCGGGGTGGTGGTGTCCATAGCGTTCTCCATACGAGTGGATGACTGATGTGCTTGGGAGACCTATGGCGCGGCGGAGTTCAACTCAATCGTTGCGGTTTGATCGTCAGGAAGCCAGCGCCCCGGCGTCCACCGCGGCCTTGAGTGCGCTGGCGGCTTCTTTTGCCGCGATCGAGGCGGCCTCCACGGTTTTGAACCAACGATCTTTTTCTACCTGATGCAGGGTGACTGTGGTCAGTGGCGGCTTGGCGCGCATCACGATGACTGCTTGGAATTCACCGTCTACTTCCCGGGCCTCGCCATGGATGAAAAACTCGCCTATATCAAATTCCGTCACGTCTGGCCTTCCCTTGGAGATGATTGCGCTGATGAAGCCGCTCCGGTGAGGGGGCAAACTTCATTGGATGGGCCAGTATGGCAGTTGTTGCGTTTGGCGGGGCGCAGTAACGTGATCAAGGTGACGAAAAGTCCTGCTGACAGGGCTCAGTCGACTGGACGATACATAATGGCTTCCAATTCTCTGGCCAGGGCGCAGGCCTGATTGTGACCACTGCGAAAGCCTTTGATCCGGCCGCTGGGGATTTCCAGGATATGAAAAAAATCTCTGCCCACCGGAACAACTCGATATAAGACCGAATCCAGGCACCTGCTGTTGATATCCACGCTGTAGAATACAACGTCAGCCACCGGTGATGAGAGGATGTGGCAAGGTGCGGGTCGGCGTTGAAATTTTTGCATGTTCAGCTCCTGTCGGTCTGTCTTGCTGATCCGCTTGCAGTATTACGGGTGGTTTTGACCCGTGTTGCTGTTTTAATATTGTCGTCAGTCTCCGACACCCGGTTCCACCCAAGGTGTTTTCTGCATGTTTTGGCTGTCGGAAAATACGTTTTCAACGGGGTTATTCTCTGAAGTGGCGTGTCCAGTATTCTCTGGCCGTTAAACCTGTGATTTCCTGCAACGCGTGACGATCTTCACAAAGTCCGTCAGGCACGTCTGTTTGAGTCTTGCGACGCTGCCGGGGCGACCTTTTTCAGTGTGTTTGGTGTTTCGTGCCGTAGTGGCTTTATTCGTGCTGCCTGCCTGGGCGGGCAGCGCCTTTTCAGATGTGGGGGCGTTTCCTTGGCAGTCAGTAATCTGGATATGCACGCATTGTTCGTGCTGGGTGATTTGCGCGCAAAGTTGGTCAAACAGTTTCAATCGCGTTTTGTTTACATCACTGAACAAACGCCTGAAGGCATCTACATTGCCGAAATCGATACCGAAACAGCGCTGGTGGTCGATGACAAACCTCGACTGGAACTCAAGGTGGGCGATCATTTTCGCGCGGCGGTATTACCCAGTCGCGAAGGCGGCAAGTTCGAACTCAAGTTTCGCGACATCAAGTTGACCGTCTACGGCTTGGGCGACTACGCCTTTGTTTCCTCGGCGCAAGGTGAGGGGATTGTGTTCAAGGAGGGTCACAGTGTCATGCTGGTCTTCGCGGCCAGCGAACAACTGCAGGAAGGCCTGAGCAAAACCCTGAAAGCCGTGACCGGCAAGGCTGCCAAATGGCGCAAGGGCGAGTTGGTAACGTTCAAGGCCAGTGAGTAATGAGTGAAAGCCGGGCGCAATTTCACCAGCGGAATTTGCCGCAAGCCCAGGCCAAGGCCGCCGAACTACTTGCTCGTAAAGCCGACTTGCAGGGTGCCTGGTTAAGCTGGGTGGCCGCCCAACTGTATGAACTTCGACCCGCCGAATACGCCAGTATGGTGCGTCGGGAGTTGCAGCGCTTGCACAATCGGGCGTAAACAACTGCGTTCTAACAAGTTCTTCGGAACCTCTACTACAGTTGAGTGGACTCAAGTATTCAGAGGCTTTCGCGGTGTGACAGCAAAGCCATCCGCCATGGCTATGCGAACGCGAGGTGAAGGTATGCAAGGAATTCGAGCGCTGTTGTTGGCGTCCCTGACGACCCTGGGACTGGCGGGCGCGCCATTATCGGTATCCGCCGCCCCGGCGCCGATTCATTTTGCCGACCTGAACTGGGAAAGTGGCAGCCTGATCACCGAAGTTCTGCGATTTATCGTCGAGAAGGGCTACGACCTGCCCACCGACACCTTGCCAGGTACCACCATCACCCTTGAGACCGCCCTGGCCAAGAACGATATCCAGGTAATCGGTGAAGAGTGGGCAGGACGCAGCCCGGTGTGGGTCAAGGCCGAGGCTGAAGGCAAGGTGGTTGGCCTGGGTGATACGGTCAAGGGCGCTACCGAGGGTTGGTGGGTGCCTGAGTACGTAGTCAAGGGCGACCCGGCCAGGGGCATCGAGCCGCTGGCGCCCGAGTTGCGCAGTGTGCACGACCTGGAGCGCTACAAGGAGGTGTTCAAGGACCCGGAAGCACCGACCAAGGGGCGGTTCCTCAACAGTCCCATTGGCTGGACCTCGGAAGTGGTCAACAAGCAGAAGCTCAAGGCCTATGGCCTGGAAGACAGCTATGTGAATTTTCGCAGCGGCTCAGGCGCGGCGCTGGATGCCGAAATTGCCTCATCGATCCGTCGTGGCAAGCCCATCCTGTTTTACTACTGGTCGCCCACGCCGTTGATGGGACGCTTCAAACTGATCCAGCTGGAAGAGCCGCCGTTTGACGCCGAGGCCTGGAAAACCCTGACCGACGCCGATCACCCCAACCCGAAACCGACGCGCTCCCTGGCCTCGAAACTGAGCATTGGCGTGTCCACGCCGTTCCAGCAGCAATATCCGCAGATCAGCGAGTTCTTTGCCAAAGTCGATTTTCCGATTGAACCGCTGAATCAGGCGTTGGCCACGATGAGCGAAAAGCACACCCCACCTCGTGAAGTGGCGCGGGCGTTTCTCAAGGAGCATCCGCAGGTGTGGAAGGCTTGGTTGAGCGAAGATGTGGCGCAGAAGGTCGAGGCCAGCCTGAAACAGCCCGATTGAATGGGCGACGATGAGTTGACGAGGACTGCTGCGCAGTCCAATGGGGGCTATGCCCCAATACCGTTCAGTTATTAGAAAGTCGCCTGCCCACCACTCTCCTGTGGCGAGGGGGCTTGTCCCCCGTTTGGGCTGCGCAGCAGCCCCAATAAAGAGGAATGCGGCGTATCAGGCGCTCCTCGGCGGCTGGTTTGAGGGCTGCTGCGCAGCTCAAGCGGGGGACAAGCCCCCTTGCCACAGAAGATGGCTCGCTGCCGACGAAGTGCCTGCAGAAAATTCCACAGGGACTATTCTGTCTGGGACTTTTTAACGGGTGTCCTGCCATGAGCTTTGTTATTGCGAGGTGGATTGTCGGCGTCTTTACGTTTATCAGCATGGTGCATGTGTATTGGGCCGCGGGGGGCAAGTGGGGCAGCACGGCGGTGATCCCGCAACTGCCCGGAGAGTTCGCCCGTGGGCCGCGCCCGGCGTTCAAGCCGTCAGCGCTGGCCAGCTTCCTGGTGGCTATGGGGTTGGTGCTGATCGCGCTGTTGGTGTGTTTGCGCGCGGGGCTGTATTTCGACCCCGTTGGCCATCAAGCCTTGCAATGGGGCATCAGCGCGATTGCCTTGATTATGTTTGCGCGGGCGATTGGTGATTCGGAACTGGTGGGCTTTTTCAAGAAAGTCAGTGGGTCGCGGTTTGCCAGGCTTGATACGTTCTTCTATTCGCCGTTGTGCCTGGTATTGGGGGCAGGGCTGCTGGTGGTCGCTTGGGCGTAGGGGGCGGGCTTGAGCCACACCCCCTTAGCACAGACCTCAACCTTCGCCTTCGGTCCTGCGGCTGCTGACCTCCGCCGGCACGTCATCCCCCGCCATGCGCTTGCGGAATAATGCCGTGCGCGCCAGCAGCAGCGTCGTCACCGGTACGGTGATCGACAGCAGGATCGGAATCAGCCAGCCATGCAGTACCGGCCCGGACTTGAGTGCCGAGAAGTAGATAATCGACGCCAGCGCCACGCACCACGCACCCAGGGTCGACGCCAGTGCAGGTGGATGCATGCGCAGGAAAAAGTCCTTCAGCCGTAACAAGCCTATCGCGCCAATCAGCGCAAACAGACTGCTGAGTACCAGCAGGATTGCCACCAGGATCTCTACCCACAGCGGCAGGTCACTGACATTGATCATTCGATCACCTCACCACGCAGCAGGAATTTCGCCAGGGCGAACGAGCCGACAAAACCGAACAGCGCGATCAGCAGCGCCGCTTCAAAGTAAGTGTCACTGGCGTAGCGAATACCCAGCACCAGCATCATCAGCATCGCCAGGATGTACAGATAGTCCAGCGCCAGTACCCGGTCCTGGGCCGATGGGCCCTTGAACAGGCGCACCAGGGTCAGGATCATCGCCAGGGAAAACCCAAACAGGCTGATCAGGATCGCGTTGGAGAGCAGGGCACTCATTCGAAGATCTCCATCAAGGGCCGTTCGTAGGTACGCTTGAAGTGTTCGATAAACTGCACTTCGTCATCCAGGTCAAATACGTGCAACAACAGGATGCTGCGGTCCAGCGCCAATTCCGACCAGATGGTGCCGGGGATCACCGTGGTGATCGTCGAGAGCGCCGCCAGGCCGTTGGCGTCCCGCAGATCCAGGGGGATCTTGATGAATCTGCCGCGCGGTGGGCGCGAACCGCAGATCAGTACGCCCCAGGCGACTTGCAGGTTGGACACGATCACGTCGCGGCCTACCAGGAAAAACAGGCGGATGATCACCCCGGGGCGGCGGATACGGATCGGCAACGGTCGCAGTGGCGCCATCATCAGCGGCGCCACAAACCCCAGGATCACACCGAGTAGCAGGTTTCCGGGGCTGAGGGACAGGTTCAAGAGCAGCCACAGTCCCGCCAAGGCCAGTGACAGCCACGGGGCCGGGAACAAGCGCTTCATGGTTGTACCTCCAGCGCGGTGGCCTTGGCTTCGGGGCTCGGCACCGGACGGGTGGCCATGACGGCCATCACGTAGTGCTCGGGATTGTCGAGAGTAATGGCGGTGTCCTGGGTAAACTGCATCAGCGCCTCGGCCTTGAAGGTCAGGCCGACGGCCAGGCCGAGCAAGATAAAGATCGGCACGCACTCGAAGCGTCGCAGCAGCGGCGAGGGACGCTCCTCCGGGGTCCAGAAGCGCTGGATGCCGAGCCGCGCAAACGCGATCAACGAGGCCAGTCCGGAGAGAATCAACAGCGCCACCAGCCCCCAGGCGGCGGGGCGGATTGGCGCATCGACGGAATTGCCCAACCCCATCGGATTGATCAGGGCGCTGAGCAGGCCGAGTTTGCCGATAAACCCGGATAGCGGCGGCATGCCGATAATCAGCAGCGCACAGGCAATGAAGCTCAGGCCCAGGAACGCCACGGTCCAGGGAATCACCTGACCGACCACGGCTTTTTGCTCATCGTCCAGGTTGGTGCCCTTGGGTGGGTGCAAGGACTCCACCGTCTTGGCCAACGCTTCGATTTCCTCCTCCAACGGCTGTTCGTTGGCCGAGCGCGAGCGTTCGATCAATTCGGCCAGCAGAAAAAGAGCGCTCAACGCCAGGGTGGAACTGACCAGATAAAACAGCGCCCCGGCGATCAGGCTTGGCTGGGCAAACCCCACCGCGGCCAGCAGGATGCCGGCCGACACCAGGATGCTCAGGCTGGCCATGCGCTCCAGGCGTTGGGCGGCGAGCATCGCCAGGGCCGCGCAGATGATGGTCGCCATGCCGCCGTAGATCAGCCAGTCACCCCCGAAGTACGCCGAGGCGCCCGCCTGGCCAGAGAACAGCAAGGTCGATAAGCGCAACACGGTGTATACGCCGACCTTGGTCATGATGGCGAACATCGCCGCCACGGGCGCGCTGGCCGAGGAATAGGCCGGCGCCAACCAGAAGTTCAGTGGCCACATCCCGGCCTTGGCCAGGAATGCCGTGGCGAGAATCGCCGCGCCCGCGTGCAACAGGCCGCGATCGGCTTCCGACACCAATGGGATCTTCAGCGCCAGGTCAGCGAAATTCAGCGTGCCGGTCACGCCATAGATCAGCGCCGCGCCAATCAGGAACAGAGACGAGGCCAGCAGGTTGATGGAAATGTAGTGCAGCCCCGAGGACACCCGTGCTCGCCCGGACCCATGCAGCATCAGGCCGTAGGACGCCGCCAGCAGCACCTCGAAGAACACGAACAGGTTGAACAGGTCGGCGGTGAGAAATGCGCCATAGAGCCCCATCAACTGGATCTGGAACAGCGCATGGAAGCTGCTGCCCGCGCGGTCCCAGCGGGCCATGGCAAACAGCAGCGCGCTGACTCCGATGATCCCGGTCAGCACCAGCATCAATGCCGACAGTTGATCCACCACCAATACGATACCGAATGGCACCTGCCAGTTGCCGGGCAGATAGACGCCGATGGAGCCAGGGCCACCTTGTTGTGTCCAGTACAGCATCAGCACCGCGATACCCAGGCCGATGATGCTCGAGATCAGGTTGATCCGGGCCTTGAGCGGACGGTGTTTTTCGCTGAGCATCAGCATCAGCGCGGCTGTCAGCAACGGCAGCAGGATCGGCGCGATGATCAGTTGGTTCATCCAGCTCATTCCTTGGGCTCCCGGCCGTCCACATGGTCAGTGCCGGTCAGGCCCCGGGACGCCAGCAACACCACCAGGAACAGTGCGGTCATGGCGAAGCTGATCACAATGGCCGTCAGCACCAGCGCCTGGGGCAGGGGATCGGTGTAGTGGAGCAAGTCCTGCGGCACGCCATCCTTGATGATCGGCTCCTTGCCGATAAACAGGCTGCCCATGCTGAAAATGAACAGATTGACGCCATAGGACAGCAGGCACAGGCCCATTACCACCTGGAAGGTCCGTGGCCGCAGTACCAGCCATACCCCGGAGGCCGCCAGGACCCCGATGGCGATTGCGATGACTTCTTCCATCAGGCAGCTCCTTCTGGCGTGGCAACGACTTTCGTCTGGCTGCCGGGTTTATGCGCACGTACCGATTGGTGACCCAGCGCGGTGAGGATCAGCAGGGTCGAACCGACCACCATGGCGTACACGCCGACATCGAAGAGCAATGCGCTGGCGATATGCAGGTCGCCCAGCACCGGCAAGGTGAGATGCAGGGTGTGTGTGGTGAGGAAGGGATAGCCGAAGAACAAGGCGCCCAATCCGGTCAACGTCGCCGCCAGCAGGCCGAAACCCATCCAGCGCATCGGTCGCAGACTCATCTGGGCTTCGACCCATTGGGTGCCGGCGACCATGTATTGCAGGATAAACGCCACCGACATCACCAGGCCGGCGACAAAACCACCGCCCGGCTGGTTGTGGCCACGCATGAACAGATAGAACGAGACCACCAGGGCAATCGGCAGCAACAGGCGCACCAGTACAGCCGGTACCATCATGAAGCCCAGGGCGGTGTCGCTGGCCTGACGCGGGTTGACCAGGTCGGTTGCCACGTCCGGCGCCAAAAGCCGCTGTTGCGTGGGCAGTTGCATACTCTCCTTCGGTGGGCGGAAACGGCGCAGCAGCGCGTAGACGGTCAACGCCACGGCGCCCAGCACGGTGATTTCGCCCAAGGTGTCAAAGCTACGGAAGTCCACCAGCATCACATTCACCACATTGCTGCCACCGCCTTCAGGCAGGGCGCGGCTGAGGTAGAACGAGGAGATGTCGTTGGGCGTCTGGCGCGTCAGCATCGCGTAGGACAACAGCGCCATGCCGCCGCCGACGGCGGTGGACAGCAGAAAGTCGCGCACGCGACGGATGCGTGCCTTGCGCAGGGTGTTGGGCAAGGGCGCGACCTCTTCGATCCGTCGGGGCAGCCAGCGCAGGCCCAGCAGGATCAGCACCGTGGTCACCACCTCGACCGCCAGTTGCGTCAGCGCCAGATCCGGCGCGGAGAACCAGACAAAGGTCACACAGGTCATCAGGCCGCAGACACTGACCATGGTCAGGGCCGCCAGGCGGTGATACTTGGCTTGCCAGGCGGCGCCCAGGGCGCAGGCAATTGCCAGCAGCCACAAGGTGACAAATACGATAGAGCCGGGAATTTTCGGCCGCTCGCCCCAGGTCAGACCACCGTTCAGCATCGGGATCATCCCGGCGATCACGGCGACCAGCACCAGCAGGAACAATTGAGCCTGCAAGCGCTTGGTGCTGACGCGCTTTTCGATCCTGCGCGCCCCGCGCATCATTACCACAAGGCTGCGCTCGAACATGCGCTTGCCATTGAAGTAGCTGATGATCGGCGGGTATTTGAAACGCCCGCGCTTGAGTTGCTTGCGCAGCAGCAGGTAAAGCACCACGCCGCCGGACATGGCCACCATGCTCATGATCATGGGTGCGTTCCAGCCGTGCCAGATCGCCAGGCTGTACGCGGGCAGCACGCCGCCGACGACGGGCAGCGCGGCAGCCGCGAGAATCGAACCCACCACCTGGGCCGGGAAAATCCCTACCAGCAGGCAGGTGAACACCAGCAGTTCCACCGGTGCGCGCATCCAGCGTGGGGGTTCGTGCGGGGTGTGCGGTAGGTCCTTGGCGGCCGGGCCGAAGAACACGTCCACGGTGAAACGCAGGGCGTAGGCCACGCTGAAAGTACCCGCGATCGTCGCGACCACCGGCAAGGCGATTTCCACCCACTGGGTCGAGGAGATAAACACCGTTTCGGCGAAAAACATTTCCTTGGACAGGAAGCCATTGAGCAACGGCACCCCGGCCATGGACGCGCTGGCGACCATGGCGAGGGTCGCGGTAAACGGAATCAACCGCACCAGGCCACTGAGCTTGCGGATATCCCGCGTGCCGCTTTCGTGATCGATGATGCCGGCGGCCATGAACAGCGAGGCCTTGAAGGTGGCATGGTTGAGGATATGAAACACCGCCGCGACTGCGGCCAGCGGACTGTTGAGTCCCAATAGCAGGGTAATCAGGCCGAGGTGGCTGATGGTGGAGTAGGCCAGCAGGCCCTTGAGATCGTTCTGGAACATTGCGCAATACGCGCCGAGCAACAGGGTCAGGGCGCCGGCGCCGCCGACAATCCAGAACCATTCTTCACTGCCCGACAGCGAGGGCCACAGGCGGGCCAGCAAAAACACGCCGGCCTTCACCATCGTTGCTGAGTGCAAATAGGCCGAGACCGGCGTTGGCGCGGCCATGGCATGGGGGAGCCAGAAGTGGAAGGGGAACTGGGCGCTTTTGCTCAAGGCGCCGATCAGAATCAATGTCAGCAGGGCGGGGTACAGGGAGTGGGCACGGATCTGGTCACCGGCTGCGAGCACCTGATCCAGATCATAACTGCCGACGACATGGCCGAGCAGCATCACCCCCGCGAGCAGGCACAGGCCGCCCGCGCCGGTCACCATCAACGCCATATACGCGCCACGGCGCGCATCGGAACGGTGGTGCCAATAGCCGATCAACAGGAACGAGAACAGGCTGGTCAGTTCCCAGAAAAACACGATCTGGATCAAGTTGCCGGAAATCACCAGGCCCAGCATGGCCCCCATGAACGCCAGGAAAAACGCGAAGAAACGCGGCACCGGGTCGTCCGGCGACATGTAATAGCGGGCATACAGCGACACCAGGCTGCCAATGCCCAGGACCAGCATCGAGAACAGCCAGGCAAAGCCATCCATGCGCAGCACGAAGTTCAAGCCCAGGCTGGGTAACCAGAAGAACTCTTCGCGAATCACGCCACCGTGGGCGATCTGCGGGTAGAGCAGGGCGACTTGCACTGTTCCGACCAAAGCCACGAGGCCGGCCAGCAAAGATTCGGTGTTACGTGCGTTGTGCGGCAGCAAGGCCGCCAGACAGCTGCCGATAAAAGGCAGAAGCAGTAGAACTATCAGAGACATAGGCTTCTAATCTGCAGTGATTTGGGATGCATCATACGTGCCGGATTGATGATCACCAAACGGCAACCTGTGGCAGGATCCTACAAAGTAAGTCGAAGATTCGCATATGAGACTGTAGAGACGAGGCGTTCCCCTTGCACCTGCACGAGGAATTAGGCGTCAGCCCTGACGCTCTTGTTCCAATTTGTTTTCCAGCGAGACGGCTTTCTGCCCACGGGTCTTGATCTCACTGACAATCACCGCCAGCACAATCAGCGCCGCTCCGAGCATGGCAAAGGGTGGGAATCGCTCGCCGGCAATGCGTCCGATGACCCCGGCCCACACCGGCTCACCGGCATAGATCAGGGTCGCGCGGGTAGGGGAGACGCTTTTCTGAGCCCAGTTCATCGCCAGTTGAATCACCGCACTGCTCATCCCGAGCCCCACGGCGGTGAACAGCAGCAACCAGGAAAACCCCGGCAGCGCCTCGCCCATGGGCACCACCATCAGGAACGACAACAGTGACGCCGTGCTCAGTTGCACCAGGGTCACACGGCGGATATCCACGTGTCCGGCGTACGCGCTGATCAGAATTATCTCGGCGGCAATCGCAATCGCGCCGATCAATGTGGCGATTTCGCCAGGGCTGAAATTCAACGATGCCCCGGCGGGTCCGGTCAGCAACATCAGGCCGGCGAACGCCAGCATGATGCCGATGCTCGGCATCAAGCCCGGACGCCGCCCCAGCACCACCCACTGCAACAGCGGTACGAAAGGCACGTAGAGCGCGGTAATAAATGCCGACTGGCTGCTGAGAATTGTCTGCAGGCCAATCGTCTGCAAGCCATAGCCAAACATGATTGCCGTGCCGATAAAGCAGCCGGCCTTCAGTTCGAGCAGGGTCAGGTTGCGCAACGTGCGTAGGGAAAACAGGCCTACCACCAACGCCGCCGCCGCAAACCGCAGGCCGACAAAAAACATCGGTCCGCTGACGGTCATGGCGTGTTGCACCAGAATAAAGGTGCCGCCCCATATCATGGTGATCAGCACCAGCACGCATTCGGCCTTGCTGAAGCGTAAGAAAAACGAGGTGTTCGAGGTCGTCATGGCGGCTCTGGTCTTGCACGGGGAAGGCGCGGAACGCACAATGCGTCGCAGCTGGGCAGTATACTGCGCAAACCCACCGAGTGAGCAATATAGTGCACAAAGAAAATCCGCACCGGGCTTCCGTCTTGCAGCATGTCAGTCAAAACGTTCGCCGCTTGCGCCACGCCGCCGGGTTGAGCCAGACCGCACTGTCTGAAACGTCTGGCGTCAGCCGGCGGATGTTGGTGGCGATCGAGGCGGGCGAAAAGAATGTCAGCCTGTCGACCCTTGATCGTGTGGCCGAAGCCCTGGACGTGGCTTTCAGTGACTTGATCCAGGCCCCGGACATCCTCGACCATAGTCGCATCAACGAGTTGGCATGGGCCGGCGAGATTGCCGGGAGCAAGGCCGTCTTGCTGGCCAAGGCCACCGCTCGGCGCGAAGTCGAGTTATGGGAGTGGCGATTGGAGCCCGGCGACCGCTATTGCCCGGACCCCGACCCGGAAAGTTGGAGCGTGCAGTTGTTTGTCTTCGAAGGCTGCCTGACGCTGGTGGTGGGGGAGGCTGAAACCATAGTCGGTAGCGGCGAGTTCTTCATGTTCGCCAGCCACCTGCCCCACGTCTATCGCAACGAGGGCGATGTGGCCGTACGCTTTGTGCGCAATGTGGTGATCTAGATCCAGACATCGTTGCGCATGGTCCGCTCTCCGCCTTGATCGCCGGTGTTCAGCACCCCGCAAGGCTCCACCAGCAACAACCGGACTGGCGTTTCGGCGTAGGGTTTGTGCTCCACCCCTTTGGGCACCACGAACATCTCGCCTTCGTTAAGCGTCACGGCACCGTCACGAAAATCAATGCGCAGCGTGCCACCCAGGACGATAAACGTTTCATCGGAATCGGCGTGGCTGTGCCAGATAAAGTCGCCCTCGATCTTTACCACCTTGAATTGGTAGTCGTTCATCTGGGCGATGACCTTGGGTGTCCACTGTTCGCTGAACAGCGCGTACTTCTGCGCGAAGTTGATAGCGGTGTAGCGTGAGGAAATGGTTTCTTCAGGCATTGCAGGCACTCACAGGTTCATAGGTCGAAGCCTGACGTTAAGCGCAACCTGGCGGCGGGTATTGCATGATCGTGCAGCGCGCGGGTCGAGCGGCCTGGTGACGCGCGCCTGCAATACAGCCTTGGCGCCTACACTGCTTGAGTGACGCGATGGCGCGTCAAACCTGTGTAGACGCTCGGGCAAAGACCTAGCGGCTTAGAAAGGCCAGCAAATCTTCGTTCAGGGCCTGGGTGTGAGTCGCGGCAAACCCGTGAGGTGCATCCTTGTAGACCTTGAGTTCGGCGCCTTTGATCATCGCGGCGGCGGCCTTGCCGGTAGTCTCGAATGGCACGATCTGATCGCCGTCACCGTGGATCACCAAGGTCGGCACGTCGATTTTGCCCATGTCCGGCCGGAAGTCGGTTTGCGAGAACGCGGTCACGCAGTCCATCGTGGATTTGAGTGAGGCCAGCAAGGCAATTTGCAAGGTTTGGCTCAGTACGCCCTCGGAGACATGCTGGCCTTTGTCGAGGCCAAAGAACGCTGGATTGAAGTCGGCGATAAATTGCGCGCGATCTTTCAGCAGGCCGGCCTTGATGCCATCGAAGACCTCGGCCGGCACACCTTGCGGGTAGTCCGGTTTCTGTCCGAACAGCGGGGTTACGGCGCCCAGCAGTACCAGGCCGGCAACACGTGCGCTGCCATGGCGCGCGATGTAGCGGGCGACATCGCCACCGCCCATGGAGAACCCCACCAGGGTCACCTCAGTGAGGTCCAGATGGTCGATCAGTTGGGCAATATCGTCAGCGAAGGTGTCGTAGTCGTTACCGGTCCATGGCTGATCGGAACGTCCGAATCCGCGGCGGTCGAAGGCAATGGTACGGTAGCCGCGGCTGCTCAGGTACTCCATCTGGTATTCCCACATATCGGCATCCAGTGGCCAGCCGTGGCTGAACAGCACGGGCTTGCCGCTGCCCCAGTCCTTGTAATAGATCGCGGTACCGTCTTGGGTGGTGAATGTGCTCATGGCGACTCCTTGGATAGGCGGACAGAAAAGCCGAAGGGCACTATCACCACTAACCGTGAACAGAGCTTGTACGGATGTGCTCGGTTGAGCCGTGGCGCTTACAAGCGTCAATGTCTACCCAGCAAACATTTTCAGCCGCAGATTCAGACGCAGGCCGGGATGGGCGTTTTCTGCCCACACTTGGCCGCCTTGCAAGTGCACGATGCTGCGCGCGATTGACAGGCCGAGACCGTAACCGTCGCCGCCAGGTCGTGCGAGGTTGAGCCGGGTGAACGGCAGGAAGATCTGTTCCAGTTGCTCGGCTGCGATCCCCGGCCCCTGGTCTTCAATGCGCAGGTGCCAGTATTCGCCGTCGCGGGAGCCGGACAAGCGCACCACACCGTCTTCCGGTGAATGACGGATCGCATTGCGCAGGATATTTTCCAGGGCCTGGGCCAGGCCATTGAGGTTGCCCAGCACACGGCAATCGGCCGGCAATTGGCAGGGCAGGCGCTCGGGCGACCAGCCACTTTCAAAGCATGCGTCTTCGCGCAACAGGTCCCACAAGGATTCCATTTCCACCGCTTCAACCGGCAGCGTCGGGCGTTCGGTGTCCAGCCACACCAGTTCCAGGGTGCTGCCGATCAGCCGTTCCATGCCTTGCACTTCGCGCTCCAGGCGTTGACGCAAGGCCACCGCGTCAGGCTCGCGTTCGCCGGCTACCCGCAGCCGGCTCAAGGGCGTGCGCAGTTCATGGGACACGTCGCGCAGCAAGCGGCGTTGCAGCGCCACGGTGCTTTCCAGGCGTTCGGCCATATGGTCGAAGGCGCGGCCCAACTCACCCAATTCGTCACCGCGCCGGGTCACGCCGGGGCCCACTCGCGAGGCCAGGTCGCCCGCGCTCAAGGCGTTGGCCTGGCGCCGCAGGATCACCAGCGGCGAGATCAGCACCCGGTACAGCAGCGCGCCAAATAACAGGGCCAGGAGCGCTGGCAATACCTGCTGCAGCAAAAGGTTCCACAGCCCCAGGTGTCGGCGGGGATCGAGGTGCAACGGCAGCTCCATCACCAGGCGCGACCTGTTGTCGCTGAACGGCACATACAGGGTGGGTCGGCTATCGGGTCGTCCCAGCCATCCAGTGATCTCGCGCACGAAATCCAGCTTGAGTCGCGCGGCCTCACTCAATGGCACGGAAGACAATGAGGCGTGCCGTTCGTTGACCACCACCGCCCAGACCTGCTGGCGTTCGCGCAACAACTGCAGGAACTCATCGACACCCGCGGCGCCGCGTTCGCGCCAGGCGGCCTCAGCCTGGTGCGCGTAATCCAGCAGGATTTGCCGGGACGGCGCCGGCAAGTACGCCGTGGCGTGATAAAGACGCTGGCTCAGGTCCACTTGCAGGCTGACCACCAGCAGGCAAAACACCGCCAGTACGCCCGTCAGTTTCCACAATAACGAGTGCCGATTGGGCAGTTTCATGGCGCCAGCCGCGTCAATATGTAGCCGGTGCTCCTGACCGTCTCCACACGTCCGGCGGTGTAGCCGATGGCGTGCAACTTGCGCCGAATACGGCTGACATGCATGTCCAGGCTGCGATCATGCCGTGCATAGGCTCGGTGCATGACTTGCTGATACAGGAAGGCCTTGCTCAACACTTCGTCGACATGCGCCACCAGGGTTTCCAATACCCGATATTCGGTGGTGGTCAGGGCGGCCCATTCACCGTCCAGGCTGACATCGGCCCGTTGCTGGTCAAATGCCAGTTGTGGATCCGCATGGCTGGCGGTGTCTGGCGTTGCATGTTCGTAGGCCACGCGACGCAGGATGGCATCGATGCGCACATCCATTTCCAGCATGCTGAACGGCTTGGGCAGGTAATCATCGGCGCCCTGGCTGAAGCCGGTGATGCGATCCTGCTCGGCACCCAGCGCCGACATGAGAATGACTGGCACGCGTTGATGGCGACGCAGTTGTGCCAGCACTTCCAGGCCGCTGCCGCCGGGCAGCATGATGTCCATGAGAATCAGGTCGAAGGTGTGGCGGTGAACCAGGTCAGCGATTTCGCCAGCATGCTGGCGCACGGTGACCTCGAAACCCCGCTGGCCGAGGTGGCTGTGCAAATGGGCGGCGAGCACCGGATCATCCTCGACAGCCAGAATGCGTCGTGGAGCGGCAGAGGAGTGGAGGGCGTACATGGGAATTTCCTGCGAATGCGAATGTTTCCAAGTTGCGCATTCTGGCAAAAGTCCCGGCATATTCCTATTGTTTGCGGTTTATTGCCCTACGTCATGGCCGCTGCGGCTTGACTGAATTCCCGAACGTATTGCCCATCCGCACGCTGGTCGCCGCCGGGGTCGACAGTCCGATCTGGTGTGGCGCTCGCTTGTGGATCTCGATGTTCTGCGCTTCACGGTTCTTCTGCGTGGCCTTTTCCCCCTGCGGGTTATTGCCCATTTGCTGGCTCAGACAGGCATAGTCCGGCGCCTTGTAGCCGCCGACATTGGCTTCGACACAGCCGGCAGGCGCCTCCTCGGCGTGCACCACCAATGGTAAGCCCAAACATATAAAAAGAATCGCAAAGCGTTTCATCAGGCCTCCTGGCGGGCCCGAAGGGAGGGCCGGTATGGGCTTCAAGTCTAGCCCAGCGGAAGTGGCGGGAGCGTGATGTTTTTTTTGCTATTACCGTAACATCAGGTTCATAAATTGGCCTCAGGATGACGGTTTTCGCAGGACACGTCAGCCGTGCGGCAATGCAAAGCAGGGGTCGAGGAGTGGGCCTGGAGGCGCACGCGCTGCTGCCTCGGCTTGCTGCTGGCCTGGATGGTGTCGGACCTGTTATGGGCAGCCTCCGCGGCGCAAACCGAGGAGCGGCCGATCCTCAGGCTGGATCTACCCGCGCAGAATCTCGCGCCGGCACTGGAAGCCTTCAGCCGTGCAACCGGCATGGCGGTGTTGGTTGACCGGGAATTGACCCGAGGCCGACGTTCGTTCGGGGTACACGGGCGCTACAGCGCCCAACAAGCCTTGAGCCTGTTACTCACAGGGAGTGGCCTGATGGCGCGTTATGCACGCAGCGATGCGTTCACCTTGCAGGTGCCTGAGGTCAGCCGACCGGTTGCCAATCGCGGGCTGACAGCCCGGGGCGCGGCGCGTATCAATCGCAGCTACGCGATGGCCTTGCAGCAAGCCATTGAATCAAGTCTGTGTGGTTCGCCGCTGACCCGCCCCGGCAGTTTTCGCGCGCTGGTGCAGGTCTGGATCAACCGCGACGGAGTGATCGAATACAGCCGCCTGGTCAGTTCCACCGGCGATGGACGGCGCGATGAGGCGCTGATACGCAGTCTGGGCGCTACCCGGGTGGGGCGCCCGGCACCCAGTTCGCTACGTTCGCCGTTCACCTTGCTTTTAATCCGCGATACCACAGGAAAAACCATGGAATGTACAGCGCGGAAAGGAGCTTCCGGGGCATGAAAAACAGCGGGTACAGTCCGATGGTCAGCTTGTTCCTGGCTTCCTACGAGGACTTCAAGGTGCGTCTGCGCAAGCGTCTGGGCTCCGAGGACCTGGCCAACGACGTGTTGCACGAAACCTATCTGCGGGTCGACCGCATGGACATCCCGCCGAACCTGCAACAACCCAATGCCTACCTGTATCGCATAGCCCTGAACATCGCCGCCGACCGGCGCCAGGCCGATGCCCGGCTATTGACCGGCAGCGAAATCGAAGAGCTGCTGCAAACCGGCGACGAAGCCCAGGACCCGTCCCGTGTGGTCGGCGGTCAGAAAGACATCCAATCCTTGCTCAAAGCCCTCTACGAATTGCCGGCGCGGCGCCGCAAGATCCTCATCGCCGCACGCCTGGAAGAGGCGCCGCACCTGGAAATCAGCCAACGATTCGGCATCTCCACGCGCATGGTCGAGAAGGAAATCAAGGCCGCCCTGGGACACTGTGCCTTGCGCCTGGAAAGAAAAGTCATCCAGCGGTTCGGTCCCGGGGCCGGAAAACCGTCTTAGTGATGAGTCCCTGATAATCCGTGAGTACCCGTGCGCTTGAACATTTTTAGCTTGCCCACCGCCCCGGACACCCCCGACAGCCAATTGCGCAGCGAAGCGCGCAACTGGCTGGTGCTGCTGACTTCCGGCCAGGCCACAGTGGCCGATGCCAAGGCCTTGCGCCATTGGTGTGCGCAGAGCCCAGAACATGCCCAGGCGTTCGACCAGGCCAAGGCACTCTGGCACCAGCTGGCACCGGCGGCCGAGCAAATGCGCGCACCGCGGCATTTTGGCCGACGAGCCTTACTGGGTGGGGCGATCGCGGCCTCGGCGGCGTTGTTCGTCGTGCAGTTTTCGCTGCCCGGAGGCGTTGCCGGGCTAGGCGCCGATTACCACACTGAAGTCGGAGAACAGCGTCGGGTCGAGCTGCGGGACGGGATCCGCCTGGAGCTCAATACCCAGACCCGGATCAGCCGGAGCGAGCAGGGAATCGAATTGCTCGAAGGGGAGGTCGAAGTGCTGGCCCGCACCGCTCAACCCCTCACGGTTCAGGCGGGTGCCGGCTGGTTAAGCGCGACCCAGGCGCGTTTCAATGTGCGCAATACCGATCACAGCGTGTGTGTGACATGCATTGAAGGATGGCTAGCGGTCGAGGTCGGCGGGCGGAGCGTGCGCCTGGACAGTGGTCGCCAACTGACCTATGACGCCGCGGGGCTGGGAACGCCGATGGCGGTCGACACCCAAGCGGTCATTGCCTGGCGTGATCAGGTGCTGGTGTTCAATAATGCGCCCCTCGAGACGGTGATTGACGAAATCAACCGCTATCGGCCGGGGATGTTGGTATTGCTTAACCGTGAACTGGGCAAGCGGCGGGTCCAGGCGCGGTTCAGCCTGCAGCAGTTGGCGGGCGTGGCGCTGTTGATCCGTGACGCCTATGGCGCCAAATGCACCGAGCTACCGGGCGGGGTGGTGTTGCTCAGCTAGTCGCGTCAGGCTTGACCTCAGTCCAGCGGCCCCAGCACCTGCCGATAGCGCTCGATGCCCTGGGGCGTCTGGCGCACCAGGGTGATCTCCATCCCTGACGGGTTCTCCTGGCGATTGCCACTCAACTGCCGCCAGCCTTTGTGTTTGTCCCAAACCCGGACTTGCAGATCGCTGACCTGGGCAAGCACTGCGACCCCGTTGTTGGGCGCTGGCAGCGGATAGCGATCCCGCGCCGGCGCAGCGGCGCGGTATAAGGTGGTGCCCTTGAGCCACCAGCGCACGCGTTGCAGGCCATCGCCGGGGATCGGCGCGCTACGGATCAGTTCCAGGCCAAAGCCCTTGCTGTCTGAGCTGCGCACCGTGACGGCGGCCAGCGCGTCGGGCGGTGGCGGCTGATCCTCTCTAGGCGGTGGCGTCAGTTCAACCCCCGCCCGCAGGCTGACGTCCAGTTGCAACTGGTTGAGCGCGCGCAGCAGCGTTTCGGTCTGTTCGGTGCTGGCCTGCAAATGGGCATCGGCACGCGTGACGCTGTCCAGGCCGCGCCAGGCGATCAGACTGACGACCGCCATCAGCATGATTGCGACCATCACTTCGATCAGGGTAAAGCCTTGCTGTGAGCTGTTCATGGTCGACTCACGACCCGCAGCACGCCGGCTGCATCGCGTTGCACGCTGAGGCGGTGCTGTCCGTCAGACAGGATCACGCGCAGCGGCGGGTTGATCCATTCGGCATTCAGTCTCAGGGTTTGCCTGGGCTCGATGCTCACTTGCATCGGCGTGTTTTCCCAGGCGCGCGGGTGCAGTTGCGGGTCACCGTTGAAATCATCGACGCCCGCACCGACCTCGCTATTGCGGCTGAAGCCATAACCCTTGGCATCGGCGCGCCAGGTGATCGCACGGCCGTCGGCGCGGGCTTCGGCCTGGGCTATTTGCAGCAGTTGACTCAAGCGGTCGGCGTCCTTGCGCAAAAGGTGCAGCGGGTCCGGCTTGATGCTGAGACTGATGGCCGCGCTGGCGATGCCGATGATCACCAGCACCACCATCAGCTCGATCAAGGTAAAGCCTTGCTGTGGTCGATGGGTCATGCTCGCTCCAGAAAGGCGGGCGGGTGAAATAAAACCGTGAGAATTGCCCTGTAGGCTGTCGGGACGGACAAACAGGAGGTCCCACCCATGGCATTCATCGATCGCTTATCTCCCGCCCACGGCATCCAGGCCCTGGCACTGTTGGCGACGTTGGCCGGCGTTGTCGTGTGGACGCCGTTGTTGCTGACGTCCGCCGAATCCCATACTCCTGCGGTGGCGCCCCAGACACTGGCCCCCCGCAGTGATAACCCGGCCTTGCAGTGGTTTTCCAATGTCCCGGCGGCTGTGCACATCAAGGTGTCTGGCGTATTGGCCGGCGCGCAGGGAGCGGTGGCGATTCTCAGCCTCAACGACGGCCCGCCGCGCAGTTTCTTGCCCGGTGAGCGTCTCAGTCCCGGCGTGCACCTGGCGGCCATCGAGGGCGACGCGGTGGTGATCGAGCGCGGGGGCGAACAGGAACGGGTAAGCCTGGACAAGTTGCCCGACGCACCGGTCTTGCCCATGCTCACTCGACCCTAGCCTGTCTGTCGGGCGCTGGCGGACGCGCGACTAATGTCTCCAGCCGTGCCAAGGGCGGCGCCTCACGGGCGGCGTCCAGCACCCGTACGTTGACCTTGAACAAGCGCCCGTCCGCCGTTGCGTCAATCACTTGCTCACAGCGCAATTTCAGCCGGCCCTGATCGCACTCGAAGGTTCGGCGCCCGGGTTTCAGGCGTTCGTCCAGGCGCAGTTCCGCCAGGCGACTCTGGGCCGCCAGCAACGCCATCGACTTGTCCCGCAACAGGCCGTTGCTCTGGGTCATCAGCCCGGCCACACGCACGGCCGCCGCCATGGCCACCGCGATAATCGCCAGGGCCACCAGCACTTCAATCAGGGTGAAACCTTCGCTTCTGCGACGGCCGCGCATGGTCTACTCAATGCCGGGAAACAGGCCCGCAGACTAGCCTCTGGAGTTGACCGATTGGCTACCGAAGCTCCCGAGGATTTTCAATACGCCTGACATGTAGTCTTGCAACACTGCGCGACGAAAAGCACTCAAGCCAAGGAACGTCGAGATGGATATCGCGCACTTCAAGTCCCTGTCGCGAGGCCCTGCTGGCCAGCGTGGCTTTACCTTGATCGAAATCATGGTGGTGGTGGTCATTCTCGGGATTCTCGCCGCGATGGTCGTGCCCAAGGTGCTCGATCGCCCGGACCAGGCGCGGGCCACCGCCGCCAGACAGGACATCGGCGGGCTGATGCAGGCGCTCAAGCTCTATCGCCTGGACCACGGCAGCTACCCGAACATGACCCAGGGATTGAAGGTACTGGCAGAGCGTCCGGCTGACGCGAAAAACACAAACTGGCGCGCCTACCTCGAACGCCTGCCCAACGACCCTTGGGGCCGTCCTTATCACTACCTCCAACCCGGCGCCAACGGCGAAGTCGATGTGTTCTCCCTGGGCGCCGACGGCGAGCCTGATGGCGACGGCGTCAACGCCGATATCGGCTCCTGGCAGTTGTAAGGCGCGTCATGAACAGGCATTCGCCCCCAGTGGCGAAGCAGCAGGGCATGGCGATTATCAGTGCCTTGCTGATCGCCGCCGTGGTGGCGGTGATGGCGGGTGCGATGTTGACTCGGCAAACCGTCTTCACCCGTAGCCTTGAGGCCGAGCAACTGCGCGTCCAGGGCAGTTGGTTGTTGCAGGGCGGGCTGCAGGCGAGCCGCCAACTGTTATGGGAAGCGCGGCAGAAGGACGTGTTGACGCGTCTCGATCAGCCGTGGGCGCGGCCCTTTGGCGGTGCTGTCGAGGGGCAGTTGGATGACGAGCAAGGCAAGTTCAATCTGCGCAACCTGGTGCCTCAACAGATGCCGGACGCCACGCAGTTGCAGAACTTCCAGCGCCTGTGCGAGTTGATCGGTATCGACTCCGTGGTCAGCCAGCGCATCAGCCAGCGCGTGATTGCCTCCTATGACCAACGCACGACGCCGCCGGCCGACTCATCGCCACACACTGATGTGAACAACCCACGTGGCACGGTGCCTGGCGCCGCCGCCGAAATACTCCCGGCCAAATATCCGATGCTGCGCAGCCTGGATGATCTGTCCGGTATCAAGGGCCTGGAGCCGCGCGTGCTCACGCGCATGGCCAAGTTCGTCAGCGTGCTGCCGGACACTACCTGGGTCAACGGCAATACCGCCAGTGCCGAAGTGCTTAGCGCGGTGGTGCCGGGGCTCAGTCTGCCCCAGGCCCAGGCACTGGTGATCGAGCGTGACAGCGGCCGCTGGTTCATCAATCGCGGGGATTTTGTCAACCGCCTGCGTATGCCCCAGGTCGCGGTGGATACGGTGCAAGTGGGCATCACCAGCGAATGGTTTCGCTGGCAGGGCCAGGCCCGTCGCGAGCAGCGCCGGGTCAGGGCGGAGGCGCTGCTCTATCGCCCCGAAGACCGGCAAGCCCGGGTTATCTGGTGGCGGGTGGGCGCATGACACGCCTGCGGATTGCCTTGCCACCGCTGGAACACTTGAGTGTCGAAAGCCCGGTGCAGTTTGCCTGGCTGGACCGCGCCGGGCAGGTCAGCCGTGAAGGCCAGGCCAGCCTCATACAGGTAAGCCAGGGCCATAAAACATTGACGGCGGAGTGTTTTCTGCACCCTCGGGACAGCCTGCTTACCAGCCTGCAATTGCCGCAATTGCCGCCGGCCAAGGTGGCTGCCGCCGTGGCCTGTGCAGCCCAGGCGTTGATCCTTGGTCCACTGGAGCAGATGCAGGTTGCCCACGGTCCCCGTGAAAGCAACGGCCAGGTCCAGGTGGGCTGGCTGCCTAAAGCCCGTCTGGAGCATTTGCATCGGGTCATGGTCCAGGCGCGTATCACTCTGCGTGGTCTGTACCCGGCGCCCTATGCTTTGCCTGTGCCATCTTCCGGGCGCTTGACGGCGGCCTGTGTCGAGGGGCATTTGCTGTTGCGCCACAGCCTCCAGCAAGCGGCGCTGAACCCTTTGGGTGAACAAGCATTACAGGCGTTGCTGAGCGGCGGCGCTGATCTGCATCAGGTTGCGATGGAGTCCCCTGAGCGTTGGCAGGGGGCGGTACCGAATTGGGGCTTGCACGCTCGGCTCAAACGCAGCGGTGCGGGCAGCGCCGGATGGGGCAGGGCGCTGGGGTTATCGGCGTTGGCCGTGGTGATCTGGACCCTGGGCCTGAACCTGTACGCCGCGCATCAGGTAGGTGAAGGTCAGCAACTCAAGGCGCGGATGGTGGCCCAGGTCAAACAAGCCTTTCCCGAATTACCGGTGATTCTCAACCCGTTGCAGCAGGCGCGCCAGCAATTGACTGCCCGCCAGAACGGTGTCGCTGATGCCGGTCAGCGTTTCAGCAGCTTGTTACAACTGGCGGGCAGCAACCTGCCGTTCATGGTCGGTAGTGTTGAAACCTTGAATTTCGAGCAAGGCCGTTTGCACCTGAATCTGTTGCCCGACAGTGGCAGCCCGGCCGCCGAAGGCGAATGGCAGGCGGCGCTGGCCCAGGCCGGGTTCACGGTGCGGCGCGATGAGCAGGGTTGGACCCTTGAGCCGCTCGCCGAGCCTGCCGACAGCCCATCAAGCTCGGGAACTGACAATGAATAAGCGCGTAATGGCTACGTATCAGCGCCTGCATGGGCAGTTCCGGGGGTTCTGGATTGGCTTGGCGCTGCGGGAAAAGCGCCTGCTGGGGGGCGGGGTGGCGGTACTGGCAGGGATGCTGGTGTGGTTGCTGTTGATTGAGCCGCCGCTGAAACAGATCGAATACTGGCAGGCCGAGACCCCCAAGCTGCGCACTCAAGCCGAAACCTTGCGAGTGTTATTGCAGGGCACCGCCGCGGGTACCGGCGTGCGCGCCGGGCAAGATCTGGAAGCCGCCCTGCGGCAGGCCCTCGACAGCGCCGGCCTGCAAGACCGCTACCAGTTGCAGACGCTGGAATCCGGTAGCTGGCGCCTGACCTTTGACAAGGCCCCGGCGGATGCCGTGGTGAGCTGGTTACTGGCCAATCCACGTGTATTTTCCCTGGAGGTGTCCGAGGCACGTTTGCAGCGTGCCGGCGACGTCGTTGAAAACCCGGCCGGCAACGTGTCCGGGACCGTTCGCATGGATCAGGCGCCTGGCGCTAAGGAAGCTTCATGAAGTGGTCACTCCCCAATCCGGCGCCGTTTCGGCAGGTTGCGCCATTGTTGTTGCTGGCGCTCAGTGCCTGCAGCAACACCCAGTCGCCGACACCGCCGCCATTGCTGGTGGACAGCGAACTCGGGCAACCCCTGGCCGATACCCGTCGCAGTGGCGATGCGCTGCTGGACCGCCAGCGCGAAGTCGTCCAACGGCCGCGGGTGCAGCAACCGATCACCCACAGCGCGCGTGGTCATGCCGCTGCGCCTGCCAAAGTGCGCAACCCTCTGGGTGATCAGCCCGTGCAACTGAACTTTGTCGAGGCCGATATCCAGGCCGTAGTGCGGGCCTTGTCCCGTGCCACCGGCCAACAGTTCCTGGTAGACCCCCGGGTAAAAGGCAATTTGACCCTGGTCAGCGAAGGCCAGGTCCCGGCGCATCAAGCCTATGACATGTTGCTGGCGGCGTTGCGCATGCAGGGCTTCAGCGTGGTGGACGTTGGCGGTGTCGCCCAGGTGGTGCCGGAGGCCGATGCCAAGCTACTCGGTGGACCGATCTACAACGCGGCCAGCCCCAGCGGCAATGGCATGCAGACCCGTACCTTCCGGCTGCAATACGAGAATGCGGTGAACCTGATCCCGGTGCTGCGCCCGATTGTTTCACCCAACAACCCGATCAACGCCTACCCTGGCAATAACAGCATCGTCATCACCGACTACGCGGAAAACCTCGCGCGGGTGGCGCAGATCATCGACGGTATCGACACGCCGAGCGCGATCGACACCGATGTGGTGCCGGTGCAAAACGGTATCGCCGTGGACATCGCCGCGATGGTTGGTGAACTCCTGGAAACCCAGGGCGGCGACCAGACTCAGAAGATCAACGTGATCGGCGACCCGCGCTCCAATTCGATCATCATCCGCGCCGGCAGCCCCGAGCGCACGGAACTGGCGCGTAACCTGATCCACAAGCTCGACAATGCCCAGAGCAACCCCAGCAACATGCATGTGGTGTACTTGCGCAACGCCCAGGCCGGCAAGCTGGCCCAGTCGTTGCGGGGGTTGCTGACCGGCGAAAGCGAGAGTGGCGTGAGTGACAACGCCCGTTCCAAATTGAGCACCATGGGCGCAGCGGGCGCCAACGGGCAAGGCAGTTCCCAGAACAGCAGTGGTACGCCTACCGGCAATGGTGTACAGCCCACCGGCTATGGCCAGGACAACAGTAGCAGCGGGAACACTGCAGTCGACGACCAGAACACCGCGTTCAGCGCCGGTGGCGTGACGATCCAGGCCGACGCCACCACCAACACCTTATTGATTTCCGCGCCGGAGCCGCTGTATCGCAACCTGCGGGAAGTCATCGACATGCTTGACCAGCGCCGGGCCCAGGTGGTGATTGAAAGCCTGATCGTCGAAGTGGCGGAGGACGATGCCAGTGAGTTCGGTGTGCAGTGGCAGGCCGGCAACCTGGGTGGCAAGGGTGGTTTTGGCGGCGTCAACCTCGGTGGCAGCGGCCTGAATGCCGCGCCGGCCAGCAAGACCAGCATCGATGTGCTGCCCAAGGGCCTGAATATCGGTCTGGTGGATGGCACGGTCGACATTCCGGGCATCGGCAAGGTGCTGGACCTCAAGGTGCTGGCGCGGGCGTTGAAGAGCAAAGGTGGGACCAACGTCTTGTCCACGCCGAACCTGCTGACCCTGGACAACGAAGCCGCGAGCATTTTTGTCGGGCAGACCATTCCCTTCGTCACCGGCAGCTATGTGACAGGCGGCGGGGGCACCAGCAACAATCCATTCCAGACGGTGCAGCGTGAAGAAGTCGGGCTCAAGCTCAACGTGCGCCCGCAGATTTCCGAGGGCGGCACAGTGAAGCTGGATATTTACCAGGAGGTCAGCAGCGTCGATGCCCGGGCTTCGGGGGATGCGGGAACGGTGACCAACAAGCGGGCCATTGATACCAGCATCCTGCTGGATGACGGGCAGATCATGGTGCTGGGCGGGCTGTTGCAGGACGGTTACACCCAGAGCAATGACGCGGTGCCGTGGTTGTCGGATATCCCGGGGTTGGGGGCGCTGTTCAGGAATGAGTCGCGCAGTGTGAGCAAGACTAACCTGATGGTGTTTCTGCGGCCTTACATCATTCGGGACAGTGAGGCGGGGCGCAGTATTACGCTTAATCGCTATGACTTCATGCGCCGCGCCCAGGGTGGGTTGCAACCGGAGCGTAGTTGGGCGATGCCGGATGTGCAGGCGCCGCAGCTGCCTTCGGTGGAGAAGGCGATTCCCGGGACAGGCCAGATGCCGAGGGCGGTGATTCGGGCGGTGCCGCAATGATGGGGGAGGGAGATGGGGGGCATGTCCGTGGCTGCGGTGCGCCTTTCTGTAGGCGCGAGCTTGCTCGCGAAAAACCTGAGAGCGCCGTGTTGAACCAGGATACCCGCGTCATCTTTAACGAGCTTCGCGAGCAAGCCCGCTCCCACCTGTTGACCCCGTTTGCGTTTGTTTTTGTTTTTGCTCTACACCACTCAAGTCGGCCGGTAGGCCGCAACGGATATGCCCCCGCTAAAAAGGGCCTCTACCTGTGAGCCTGCTCCCCTACGCCTGGGCCAAATCCCAGCGCATCCTCCTGCACCCCGGCCAGGAAGGCCGCACCCTGACCATCTGCCCCTCCACCCCAGGCTGGTCCATCAGCGAAGTGCTTCGCCAGTTCGGTGAAGCGCGCATCGAACAGGTGCGCGACGACGAACTCGACGGCCTCCTGGCCAGTGCCTACGCCGACACCGGCAGCGCCGCCGCGGTCGTCGGCGCCGCGGAAAACGAAGTCGACCTCGACCGTCTGATGCAGGACATTCCCGAAATCACCGACCTGCTCGACACCCAGGACGGCGCCCCGGTGATCCGTATGATCAACGCCTTGCTTACCCAGGCCGCGCGCGACGAAGCCAGCGATATCCACATCGAACCCTTTGAAACCCATTCCGTGGTGCGCTATCGGGTCGATGGCACGCTGCGGGATGTGGTGTCGCCGCGCAAAGCCTTGCATGGCGCATTGGTGTCGCGGATCAAAATCATGGCCCAGCTCGACATCGCCGAAAAGCGCCTGCCCCAGGACGGCCGTATCGCTCTGCGAGTCGCCGGCCGGCCGATTGATATTCGCGTTTCCACGGTGCCTACCGGCCACGGCGAACGGGTGGTGATGCGTCTGCTCGACAAGCAGGCCGGACGCCTGCAACTGGAAACCCTGGGCATGGATCCGCAACTGCTGGCGCGTCTCGACAGCCTGATCCGCCAGCCCCACGGCATCGTCCTGGTCACCGGGCCCACCGGCAGCGGCAAGACCACCAGCCTCTACGCGGCCCTCGCGCGACTGGATGCGAGCACCAGCAATATCCTCACCGTGGAGGACCCGGTGGAGTACGACCTGCCGGGCATCAGCCAGATCCAGGTGAATGCCAAGATCGACATGACCTTCGCCCTGGCGCTGCGGGCCATCCTGCGCCAGGACCCGGACATCATCATGATCGGCGAGATCCGTGATCTCGAAACCGCACAAATCGCCGTACAGGCCTCGCTCACCGGGCACCTGGTGCTTGCCACGTTGCACACCAACGATGCGGTGTCGGCGGTCAATCGCCTGATCGACATGGGCGTCGAACCGTTCCTGCTGGCCTCGTCCTTGCTCGGTGTATTGGCCCAGCGTCTGGTGCGGCGCCTGTGCCCGCACTGCAAGCAGCAAGACCCGGCCGCGCCCGGTACGTGGCGGCCGGTGGGGTGCAAGCAGTGCAATCAGGTGGGTTACAGCGGGCGTACCGGCATTCATGAGTTGTTCTGCATCGACGATGATCTGCGAGGGCTGATTCACCAGGGTGCCGGTGAGCAAGACCTGCGCCTCGCTGCCCGCCGCGCCGGGATGTTCAGCATGCGTGAGGACGGTGAGCGCTGGGTACGCAGCGGCGCCACCTCACCGGAAGAAATCCTGCGCGTAACACGGGACGCCTGATGAATCGCTATCGCTATGAAGCCGCCGATGCCAACGGCAAGCTGGAATCCGGGCACCTGGAGGCGGATAGCCAGAGCGCGGCGTTTGCCAGTTTGCGCAGTCGTGGCCTGACGGCGTTGCTGGTGCAAATCGAAGGCAACCCGAGCACGGTGGCCGGCGGCAGTCTGTTCAGTGCCAAGCTGTCGGACAACGACCTGGCCTGGGCCACGCGACAGTTGGCGAGTCTGCTGGGGGCCAGCCTGCCGTTGGAGGCGGCCTTGAGTGCCACGGTTGAACAAGCCGAAAAAAAACACATCGCCCAGACCTTGAGTGGCGTGCGCGCCGATGTGCGCGGTGGCATGCGCCTGGCCGATGCGCTGGCGGCGCGGCCGCGGGATTTTCCGTCGATCTACCGGGCGCTGATTGCGGCGGGGGAGGAGTCCGGCGACCTGGCCCAGGTCATGGAGCGCCTGGCGGACTATATCGAAGAGCGCAATAACCTGCGGGGCAAGATCCTCACCGCGTTTATCTACCCCGGTGTGGTTGGGTTGGTGTCCATCGGGATCGTGATTTTCCTGTTGAGCTACGTGGTGCCCCAGGTGGTCAGCGCGTTTTCCCAGGCACGCCAGGACTTGCCGGGGCTGACCCTGGCAATGCTCAATGCGAGCGACTTTATCCGTACCTGGGGCTGGTTGTGTTTTGCCGGGATCGTCGGTGGTTTCTGGAGCTGGCGCCTGTACCTGCGCAATCCTGTTGCACGCCTGAACTGGCACAGCCGCGTGCTGCGCCTGCCGCTGATAGGGCGCTTTGTGCTGGGCCTGAACACGGCGCGTTTTGCCTCGACATTGGCGATCCTCGGGGGGGCCGGGGTGCCGTTGCTGCGCGCCCTGGAAGCGGCGCGCCAGACACTCTCCAATGATCGCCTGAACCAGTGCGTCAACGATGCCACCGCCAAGGTTCGCGAAGGGGTCAACCTGGCCCCGGCGTTGGCGGTGGAGAAGGTCTTCCCGCCGGTATTGATCCACTTGATTGCCAGCGGCGAAAAGACCGGTTCCCTGCCTCCGATGCTTGAGCGCGCCGCGCAAACCCTGTCGCGAGATATCGAGCGCCGCGCCATGGGCATGACCGCCTTGCTCGAGCCGCTGATGATCGTGGTGATGGGCGCCGTGGTGCTGGTGATTGTGATGGCGATACTGTTGCCGATTATCGAAATCAACCAACTGGTCACTTAGCTCCCGAGCGTCCTGCTACCAGACCTCGGGTTCCTTGTTCTGTCATTTACCTGACCCCGCCACACGGCCTGCATCCCCTGCAGGCGGGTGATGCGAGTCCGACCTGAAACCTGGCTGTCACCTGGGCCGAAAAATGCCCGAAATATTGCCAGAACACCCGAGAATCTTTTTAAAAATCAAGCGCTTTCTCCCGAGGTTTTTTCCTACATCTGTCATCGGGAACTGCGAACTTCTTAGTCATGGCCTCATCTCGCAAACCCTCTGGTTCAAGGCGTGGGAATCGAGCGCCATAGCGTCATGCAAGAGCCATCTACCTCAACGTATGAACACGACGAAAGGAGCTTCTTCATGTTTAAGCGCAATGTTCTCGCGGTATCCATGACCCTCGCGGCCCTCTGCTCGGCCCAGGCTGCATTGGCTGATGTCAACGGCGGCGGTGCGACCCTGCCACAGCCGCTGTATCAGACTGCCGGTGTATTGACTGCCGGTTTCGCGCCTTACATCGGTGTCGGCAGCGGCAACGGTAAACTGGCTTTCCTGAACAACGACTACACCAAGTTCGTGGCCGGCGTTACCAACAAGAATGTGCATTGGGCCGGTAGCGATTCGAAGCTCTCCGCCGTCGAACTGAGCAACTATGCCAGCGCTCATAACGCCGCTTGGGGCAAGTTGATCCAGGTTCCTTCGGTGGCCACTTCGGTTGCCATTCCGTTCAACAAGACCGGTTCCAATGCGGTCAACCTCACCGTTGACCAACTGTGCGGCGTGTTCTCGGGTCGCTTGACCAACTGGAACCAGATCACCAACTCCGGTCGTACCGGCGCCATCACCGTGGTTTATCGCAAAGGCAACAGCGGTACCACCGAGTTGTTCACGCGCTTCCTGAACGCCAAGTGCAGCGTGGCCCAGGAAGGCGGTACCTTTGCCGTGACCCAGGCTTTCGACACCAGCTTCTCCGGTGGTTTGCCGGCTGGCGCAATCAACCCGCTGCAACAAGGTGCGCTGGATACCAGCGAGGGTGTGATGACTACGCTCAACGCCGCCCAAGGCCGTATCACCTACATGAGCCCGGACTACGCGGCGACCACATTGGCCGGTCTGGATGACGCTACCAAAGTGGCCAGGGTCGCCGGCGTTTCGCCTGCTCCCGCCAACGTATCCGCCGCGATCAGTGCCGTCACTCCGCCGGTCGTTGCCAACCGTGCCAACCAGAACGCCTGGGTTCCGGTATTCGCGGCGACCGCCAACCCTGCCGACCCAAGCGTGGTGCCTTACCCAACCACCGGTTATCCGATCCTGGGCTTCACCAACCTGATCTTCAGCCAGTGCTACGCCGATGCGGGCCAGACCTCGCAAGTGCGTACGTTCTTCACTCGTCACTACGGTTCGAGCGCGTTGACCAACAACGACAATGCCATTCGCAACAACCGTTTCGTGCCGCTGCCAGCCAACTGGAAAACCGCTATTCGTGACACCTTCCTCACTGCAACCAACGCCCTGAGCATCGGCAAGTCCGACGTCTGCAACGGCATTGGTCGTCCGCTGTAACTTCAGCAGTCATTGAGCTGAAAGACCTGATCAGCAACGGCTTTTGCCGTTGCTGATTTTTTCGTTGTGGGGGTCACTATCGGACTACGGCGGCGTGTTTTTCGCACACGCATTCCATCTTCTCTGTAGGAGCGAGCTTGCTCGCGAAAGTCGTTAACGATGACGCGGGAGTCTGGTGCCCCGAGGCGTCCTCAGGTTTTTCGCGAGCAGGCTCGCTCCTACAGAAGAGGGTTTCTTCCCAGCTCCTCATATGAATTTTCCGTGACAAAAGTTCAGTCCGCTCTCTCGCCAACTGCCTAACCCCCATACCTGAAGCGCATTTTCGGCAACAACAAAAAAGGATGACTCCAGATGGTCCGCTGCAAACCACCGGTTAAGTTGAATGCCCAGGGCCCAGGCGGCCAGACGATCCTGCGCCTCAAACCCCTGGCCCATGCAATCGCCTTGCTGATGGTGGCGGGCAGCGCCCATGGGGCCACGGCGTTCAGTTCCGGTTGGTTCGCCGCCAAAGGCGCGTCCCAGGCCGCAACGGCGGCGCGTCCTGGCGCCGCCGTGCCGGGGATGCCGCCGCCGCTGTCCCAGCAGGCCCGAGTCAACCAGCAACTGCAGCGCTCCTTGAGCACCCTCAACACCAGTGTCGCCGCGATCGCTGCCCAGCAGGCGGCGCAGGCCGCCGGGCGCCAGGCCGCGCTGGGGCAGGTCTCGACCATTCCCGATGGCCTGGGCAAGGGCGGCTTGCAAGTGGACAACAGCCTGACTCAAGGCTGGACCAACGCCAAAGGCCCCAAGCAAAGCCAGTCCGGCGGCAAGACCACTGTCTCCATCGAGCAGACCGCCGACAAGGCAATCCTCAATTGGGAAACCTTCAACGTCGGGCGCAATACCACTGTCGATTTCCAGCAGCAATCCAATTGGGCCGTGCTCAACCGCGTCAACGACCCGAATGCCCGACCCAGTGAAATCCAGGGTCAGATCAAGGGCGCCGGCACGGTGATGATCATGAACCGTAACGGCGTGGTGTTCAGTGGCAGCAGCCAGGTCAACGTGCGTAACCTGGTCGCCGCGGCGGCGACCATCACTGATGAACAATTCACGCAGCGTGGGATTTATGTCGACGCCAACGGCACTCAACCCACCTTCACCGACGCAGTGGGCAAGGTCGAGGTGCAACGCGGCGCCGTGATCCAGACCCACAAGGCGGCCAAGTCCACCGAGTCCGGTGGCTATGCCTTGCTGCTGGGCACGGAAGTCGAAAACGCGGGCACCATCATTACCGCCAAAGGCCAGACCACCCTGGCCGCGGGCGACAGTTTTTATATCCGCAAGGGCCAAGGCACCAGCGGTAATCCACGATCCACCACGCGCGGCAACGAAGTGGCCGCCGGCCTTAACCCAGGCAGCACCGCCGGTACCGTGACCAACAGCGGGCTGATCATGGCCTCGACCGGCGATATCACCCTGACTGGGCATACCGTGCGGCAAAACGGTGTAGCGCTGGCCAGCACGTCGGTGGACACACGCGGCACTGTTCACCTGCTTAACTCGGCCACCGACAGCACCGGCAGCGTGACGCTGGGGGAGGGTAGCACCACCGCGATCCTGCTCGACAGCAGCGGCTCCAGCGCCCTCGACAGCCAGCGCGACAACGGCGTGGTCAACCTCGATGGCCAGCCGAGCAACCTGATCACCGCGCAGTTCAATCACCTGAGCCGTGTCGCCGACCGCACGGATCAGTCGCGTATCGAGATTGTCAGCGGTGGCACGGTGGACTTCCAGAAGGGCTCGGTCACCCTCGCCACCGGCGGCCAGGTCGCGGTCAGTGCCGGCCAGCGCAGCCTGTTGCGCGATGGCGCGATGGTCGATGTCTCCGGCGCCATTGGCGTCAAGGTGGCGATGGAAGCCAACAACATCAAGATCAATGTCCAGGGTAACGAGCAGCGCGACGCGCCGGTCAACCGGGATGACGGGCAGTTGATCAATAACGATGTGTGGGTTGATCTGCGCGAACTGGTATTTGTCCCGGCAGGCACCAACGGTTATGCGACGGATCGCTGGTACACCGCCGGCGGGCTGCTGGAAGTCGGTGGTTATCTCGGCACCCAGGGTCATTCCGTGGGGGAGTGGATGGCCCAGGGCGGCACCGTGACGTTTACCGGCAAGGACCTGGTGACCCAGCAGGGCGCACAGATCAACCTGTCCGGCGGCACCGTCGATGTGCAGGGCGGTTATATCCGCCAGAGCTGGCTCAAGGGCCCGGACGGGCGCCTCTACGAGGTGTCGAAAGCCCCGGGCGATATTCTCTACAGCGGTTTCTACAAGGGTTATGAAGACACCAGTGAGCGCTGGGGTCGCACCGATTATTACTACAACCCGCTGATCGCTCCGCAACGCCGCTACGAGGCCGGTTATACCGTGGGGCGCGATGCCGGCAAGCTGGTGGTCGGCACCTCCAGCGCGGTGCTGGAAGGGCAGTTGATCAGCGACGTATTCCAGGGCGATCGCCAGACCCAGGCGCCGAACATCAACCTCGACGGCTACCAGCAGTCGCAAAAGGCCCTGGCCCGGCGTGCGCAGTTGATCATTGGCCAGTACACCCCGGTGTTCAACAAGAGCACCGGCACGCTGCGTTACTCCCTGACGCCGACGGCTACGCAGGTGCTGATCGACGCTGAACCGCAGAAACTTGCCGACGGCCTGGACCTGAGCAGCCCCCTGACTGTGGAGCGTCAGGGCAAGCTGGTGCTCGACAGCACTCAACTCAATAGCTTCCAGTTGGGCGCGATTAAAGTCAGCGCCACCGGGGCGATCAAGGTGGATGGCGCGCTCAAGGTCGCCGATGGCGGGGATATCACCTTGTTCGCCCCGGCGGTCGCGATCAATGCGGATCTCACGGCACACGGCGGCAGTATCAACGCCGGTAACCTGCTCAGCCAGCTCAACCTCAGCGGCACCGGCGACGTGATCCTGCCGGGCGCTGCCAGCGTGGGGGTTGCCGAAGGCGTCAGGCTTGACGCTTCCGGGCGCTGGACCAACCGCCCGCTTGATCCAGCGATCAGCGAAGGCCTGGCCTACGTCAACGGTGGCAAGGTGTCGCTGCGCAGTACCGGCAGTATCAGCCTGGCGACCAGCAGTCGGGTGGACACGTCTTCCGGGGCCAGCGTTGGCCTGGATGGCAAGATCAGCGGCGGCAAGGGCGGCAACGTGACCTTGAGCGCACTGGGCGCGCTCGACCTGCACGGCGATATTCGTGGTTATGGCGTCAACGGCGGTGGCACCCTGGCGTTGCAGGCCAAGAAAGTACTGATCGGCGAGCGCGCCGACACCGTAGACGCCGACACCCTGCAACTGGCCGGTGATTTCTTCAACAAGGGGTTCTCGGCCTATGACATCACTGGCAATGAAGGGCTGATCGTCGCGGACGGCACCCAGGTCGATGTGAACATGCCGGTCTATCGGGTCGGCGAACAGGCGCTGACGACCCCGGGCGGCAGCGAACCGACGACTGTCCTGGAGCGTTGGCTGCCCGAGCTCTATCAGCAGGATGCCGCCCAAGGTGTGCTGAGTCAGCGTCGTGGCGCCAGTTTGAACCTGACCGCCGGCACCACATTTAACACCGAGGAACAAGTGGCCAACACCGCATTGACGGTGGGTCAAGGCGCGGTGATCAACGTTGATCCCGGCCAGGCCATCAACCTGCGCAGTGTTGGCCAACTGACGCTCAATGGCACTCTCAACGCCTGGGGTGGCAGTGTCAGTCTCGGTGGGCTGACGGTGCCGCTGGTCTCCGAGAAACTCGATGCCATCGGGCATGGCCGTTCGATCTGGGTCGGTGAGCAAGCGCTGATCGATGTGGCCGCGCGGGCCGTGACGGCCGTCGACAACCAAGGTCGCGTGTATGGCCAGGTGCGCAACGGCGGTCAGATCACGATCGGCGGGGATATCGATCCCGCGACTGGCATTGCCAAGGCCAGTGATCTGTTTGTGGTGGTGCGTGAGGGCGCGCGCCTGGATGCTTCGGGCAGCCAGGCGCTGCTGGATATTCCGGGCCAGGGCTCGACCCGGGTGGCGAGCAATGGCGGCAATATTGCCTTTGCTTCCAATAACGGCCTGTATCTGGATGGCAGCTTTGTCGCCAAGGCCGGTGGCGCGGGCGCGGCGGGTGGGCGTCTGGCGGTGGCGCTGGAGGCGCCGTACTACGTCAGGGGCCTGGCATCTGAGCGCGTGTTGCAGGGGCGCGATTTGATCCTCAGCCAGTCGCATCAGACTGAGGCGCTGCCCGAGAATGCCGCCGCCGCCGCAGACGCGTTGGTCTACGGTCATGCCCGGCTGGGTGTCGATCAGGTCACAGCCGGTGGCTTCGACAATCTGGCGCTGCTGAGTAACGGTTCGCTGAGCTTCGCTGGCGATGTTTCGTTGAACCTGGGACAAAGCCTGACGCTGTACTCCGCCAGGCTGAACCTGGCCGAGGGCGCCTCGAATACCTCGCGGGTCAACCTGGCTGCGCCGCATGTCGTACTCGGCGGCCTGCTCGCACCGGACCGCAGCGGCATGGAAAACTACCTCAGGCCGGAACTCATCCCGACCTCGTCGTTGCCGGGCCAGGGTGTGTTTACGCTTGACAGCGACCTGCTGGATATTCGCGACCGGGTCGATTTTTCCCTCAATCAAGGCTTCGATCAGGTCAATCTCAACAGTCGTGGCGATGTGCGTTTCCTCGCCGGGCGCGATGGCGGTGTGACGGTCGCTCCGGGGTTCAGCACCACGCTGCTGACAGGTGGTGACTTGACCTTGCGCGCTGCGCGTATCTACCCCGGCAGCGAGATCGCCGCCCAAGTATTGGCGGGCCGGATCGGCGGTGGGCTTTCAGCCATTGAGTTCGACCCGACCCGCACCCTGACCCTCGAAAAAACCGGCAGTCCCAGCGGCGTGGCCCCCGGCTCGGTATTTGGTCGCCTGCAACTGGGCGCCGCGACGATCAAACAGGGGGGTGTGTTGCAGGCGCCGCTGGGGCTGATCGAAATTGGCAACCTGGGCAGCACCAAAGTCGAACTGCTACCCGGCAGCCTCACGTCGGTCAGTGGCAAGGGCCTGGTGTTGCCTTACGGTGGCACGGTGGACGGCCAGGTTTATCGCTACAACGGCAAGACCGTGAAATTCGTCGGCCAGGGCGGCGTGGTCATCGGTAACGGCGACTTGACGGTCGGGGTGATCCTGGGCGGCAAGTCGGTGGCGGTATTGCCCGAGGCGACCCTGGACCTGTCGGGTGGCGGTGACTTGCTCGGCGCCGGGTTTATTGCCGGGCGTGGTGGCTCCACCGATGCGCGCTACAACCCCTTGGTACAGTTTGGCGTCAATGGTGGCTTTGTCCTGCCAGGGCTGGCGACCAACCCGGTGTATGCCATCGTGCCGGGCGCCCAGCCGGGGTACGCGCCCGTGGCCGGTGAAGGCGGTGCTAACACCCCGCTGGTTGGCCAGCAGATCACCCTCGGGGCCGGCGTGCCGGGCCTTCCGGCGGGCACTTACACCTTGTTGCCTTCCACCTACGCGCTGATGCCGGGGGCGTTCCGCGTCGAGCTCAATGGCCTGGCCGGAACCGGCAGTGATGCGGCTGCCACGCCGATGCGCAACGGTTCCTGGTCCACCGCCGGGCGCCTGTCGATTATCCATACCGGCATCCGCAACAGCCTGGCCAGCCAGGTGATCCTGACCTCGGCCGACACCTTGCGTCGCTACTCGCAGTACAACGAAACCGGTTATGCGCAGTTCGCCGTGGCGGACGCCGCCAGGCTCGGCGTGCCACGGCCGTTGCTGCCGGTGGACGCCAAGACCTTGAAGCTGGCCTTGTCCGCCGGGGGCGGCAACGAAACGTTCTCATTCAAGGGCAAGGGGCGCTTCGAGGCCGCTGCCGGAGGGTATGGCGGCACGGTGGCAGTGATCAATCTGACAAAAAGCGGTGAAGGTTCCACCACTCAAATCATTAATGCCGGCAGCCCCCTCGATCCAGACTTCACTGGCCTGACCGTGGATGCCCAGAGCCTCAATGCGTTGGGCGCCAAACGCCTGTTGGTGGGTGGCCTGTCGATGGTGCTCTATGGTCAGGGCGGCAATATCGTGACCTTCGCCTCGGGGCTCAACGCGCCCAGCGGTTCGATCGTGCTGCGCGAGGGTGCGACGCTGAAGGCGCCGGAGGTGATCCTGGTATCCGGCAGCGGCGATATCGTGGTCGAGCAGGGCGCCTCCATCAACACCCTCGGCCAGGGCGCCGCGGCCTATGATGCGCGTGACGGGTTCGTCTACAGCGGCGCGCCGAATATGCTCGCGGTGTCCAACGGCCTGCTGAATGTACTGCCTTACGACAATCGCAACGAGGTCGAACTCGGCGCGATCCGGATCGGTCAGTGCACCACCGACGGATGCTCGGGGCAGACCTCGATCTATTCCGATGGCAGCATTGTCGCGGCCACCACCCAGGCCCTGGAACTCGATGATCAGGTGCGCTATGGCACCCGTCATCTGGCCCTGGCCTTGAGCAATATCAATGTGGGCAGCGCCGAAGCACTGGCCGCCGCGGCCAGCGGTGGTGTGTTGCCAGCCGGCCTGACCCTTAACCAGCAGGTGCTGGATCGTTTGCTGCGCGGCGATACCCAGTTCGGCGCGCCGGCCCTGGAAACCCTGCAGTTGTCCGCCGGCCAAGCACTCAATTTCTATGGCAGCAGCACGCTGGATACCTACGATGCGCAGACCGGCAAGTCGCGCCTGAGCAATTTGTTGCTGTCCACGCCGGCGATTTACGGTTCCGGGACCGCCGCCGACGTGGCGACCATCCACACCGCCAATTTGATCTGGCAGGGCGCCGAGGGTGCGCCCGGCGCGGTGATCGCCGGTGGTGCCGGCAACGGCAGTGGTCGCCTGGATATCAACGCCGAGCGCATCGAGTTCGGCTACGGCGCCTTTGCCCAGCCGAGCACCACCAAGACCTTTGATCGTCTGGCCCTGGGCTTTGCCAACGTCAACCTCAACGCCAGCCAGCGTATTACCGCCAACCACAAGGGCAGCCTGTCGGTCTATCAGCGTCAGGGCGCGTATGACCCGGTCAAGGGCTTCCAATACAGCGGTGGCAATCTCAATATCCTCACGCCGTTGATGACGGGCGAAGGTGGCTCGGTCAACCGTATGACCGCAGGTGGCGCGATCGATGTGCGGGCTTCGGCCGGTGCGCGTGGCACCGTCACCGGTCATGGGGCGCAATTGTCCTTGCAGGGCGAGAGTATCCGCCTGGCCAGCGCGGTCGTGCTGCCCAGCGGTAAGGTCAGCCTCGGCGCCCGGGGTGACGTGGTGCTGACCGACACCTCGTTGATCGACGTCGCCGGACGCGCCATTGCCTTCAACGATGTGACCCAATACGGCTGGGGCGGCGAAGTATTGCTCGATAGCCGCGGCGGCAACATTCTGCAGGGCGCGGGCTCGACCATCGATATTTCCGCGAAGAACAACCAGGCCGGTAAACTGCGAGCCGTGGCGCTGGACGCGACGCGCGGGATTGTCGACTTGCAGGGCAAAATCCTCGGCAGCAGCAGCGGCTATTACGAGGCGGGCGGGACCTTGATGCCGTACCTGGCGGGCAGCGTGGAAATCCAGGCTCAGCGTTTGGGCGGCAGTGGCTTGTTGGATCAGCAGTTCGCCGCCCTCAATCAGCGTCTCAACGATGGCCAGGTCTACGGCGCCCGCAGCTTCCAGCTCAAGCAGGGCGACTTGACCATCGGTAACGGCCTCAAAGCCAGCAGCATCAGCGTGTCGATAGACAACGGCAGCCTGCGGGTCAATGGCCTGGTGGATGCCAGCGGCGAGCGGGTCGGCAGCATCAACCTGGCGGCCAGCAACGGCCTGACCCTGGACCGCGGCGCCGTGCTCGACGCCCATGGCAGCAAACTGCGGGTCGACAGCTACGGCAAGATCATCGACTCACCCAACCGGGCCATGGTGGTACTGGGCTCCGGTGACGGCCTTCTGACCATGGCCGATGGCGTGCGCATCGACCTGCGTCACGGCACCAGCGCCGCGACGGGCAACGACGGGCGCAGTCGAGGTACTCTGGAACTGAATGCGCCACGCTTGATCAATGCCGATGGCTCCAGCAATGACATTGCCATCGACGCCAGCGGTCGCTTGGTTATCGATGGGGCTCGCTCGATCACCCTTAATGGCATGATCCGCTACGACGATGCCCCGGTAAAAAACGATCCTACCGCCAGCGGTCGTCCTTATCAGGAAATCACCCAGGACTATTTGCAGGGCAAGCATGAGGCCAGTGTGCTGTTCATCAACGCTGCCCTGCAAAACAATAACTTGTTGCAGAACAAGCTTGCCGGCCTGAACAACGCGACTTATGCCGACGCATTCCACCTGCGTCCCGGCGTTGAAATCGTCAGCAATACCGCGGATGGCGATCTGGTGGTGCAGGGTGATCTCGACCTCTCCGGTTTCCGTTACGCCAGCCTCAATCCGCACAGCCAGCAGGACAGCTCGGTGTATGGTTCCGGCGAATCCGGCAGCCTGATCCTGCGGGCGGGTGGCGACCTGAACATCTACGGCAGTCTCAACGACGGCTTTGCCCCGCCCCCGGAAACCGTGGATGACAAAGGCTGGGTGCTGTTGCCGGGTATCGACTTTACCGGCGGCGATATCGTCGTGCCTGGACACGGTGTGACCCTCGCGCAGGGCACGGCCTACCCGGCGGGCGCTGTGCTGAACTACGACTTGCCGATCGCCGACATCGGCGTGAGCGCGGGAACCCGATTGCCGGTGCGCGCGACCCTGAACCAGGACCTGGTGCTGCCTGCCGGTACGGTGCTGGCGGCGGCGGTGCTCGACAGCGCCGGCAACCTGCTGTTCGCCGCGGGCACCTTACTGAGCCAGGCGCAGACCCTGGTGAGTGGTTCGCAACTGGAAGCGGGCAGCCTGCTGACCGAGAACACTTTGTTGAAGGCCCTGACCTGGCCTAAAGGCGTACCGCTGCCGCAGAACTTCCAGGCGCTGGATCCCACACTCAACGTGGTGACGCTGGACCGCGACATGCTGCTGCCACGGGGCGCGCTGATCCCTTCCGGTACCAATGTCAAGTTGCAGAACGGAGCCGAGTCGATCCAACTGCGACCCGAGGAATCAGGGCGCCAGGGCAAGCAATGGGCGATTGCGCCGATGCTGGCCGAAGGTTCGCAATCCTGGTCGCTGCGCCTGGTGGCGGGCGCCGATACCGAGGCGGCGGACAGTCGCCTGCTGCAACCTCATCCGCGCACCGGCGATCTGCGCCTGGCGGACAGTCATTACGGCATGTATGCCAAGGAATTGCCGTCGAAAACCATATGGACGTGGACCGCCGCCTCGGTTGAAGTACTGTTGAGCCTGGGCGTGGTGGTCGAGGCAGGCACGCCGATTGAGCAAGCGATTCTCGACGAATTGGGTGGCGGTCCGATTGAGACGTTCTGTGCCGATACGCCGGAATTCTGCGCCGCCAAATCCAACTTTGTCTGGACCGAGTATGCGCAACAGGACCTGGCCAACAGCGGCATTATCGTCGAGGCTGGGACACCGATCGATCAGGCGTTCCTGGATCAGTTTGGCATCCCGTCGGTCGATGGTTTTTGCGCCGAGACGCCTGACTACTGCCTTTCCCAGAACACCAAGGAATATGCGCCTGCCCCATCGAGCACGCGCTTCAGCGTGATTCGTACCGGCACCGGCGACCTGCAATTGCTGAGCGCCGGCAACCTGAGCATGGACTCGCTGTATGGGGTTTATACCGCCGGTACGTCCTCCACAACGACCCACGAAGGCGATCCTTACAATCAACCCAAGGCCCTGGGACGCGGCGATACCGTGCTCAATGACACCCACAGCTACTATGAGCAGTTTGTGAACGGTGACACCACCAGCCTGTATCGCGCCTGGTACCCGGAGGCGGGCGGCAACCTGAGCCTGAATGTCGGCGGTGACCTCACGGGTAACATTGTCGCGGCATTGACCTCCTCCTTGAGCCGGCCCAACCCGCTGGATGCCGGAACGGATTCGGCCAGTGTGGGTAACTGGCTGTGGCGCCAGGGCAGCGGCGCTGTCGATACGGGCGGGGCGCCTCAGCCGAGCGCCTGGTGGATCAATTTCGGCAGCTACACCGCCACCAGTACGGCTGACCAGTTAGTCGGCTTTACCGGCTTCGGTACCCTGGGCGGTGGTGATCTGGATGTACAGGTTGCAGGTGACGCAGGAGTGCTGCGTCCGATGGCCGGGAATATCATGTCGCCTATCGCCAACCCCCGCAGCCAGGGGCTGGTGTTGGCAGTTGGCAGTACAGGCCGGGTGGCCAGCGATGGCAGCTTGCAGGTGACGGGCGGCGGCGATTTGCGGGTGCGCATCGGGGGGGCCTTGAACCCTGAGAGTAAGCTTTCCACGGGGAGCCTGAACGGTTCGCTGGTGAACCTGCGCGGCAATGCCCAAGTGCTCGGCGGCGCCATTGGCCAGGTCGAGTTGCAGTACGGCAGTCTGATCAGCACCCATAGCCCTGGCGAAACCCGTGCGCTCGATCCATTGCAAGCCACCCGTGGGCTGGCGGCGGGTGGCATGACGCTGGTGCCGGGCGATGCCACCTTCAGCCTGGCGACCTTGGGTGACCTGACGCTGCAAAACGTGCTCGATCCGGGCCGGGTGATAATGCCAAACAGCTCAGCCTTCGTGCGCGGCGAAGCACACGGTCCCGGTACCAGTTGGTTCTCGTTGTGGACCGAGCGTACCGCCATCGATCTGTTTTCCGCAGGTGGCAACCTGACCCCCAACACCGAAGCGCGAGCCTCCGACTTGGCGGTGGTGTATCCGTCGATTCTTCGGGCGACGGCGGCCAGTGGCAGCTTTTACTATGGCAAGGCGGGCGCATCGGTTCAATTCGATACCGCTTTCAGCGTCCCGCTGTTGCTGGCGCCGGGGGCGAACAGTCAGTTGCAGTTTCTCGCCCATGATTCGATCTACGCCGGCGGCATGTTCGCCGCGTTGTCGGCGGCCGATCCCGGGATCATGGCCACGCCTTGGCAACCGGCGTTCGTCGGCAGGCTTGGCGACAGTATCAATATAGTAGACAGCAACCTGTCATCCAATGGCAGCTCGGATAACGCCAACCCTCTGCCGTTATTTGTATTTGGTTCAGCCAGCGCCTCGTCGGCGGCCCACGTGCCGACAGAACCGGTACGCTTCTATGCCTTGACCGGCGATCTGCTGGGTGTCAGCAGTGGGCGTGTCATCACCTTTAACGACACGTTGGGTGTCCGCCATGCGGGGCAGACCTGGTACGAAGGCAATGGGCCGGTATGGATGATGGCGGGTCGGGACATCGTCAGCAGTGGGCGCATTTTTGGGGCTCAGGACTTCCAGAACAACCTGGCCGCTGACGGCAACCTGTTCATTCACAACAATCCCAACGATATTTCGATTGTCTCCGCCGGACGCGACATCCTTTTCAGCAACTTCCAGGTCGCGGGTCCCGGCCTGCTTGAACTGAGCGCCGGACGTGATATCCGCATGGAAGACCAGGTCAGCGTCACCAGCCTCGGCGCGGTGGTGCCAGGCGATAGCCGTTCGGGCGCGGGCATTGTCATGCAAGCGGGCGTGGGCCCGAACGGTCCTGACTACCGGCGTTTCGTCGAGGCTTACCTCAATCCCGACAACCTGCTGCAGGTCGGTGAAGCCTTGAAGCTTGAAGGCGTAAAAGTCGCCAAGACCTATGAAAACGAACTGGTCGACTGGCTTTCCGAGCGTTTCGGCTTTGTCGGTGACAGCCAACAGGCACGGGCGTATTACGCGACACTGCCGGCGGAGCAGCAACGGGTGTTTGCCCGTGAGGTGTACTTCGCCGAACTCAAGGCCGCGGGCCGCGAGTACAACCAGGAGGGCGGCGTGCGTCAGGGCAGCTATGTGCGTGGTCGGGCAGCGGTGGCGGGGTTGTTCCCGGACAAGGATGTGGCCGGCAATGCAATTGCCTACAAGGGCGATATCACACTGTTTGGCGGGGCCGGGATCCACACCAACTTTGGTGGCTCGATCCAGATGCTCACCCCGGGCGGGGGCCAGACTTTCGGCATCGAAGGCGACGCGCCACCGGCTTCAGCGGGGGTGATCACCCAAGGCGCCGGGGATATCCAGCTGTACTCGATGGGCAGTATCTTGCTCGGTCAGAGCCGGATCATGACCACCTTTGGCGGTTCGATCATGGGTTGGTCGGCGCAGGGCGATATCAACGCCGGTCGTGGCTCCAAGACCACCGTTGTGTACTCGCCGCCGCGTCGTACCTACGACGATTGGGGCAATGTGGCGTTGTCGCCGTCGGTGCCGAGTACCGGCGCCGGTATTGCCACGCTTAACCCGATCCCCGAAGTGCCGGCGGGCGATATCGACCTGATCGCGCCGCTGGGCACGATTGACGCCGGGGAAGCGGGGATTCGCGTCTCGGGCAATATCAACATTGCTGCGTTGCGGGTGGTGAATGCGGCGAATATCCAGACCCAGGGCAAATCTTCGGGAGTGCCCGTGACGGCGGCGGTGAACACCGCGGCCATGAGTTCAGCCAGCGCGGCGGGGGCGGCGGCGTCCCAGGCGGCGGAAGACGCGGCGCGCAACCAGCAGGCGGCGGCACGCCAGGGCAGGGCGTCGATTGTCACGGTCGAGGTGCTGGGGTTTGGTTCCGAGCCGGTGCAGCGCGGTCATGAGGAGGCCCGCAGGGCTCCGGCGTATGACCCGGACAGCCCGGTCCAGGTCTTGGGGGCGGGCTCGTTGAGTGACCAGGCCAAGGCGCAACTGACGGAAGAAGAGCGGCGGCAGATCAGTTTGTAGCCTTCAAGAGCAAGGCTTGTTGTACCGAGTTTGGGGCGATCAGTGATCGCCCCTTTTTTTGTTTTCTGCCTGACAGCCGAATGAGTGTTCTGCCGCAAAAAAACCTGCCTTTGTGGCGAGGGGGCTTGTCCCCCGTTGGGCTGCGCAGCAGCCCTCAAACCAGCCACCGAGGAGCGCCTGATACACCGCATGCCTCTTTATTGGGGCTGCTGCGCAGCCCAACGGGGGACAAGCCCCCTCGCCACAGAATGGTGTTCGGCAGCAACTTGTGAATGAAGCTTTTGTGACAAAAGTTCGGTAGTCCTCACCCCTTTCCGTCTTGCCTATGTAACGCGCTCAAGGACGCCGCAAGGCGATTTTCAGCCGATAGCAAGAGCCAGGAGTCAGGGCGGATGGGGACTATGGAACGTTACTCGAAAGTGGGCATGCAGGAACTCGACCAGCGCCTGTCAAAGATCGTCGAAGCCGCTCGCAAAAAGCCGGTCTCGGTCTATCGCTATGGCGCGCCCTGGGTCTGGATTGTCTCCCAGGACGACTGGCAAGGTGCCTTGAAGGAAGTGTCGAGCTACATCCCGGCCGGTCATTCGCTGATGCTGTTGCGCCCGCAAATCGACGACGTGCTCGACCAGCATCGCGATCTGCTCCAGGCCTTCGATGCCGAGCCCGGCATGTCAATTGCGCCGCGCACGGTGCTGCAAATCCTCTTGCTGCAATTGCTTTACTCGGTCCCCAGCGAGCAGCAACTACATGAGCAACTCAATTACAACCTGCTGTTCCGCTGGTTCGTCGGCCTGGACCTGAACCAGCGTGTGTGGGGCATCCATGTCCTGCAACGCGATATCGCCACGTTATTGAACAACCCGCGGGCGGTGCAGTTGATCCAGAAAATCATTGGTGAAGTGTTCTGTGGTGCCTTGCTGCACATGCCGGAGTTTTCGTTGAACTTCGCCTTGCTGCACACCTGGCTCGCACGGCATGCGAACACCTCGACATCCAGCAATTGAGTGGGCCGAACGCTGTGCAAACAGTGAAGGCGAACATTTTCAGTAATTCAGGGGGCGGTGTGGAGTATCTGTTCAAGCAAACGCTGGCGTTGTGCTGGTTGACACTGGGAGCGCTGGCGCAACCGGTGTGGGCCGAGGAGGCGGGCGGGGAGCCCGAGCCCTCGGCGCGGCGGGTGGACGTCAACGAGTATTTCGTGCGCGGCAATACCGTGCTCGACGCGCGGGCGATCGAGGAAGCGGTGTACCCGTTCCTCGGCCCGCAAAAGACCTTGAGTGATATCGAGGGTGCGCGTGATGCTCTCCAGAAAATCTACCAGGCGCGTGGCTATCAATCGGTGTTTGTCGAGCTGCCAGAGCAGAAGGTCGATGACGGCATCGTCTACCTGCAAGTCAGCGAAACCAAGGTCGGCCGCGTACGGGTGGTGGGTGCCAAGCACTATTCACCGGTGGAAATCCGCGAAGAAGTGCCCGCGTTGAAAGAGGGCGCGGTACCGGATTTCGCCAGCGTGCAAAACCAGCTCGCCGGCCTCAATCGCGGCGCCGGGCGCCAGGTCACGCCGTTGGTGCGCGAGGGCCAGCGCCCCGGCACCATGGACGTCGACCTGCAAGTCGAAGACCAGAACCCCTGGCACGCCAGCCTCGGCCTGAACAACGACTACAGCGCCGACACCGAAAAGCTGCGCAGTGTCGCCACCCTGGGTTACGACAATCTGTGGCAACTGGGCCACAGTGTGTCTCTGACTTATTTCACCGCGCCTCAGGACAGCGACAACGCCAAGGTCTGGTCGGGCGCCTACAGTGCGCCGCTCAACGAGCGCTGGACCTTGCAGTTTTCCGGTTACCAGTCCGACAGCAACATTGCCACCATCGGCGGCAGCAACGTGTTGGGCAAGGGCCATTCCTATGGCGTTTCGGCGATCTACAACCTGCCGGCCAGCGGCAGCTGGGCCAACTCGTTGTCAGTCGGCGTGGACTTCAAGGACTTCGATGAAACCCTGCAGTTCGGCGCCAGCAGCGATCAGGTCCCGCTCAAGTACGCCCCGCTGACCTTTGGCTACAACGGCTATCGCTACACCGAACAGTCACAGCTGGGACTGGGGCTGAACCTGGTGGTGGGTACCCGTGCCTTTTTCGGCTATGGCAGCGATGACGAAGCGTTCAGCACCAAGCGTTGGAACGCCAGCGCCAGTTTCGCCGCACTCAAGGGCGACCTGAATTACACCTACACCTTCAAGGGCGACTGGCAGTCGGCGTCCAAGGCCGGCTTCCAACTGGCATCCGGGCCGCTGGTTTCCAACGAGCAGTACTCCGCCGGTGGCGCCACTTCGATACGCGGTTACCTGGCCGCCGAACGCACCGGGGATGAAGGCTACTTGCTGTCCCAGGAGCTGCGCACGCCGTCCCTGGCCAAGTTTCTCGGCAGCTATGTGCAGGAGTGGCGCTTTTACGCGTTCGCCGAAGGCGCGCGGTTGCGCCTGCACGATCCGCTGCCCGAGCAGGAAGACGAATACAGCCTGGCCAGTGTTGGTCTCGGCACCCGCGCCAGTTTGAGCAAATGGCTGTCCGGCAGTCTGGATTGGGGCTACCCGCTGCTCAATGGACCGAACACCCAGAAACAGGACTCGCGACTGCACTTCAGTGTGCAGGCGACTTTCTGACCCTTTTTTCCGGAGAACCTTTCACATGCAACGCCTATTCCTGAGCCTGTTGATTTGCCTGGGCTTCGCGCTCCCGGCCACCGCCCATGCCTGGTGGCAGGACGATTGGCACTACCGTAAACAAATCTCGGTGGACACCACGCCCCAAGGCGCGGCGATCAACCAGGCGCTGGGGCGCACGGCGCTGCTGATACGCCTGCACACCGGCAACTTCACCTTCGACGGGGTCAAGGACGACGGCGCTGACCTGCGCTTTGTCAGCGCCGATGACAAGACCGTGTTCAATCACCAGATCGAGAGTTTCGACCCGTTGATGGGCATGGCCTTGATCTGGGTCGATATCCCCAAGATTGAAGGTGCCCAGCGTCAGGACATCTGGATGTACTACGGCAACCAGAAAGCCCCGGCCACGGCCAATGGTCAACTGACCTTCGACCCGGACTACACCGCGCTCTACCATTTCGACGCAGCCAACGGTACGCCAGCACGTGACACCACGGCCTATGGCAATAACGCACTGAACGCGACCGGCGCGAGCATCGACGGGGTGATCGGTCGTGCCTTGCAGTTCAGCGGCGAGCCGCTGGTGCTGCCCGCCAGCCCGTCGCTGCAACACAGCGCTGCCGGCGCCTTTACCTTCAGTGCCTGGTTGCGCCTGGATCAAGCCGCTGGCGAACAAGTCGTACTGGCCCGTCGGGAAGGTGCCAGCAGCCTGCTGCTGGGCGTGAACGAGGGCACGCCGTTTGTGGAAATCGATGGTCAGCGCGCGGTCTCGACCCAGCCGTTGAACCCGGGTCAATGGCAGCACCTGGCGTTTACCGCGGTCGGCAACAGCGTGACGCTGTACGTCAACGGCCGCGAGACCGCGAGCTTGGCGCAGGCGATGCCGGCGTTCAATTCGCAGCTGCTGTTGGGGGCCGATTTGCCGGAGGCCGCCAGCGGCTATCTGCCGTTTTCCGGTGCAATGGATGAACTGCGCCTGTCCAAAGTGGCGCGTTCAGCCAACCTGTTGCAGGCCGACGCCAACGCCCAGGGCGCGGAGTCGAAATTGGTCGCCTACGGTGTGGATGAAGAGCAGTCGGGCTTCGGTTTCGGCAGCCTGGGCTTCCTGCTCAAAGCGGTGCCGGTGGATGCCTGGGTGATCATCCTGGTGCTGGTGGGCATGATGATCCAGTCGTGGTTCATCATGTACCGCAAAAACCGCATGGTCAGCCGCGTCAGCAGTGCCAATGAAATCTTCCGCGAGGCGTTCGCACAGATTGGTACGCGCCTGGAAATGTACTACGACGACCCCGTGCTGGCCGAGCGCCTGACCCACTCTTCGCTGTGGCGCCTGTATCGGGTGGCGGTCCAGGAAATTCGCACCCGTCGGGCCCAGGGCGCCGACACCTCGTCAGTCTCGGCGGCGACCATCGAGGCGATTCGCTGCTCGATGGACGGCGTGCGTACCCGCGAAAACCAGATGCTCAGCGCCAAACTCTCGACCCTGTCCAACGCGATTGCCGGCGGTCCCTACATCGGCCTGCTGGGCACCGTGCTGGGGATCATGGTGGTGTTCCTCGGCACGGCCATGGCCGGGGACGTCAACATCAACGCGATTGCCCCAGGCATGGCGGCGGCCTTGCTGGCGACGGCCATGGGCCTGTTCGTGGCGATCCCGGCACTGTTCGGCTACAACCGCCTGATCACCCGCAACAAGGAAGTCAGCGCCGATATGCGAGTGTTTGTCGATGAGTTCATCACTCGCCTGGCGGAAATGCACGGCGAGAGCCAATCCAGTGAAGCGGCCCATCGACGCGGCCATCACGCCAACGTACCGGCCTGAGGAGGAACGTCATGGCTTCAGTGAATACCTCCCACGACGATGACGATGACGCCGCTGTCGACAGCATCAACATCACGCCCCTGGTGGACGTGCTGATGGTGGTGTTGGTGATGTTCATCCTCACCGCGACCGCCCAGGTCTCGGGAATCCAGATCCAGCTGCCCAAGGCCAGCGCCTCGGTGTCGTTGTCCGAGGCCAAGACCAAGGCCATTTCGGTGAACGATGGCGGCCAGGTGTTCCTTGACGCGTACCCGGTGACCCTGGGTGAACTGGAAGAGCGCCTGCGCATCGAGAAAGCCTTGAACCCGGAATTCCCGGTGATCGTGCGCGGGGATGCTTTGGTGCAGTACCAGAAAGTCATCGAAGTCCTCGACTTGCTACGCCGGCTGGAGCTGTCCCAGGTGGGGCTGGTCACCGGTAAACCGAGCCAGGGCTGACCATGACCGCACAGATGCCGAACCCGCCGACGCCCGTGAAGAAGTCGCCGTTGCGCCCGCTGAAATGGGGCGCGGGCCTGCTACTGGGGGCCGTGGCCGCCTGGTTTCTCTGGCAATGGGCCAATGACATGAGTGGCGTGCGGCGTGAAGCGCCCAAGGTGCCGATGATCATCCCGTTGCCGCCGCCACCACCGCCGCCACCGGAACCTCCCAAGGAGCCCGAACCTCAGGTCGAGGAAAAGATTCCCGAACCTGAACCGACGCCCGCGCCCGAAGAGGTCAAGCCTGCGGAAGAAGCGCCGCCAAGCCCCGCTGACGATTTGGCTAACCCGATGCAGATCGACGGCGATGCCCAGGCCGGTAACGACGGCTTCAACGTCGGTGCCGGCAAGGGCGGTGGCATGGCCGGTGGGGGTGGCGGTCTGGGCACCGGCACATTCAAGCAGTACCTGGCCGGGGTTTTCCAGCGCCTGCTGCGTGAAGACCCGGAGTTGCGCAAGAAAGCCTACGCGGTACAGGCCGATTTGTGGCTGAGCGCCGATGGCGAGGTGACACGCGCTGAGTTGGTGAAGTCCAGCGGCGATGCCGACACCGACGCGCAGGTGTTGGCGGCGCTGCGAGCCACACCGCGCTTGAAAGAGCGCACACCGGCGTCGCTGACCTTGCCGGTGCGCCTGTCACTCAAGGGCCGGCGCCCGGATTGATCGAAACTTTTTGCAGTTTTCTACAGGAGTTGTGTGCAGATGATTTCCCACGTGAATCGATTGACCCTGGCGGTCGGCATGGTCATCGCGACCCTGGTCGGCCAGGCAACGGCCGCTCCGGCCGCGCCTTCGGAAAACGCCACGATCAACCTGATCCGCCTGCTGGTGCAGCAAGGTGTGCTCAAGCAGGAGCAGGCCGAAGGGCTGATCGCCCAGGCCGAAAAAGAGGCGTTGCAGGCACGCCAGGCCAATGCTGCAACGGCGGTTGCCGCCGGCCCAGCTACGGCGCCGGGGGATGTGCGGGTGCAGTACGTGCCGGCAGCGGTACGCGAGCAGATTCGCGATCAGGTCAAGGCCGAGGTCATGGCCACCGCCAAGCAGGAGAACTGGGCCCAACCCAATACGTTCCCCGATTGGGTATCGCGCATCAGTTTCGATGGCGACATTCGCCTGCGGGATGAGTCGCGTTACTTCTCGGGTAACAACAGCAATGAAATCGTCGATTACGCCAAGCTCAACGAAAACGGTCCCTACGACGTCAACAAAGACACCAACACCCGGCTGCCTCCGCTGCTCAATACCCGCGAAGATCGCGAACATCTGTTCCGACTGCGCGCGCGCCTGGGCATGAAAGCGCTGATCTCGCCGCAATGGACCGCCGGCATTCGCATCGGCACCGGCTCCGACAACAACCCGGTGTCCACCACCCAGACCCTGGGCGGCGGTTTTGGCAAAAAAGACATCTGGCTGGACCAGGGCTACCTGAGCTGGAAAGCCTCCCCGGACTTGACCTTGACGGGCGGACGGATTGCCAACCCGTTCTATTCCACCGACTTGATGTATTCCGGCGACCTCAACTTCGACGGCGTGGCGGCGATCTTCAACCACACCCTCAATAACGAGTGGGGCGTGTTCGGCACCCTCGGCGCGTTCCCGGTCGAGTACAGCTCCGACAGCGCCAGCAGCAACGGCTTTGACAAGGAAGAGAGTGACAACAAGTGGCTCTTCGGCGGGCAGATCGGCGCCAACTGGAAGATCAACCGCAGCAACAGCCTCAAGGGTGCATTGGCTTACTACCGTTTCGACGACATCGAAGGCCAGCGCTCCAGCCCGTGTTCACCGTGGGCCGGCCAACCAGGCTGTGACACCGACGGTTCGCGCGTGGCCTTCATGCAGAAGGGCAACAGCGTATTCCTGCTGCGCAACATCAGCGCCAACCCTGCGACACCGGGCCTGACCCCACAGCCGCAATACGTGGGCCTGGCGTCCAAGTTCGATGTACTGGACCTGAACCTGGTCTGGGATAGCGAGTTGCCCGAGGATCTCAAGCTGCGCAGCCAGACCAATTTCATTCATAACCTGGCGTACGACAAGGGCGAAATGCTCAAGCGCAGCGAAGGCCAGATCGTCAACAACATCAACCGCAACGGCGAGTTTGAAAGCGGCGCCAACGCATTGATGGTGCAGTTCACCCTCGGCAGCGCGCTGGAGATGAGAAAGGCCGGCGACTGGAACCTGTTGGCCGGCTACAAGTACATCCAGCCGGATGCCTTGCCGGACGGCTTCAACGATTCGTCGTTCCACCTCGGTGGCACCAACGCCAAGGGTTATTTCATCGGCGGCAACTACGGCATCGACAAGAACATCTACGCCAGCGCCCGCTGGCTCAGCGCCTCGGAAGTCTATGGCGCGCCGTTCGAGGTCGACGTCATGCAACTGGAACTCAACACGCGCTTCTGACGCGCCGGGAGAACACCCATGAACATGCGAATTGGCGGCCTGTTGTTGGTCATCGCCAGCCTGACCGCCACGGGCGCTTCGGCCGAAGGCATGGAGGAGCGTCTGCGCACCCAGCTGCGCAGCACCACCGCCCAGTTGCAGGCCCTGCAAAGTGAGCAGGCGCAGGCCAGCGCCGCAAGGATCGCCGCCGAAAACCAGGCCAAACAGGCGCAGGCGCAGATCAAGCAATTGACGGCCGAGTTGGACAAGGCACGCGGCGCGGCTGAGCAACTGCTCGGTCAACAACAAGCCTTGCACAGCCAGGCTCAAGCGCAGGTGGCGGCCAGCGCGGAACAGACCGGCAAGTTCAAGAAGGCCTATGACGAGCTGCTGGTGCTGGCGCGTGGCAAAGAGACCGAGCGCGCACGTTTGCAAGCGCAATTGAGCGAGCGTGACACACAAGTGCAGCAATGTTCAGCCAAGAATCAACAGATGTACGGCATCGCCCAGGAACTGCTGGCAGCCTACGAAAAAATCGACGTGGCCGAGGTGATGAGCATTCGCCAGCCGTTCGCCAGCGGCGCGCGGGTCAAGTTCGAGGAGTTGGCCCAAAGCTTTGGCGACGAGCTGTACAAAAGCCGTTTTGATGCGCCCCAGGCGGCGCTCAACCACTGATCAACAAGGAATAGATGAGCATGAACGAATTGATTACCAGCGTGACCACCCAGAGCCTGACCGAACTGCTGCAAGAAGCCGGCTACCGCGTCAATCAGACCGAGCAGAACGGTATCGTGCAGTTGCTCAGCGCCAGCCAGGGCATCGGCTTTGCTGTGCGTTTCGGTAACCCGGCGACGGAGCAGGGCAGCTATGTAGACTTCACCTACAGCTGCGCGCTGCGGGTGCAGGGCCAGTTGCCTGAAGGCCTGGCGCAAGTGTGGAATGCGTCGCGACGTTTTGCCCGCCTGTCATTGCAGGGCGAATTCCTGCTGATGGAAATGGATGTGGTGGTGGCCGGCGTTGGCGCGCTTCACCTGCGCAGTCAGCTGGAATTGTGGGACCGGCTGTTGCAGGAGTTTATTGTCTATCTGCGTGATTACAGCCAGACCGCCACGCAACTTCAGAGCCCGCCGGAAGTAACGCCTGCCGTGGATACTCGCGAGGAGGCGCCAGCCCTGTGAAAAAACCAACCCTGGTGGTCGGCGCCGGTGCGCTGGTCCTTTTGGTGGTGGCGGTGGGCTTGAGTTTGCGCCCAGGCAGTGATCCGGTGGCCGCCCAGCAACCGCCCGCTGACGCTTTCCCGGAAGGCCCCGCAGTGGCGCGTCTGGGCAATCAACAGGTGGCGTTGCCGGAGCTCAAGGCGTTGCTGGCGACCCTGCCGGCCGAATCTCGCGAGCAGTTGCGGGGTAACCGTGGCGCCCTGGAAACCTGGATTCGCTCGCGCCTGGCGCAGAAAGCCGTGCTGGAACAGGCCGACGCCCAGGGCTGGCGCCAGCGTCCCGAGGTGGAACAGCAAACCCGTGCCGCCACCGAGCAGATTGTGTTTCGCGACTACATGTTGTCGGTCAGCCAAGTACCCGCCGATTACCCCAGCGCCGCCGAATTGCAGCAGGCCTATGACAGCGGCAAGGCGCAATGGGTAACGCCGGCGTTGTACCGGGTCAGCCAGATCTTCCTGGCGGTCGATGATCCCCAGCGTGTCGAGTCGGTACGCCGCCAGGCCCAGGAACTGAGTCGCCAGGCCCAGGCCGCGCCTGATCAATTCGCCGCCTTGGCCAGCCAGTACTCCCAGGACGAAGGCACGGCCAAGCGCGGTGGCGACTCGGGTCTGCAACCCTTGCAGCAACTGGTGCCGGAGGTGCGTGGCGTGGTCTCTCGTCTCAGGCCAGGCGCCGTCTCGGACGCGGTCCAGAGTGCGGCCGGATTCCATGTACTCAAAGTCACCGAGCAACAACCGGCGCGTACCGCCAGCCTTGACGAGCTGCGCGAACGCTTGACGCAAGCCCTGCGGGCGCAACGTCAGGAACAGATAGCCAAGGCTTACCTGGAAGGCATGCTCAATACCGCGACCTTGAGCATCGACGGCGCCGAGTTGAACAAAGTGCTGGAGTAGGAAGCTGCGGTACGCATGGATGCACAGACCCATCAGACAGGGAGTTTCCAATGGACTATCCAGAGCCCGGCGTCCCCCAAGGCATGCTGCCGTACCGCTCGCCCGGCGAACCACGCGAGGCTTGGCTGGCCTTGGCGACCGCGATCGAACCCGAAGTGGCGGGGTACTTCCTGATCAGTGCCCGCTGTGGCTGTTTCATGCAGGCGGCACGCAGTCTGAATATCAAGGCGACGTTGTTGCGTAAGCGGCTGGTTCAGTTGGAAGAGCAGATGCAACGCTCGCTGTTCAGCTATCAGGGCAACGTGCTTACCCTGAGTCGCGACGGCCAGCAGTTGCAGGCCCGACTGATCTCCCTGGCCCACGAGCGGCGCTTGCCGGTGCAGGCGCAACCACTGATTCGGCTGGCGGTTGCCGAGACGATCCTGCACGACATCTTGGGGCGTGACTTGATCGCGCTGCTGCGCCGCAATGCTCGTGTGCGCCTGGATATTGTGTCCATCGACAGCCCGTTGGCATTGCAGGCGGTTGAAGCGGACGTGGTGCTGTGGCTGGGGGCCATCGACTCGCCGGAACCGGGACCGCGTTTCGTCACGCATCCACCGCGAGCCCTGGCGCGCCTGGACTACCTGCCGCATATCGCCAAGCGCTACTCGCGCCTGGCGGCGCGTCCGGACAGTATTGATGACCTGATGGATTATATGTTGGTGCAATGGCAGCCTGACCACCTGGTCGACGCGTTGCAGCCGTGGAACCGGCTGGTGCAGCAACGCGTGGCGGGAGTGGTGCAGGTGCAGGCGTATCCGTTGATGCTGGAGATGATTCGATGCAGCGCGTGTATTGGTTTGCTGCCGCGCTACATGAGTTTTTTCGACCGAGGCTTGACCGCCTTGTCCGGATTGTTTAGCGAGGACATGCAACGCCAGGTGTGGATGGCGGTCAATGCCGCGACTGCGCATCCGCAAGAGGTGGAGATACTGGTGGCGATGGTGCTCAATACGTTTGAGGAGCGGCGGGAGTGGTTCAGCGCAGAGCACTGAGCACTGGCTATGTCATCTACGGGATGTTCGGCGAGGGAGGCTCAGGCCACCACTGCCTGAATTTGCAACGCACCCTCAACGTCCTTGACCAGGCCACTGGCCAGCAACAGTGGCAACAAGCGTTTGTGCAACTGCGGTTCGACAAATTCCTTCAGCGTTTCCAGCGCCAGATCACCGCTGCCGGGCAACTCGGCCTTGGTGTAGGACAACCAGGCCTTCTTCAATGCCAATAACACATCGCTGGCGGCGGTAGACGCGAAGCGGCGGTTGCTCACCTGGCCCTGGAAGTTGAAGGTGTGCTGATACGCGTAACCGCTCTCGTCACCGGCGCTGGCGACACAGCGTACGCAGGTGCATGGGCCATCACCGAAAGCGGCAAGCAGGTAGCTATTGAAGTCCACCACGGGCTTGAGCGACAGGCGCTTGTCCACTTCGAACAGGTCCCCGGTCATTTTGGCATCAGTACTCACGGTGCGTTTCCTCGCAGGTCTACGGCAGTTTTTTCAAAGCGCGGCACAATACCAGTCGGACGGCGGCGATGGGGATTTTTCCATGAACGCTTGGACATTAACGGAAAAACTCCCCCGGCGTGGCATCGAACTGCTGGCGAAACGCAGCAATAAACGCCGATATCGATTCGTAGCCACAACCCAGTGCCACGTCCGTCACCCGTTCGCCGCGCTCCAGGGCGGGCAGGGCGCCCAGTAGTCGCAGGCGTTGGCGCCAGGCGCGGAACGTCAGGCCGGTGTCGCTCAAGAACAACCGGCTCAGGGTTTTTTCGCTGACCCCGAGTTTCTGGCTCCATTGGCCCAGCGTGGTCGACTGTTCCGGACGCAGGTTCAAGCTACGGTATATCTGCCGCAAGCGACTGTCATGGGGCAGCGGCAGCATCAGATCCACTTGCGGCGCGGCAGCCAATTGGTCCAGCAGCACCCGGGCCAGTCGTCCATCCGGTCCGTCCTCGACATACGCCACCGGCAGTTCGCTGAAACGACGAATCAATTCGCGCAGCAGATCGCTTACGGCCAACACCTGACAGCGATCGGCCGCCCAACCGGTCACGCTGCAATCGAGGTACAGACTGCGCATCTCCGTGTGCGGCGAACTGAACACCTTGTGCGGCATCCCCGCCGGGATCCATACCGCGCGCTGGGGTGGCGCGACAAAGCGCCCGGCGCTGGTCTGGATCTCCAATACCCCGGAAATCGCATACGACAACTGCACCCACGGGTGGCTGTGGCGCCGGGTGAGGGCGCGATTGGGCAGGGATTCGGTGCGGCCGTACACCGGTCGTGGCAGGCTGGACAGTCCGGGAATTGTGCGGCGGACGGTTTTTTCATGTCCTTTAGGCGGCATTTACTGGCTCGTTGGCGTTAGTCGGTAACAAGCCGTTACGTTAGAGTCGGCATGACGCTCTTGGCAACCCCTGGAAGAACAGCCCATGACCCGCCCTCGTTTTTTACCCGACAACTTCACCCTGACCTTGATTGCCACGGTGATCCTCGCCTCGCTGCTGCCCGCCAGCGGCCAGACCGCCGTGGCCTTCGGCTGGGTGACCAACCTCGCCATTGCGCTGCTGTTCTTCCTCCACGGTGCCAAACTCTCACGCCAGGCCATCGTCGCGGGTGCTGGTCACTGGCGCTTGCACCTGCTGGTGTTCAGCCTGACGTTCGTGCTGTTCCCGCTGTTGGGGCTGGCGCTCAAGCCATTGCTGTCACCGATGATCGGCAAAGATTTGTACATGGGCATGCTCTACCTGTGCGCGCTACCGGCCACGGTGCAGTCGGCGATTGCCTTCACGTCCCTGGCCCGCGGCAATATCCCCGCGGCGATTTGCAGCGCGGCGGCTTCCAGCCTGTTCGGCATCTTCCTGACACCCCTGCTGGTGACCTTGCTGCTCAACGTGCATGGCGATGGCGGTTCTACCGTTGACGCGATCCTTAAAATCAGCGTGCAGTTGTTGCTACCGTTCGTTGCCGGGCAAATCGCCCGCCGCTGGATCGGCGCCTGGGTGGGGCGCAACAAGAACTGGCTGAAGTTCGTCGATCAGGGTTCGATCCTGCTGGTGGTCTACGGTGCCTTCAGTGAAGCGGTCAACGAAGGTATCTGGCGCCAGATCCCGTTGTGGGAGCTGGGCGGCCTGGTGGTAGCCTGCTGTGTAGTGCTGGCGCTGGTGCTGGTGGCCTCCATGGTGTTGGGCAAGGTTTTCGGTTTTAACCAGGAAGATCGCATCACCATCCTGTTCTGCGGCTCGAAGAAAAGCCTGGCCACCGGCGTGCCGATGGCCCAGGTGTTGTTTGCCGGCAGCACCATCGGTGTACTGATCCTGCCGCTGATGCTGTTCCATCAGATTCAGTTGATGGTCTGCGCGGCGCTGGCCCAGCGTTATGCCCGGCGGCCGGAGACGATTCCAGAGATGATGGCGCAAGTCGATCCCTGAACCATCGTGTTACTATTTTTGCGCGCTGCTCCAGGGCTGGCATCGGGCCCCCAAGGATCGGCGCGCAACAGAGTAAGACGACCCGTCAATGAGCACCTGCGCCGCAACACCTCAAGCTAACTGGCAACCGGTCATCGCTCTCGCGCTGGCGGCCTTTGTTTTCAACACCACCGAATTTGTCCCGGTTGGCTTGCTCAGTGCCATCGGGGCCAGCTTCGCCATGCCGATTGCCAATGTCGGGCTAATGCTGACCATCTATGCCTGGGTGGTGTCGCTGACGTCGCTGCCGGTGATGTTGCTGACCCGTAACGTCGAACGGCGCAAGCTGTTGATCGTGCTGTTCGGCATGTTTATCGCCAGTCATATACTGTCGAGCGTGGCCAATAGCTTTGGCTTGTTGATGGTCAGTCGGATCGGTATTGCGCTGTCCCACGCCCTGTTCTGGTCGATTACCGCGTCCCTGGCCGTGCGCCTGGCACCGGAGGGCAAGCAGGTCCAGGCCCTAGGCTTGCTCGCCACCGGTACATCGCTGGCGATGGTGTTGGGGATTCCGCTGGGGCGCCTGCTGGGTGAAGCCATGGGCTGGCGCACCACATTTCTGGTGATCGCCGCGTTTGCCGCCGCGCTGGTGTTTTGGCTGGCGCGCACCTTGCCGTTGCTGCCGAGCCAGAACTCGGGGTCGTTACGCAGCCTGCCGCTGCTGTTCAAACGCCCGGCGCTGGTGGCGCTCTATATGTTGACCGCCTTGGTGGTGACCGCGCAGTTCACCGCCTATAGCTACATTGAGCCTTTCGTCGAGCGTGTCGCGGGGCTTGGCGGGAGTGTCGTGACCCTGGTGCTGCTGGTGTTTGGCGGTGCGGGTATCATCGGTTCGCTGTTATTCAGTCTGTTGCATCGTTTCAATCCCTATCGATTCCTGGTCATCGCCGTGTCTGTCTTGGCGCTGTGCCTGGGGCTGCTGTTGCCGCTCAGCGGTGATGTGACGTATCTGGTGGGATTGAGTGTGTTCTGGGGCATGGCGATCATGGCGTTTGGCCTGGCCTTGCAATCGAAAGTGCTGGTGCTGGCGCCGGATGCCACTGATGTGGCGATGGCAATGTTTTCCGGGATTTACAACGTCGGGATCGGTGGCGGGGCGTTGTTGGGGAGTTGGGTGGGGGGACACTTCGGGTTTGCCTGGATTGGAGCGGCAGGCGGCGGGTTGGCGGTGATGGCTCTGGGGGGGTATTGCTTGGCGATTTATCGGTTTGGGCAGGGTGGGGCACGGTGATTTTTGGTTGGCTTGAGAACTCTCCCCTCACCCTAGCCCTCTCCCCACGGGGGCGAGGGGACTGACCGAAGTGTGCTGAGAAAATGGGCGACCTGAAACAGCGTATTGATTATGGATTCCACGGCGATCTTTCAGGTCACCGTAAATCGCCAATATCCCCCATTCAGTCCCCTCTCCCCACGGGGGCGAGGGGACTGACCGAAGTGTGCTGAGAAAATGGGCGACCTGAAACAGCGTATTGATTATGGATTCCACGGCGATCTTTCAGGTCGCCGTAAATCGCCAATATCCCCCATTCAGTCCCCTCTCCCCACGGGGGCGAGGGGACTGACCGAAGTGTGCTGCGAAAATGGGCGACCTGAAACAGCGTGTTGATTATGGATTCCACGGCGATCTTTCAGGTCGCCGTAAATCGCCAATATCTCCCATTCAGTCACTTCTTCCCACGGGGGCGAGGGAACTGACCGAAGTGTGCTGCGAAAATGGGCGACCTGAAACAGCGTATTGATTATGGATTCCACGGCGATCTTTCAGGTCGCCGTAAATCGCCAATATCCCCCATTCAGTCACTTCTTCCCACGGGGGCGAGGGGACTGACCGAAGTGTGCTGAGAAAATGGGCGACCTGAAACAGCGTATTGATTATGGATTCCACGGCGATCTTTCAGGTCACCGTAAATCGCCAATATCCCCCATTCAGTCACTTCTTCCCACGGGGGCGAGGGAACTGACCGAAGTGTGCTGAGAAAGTGGGCGACCTGAAACAGCGTATTGATTATGGATTCCACGGCGATCTTTCAGGTCGCCGTAAATCGCCAATATCCTCCATTCAGTCACTTCTTCCCACGGGGGCGAGGGAACTGACCGAAGTGTGCTGCGAAAATGGGCGACCTGAAACAGCCTAGTGATTATGGATTCCACGGCGATCTTTCAGGTCACCGTAAATCGCCAATATCCCCATTCAGTCCCCTCTCCCCACGGGGGCGAGGGAACTGACCGAAGTGTGCTGCGAAAATGGGCGACCTGAAACAGTGTATTGATTATGGATTCCACGGCGATCTTTCAGGTCGCCGTAAATCGCCAATATCCCCCATTCAGTCCCCTCTCCCTCCGGGAGAGGGTTAGGGTGAGGGGGGCGTGCTGGCAGCGGTTGTCATAGCGCGGCCAACACCGTCTCCAGCTTCTCCTGATCCCGCGCGAACTGCCGGATACCTTCGGCAAGCTTTTCGGTGGCCATCGCATCTTCATTTGAGGCCCAGCGAAATTGCGCCTCGTTGAGGTGCGCGCGGGGTTCACCGGCAGCCCCCGGCAGCAGTTGGCGTTGCAGCGTGCCCTGGTCAGCATCCAGTTGTTGCAGCAGCTCGGGGCTGATGGTCAGGCGGTCACAACCGGCCAGTTGTTCGATCTGGCTCAGGGTGCGGAAGCTGGCACCCATGACCACGGTAGGAATGTCGTTGGCCTTGTAGTAGTTGTAGATCCGCGTCACCGACTGCACGCCGGGGTCTTCAGCACCGGTGTAGTCCAGGCCGGTGTTCTTGCGGTACCAGTCGTAGATCCGGCCCACGAACGGCGAAATCAGAAACACTCCGGCATCGGCACAGGCTTGTGCCTGGGCGAAGGAGAACAGCAGGGTCAGGTTGGTCTGGATCCCGGCTTTTTCCAGGCGCTCGGCGGTACGGATGCCTTCCCAAGTGGAGGCCAGTTTGATCAGGACCCGGTCGCGGCCGACCCCGGCCTTGTCATACAGCTCGATCAACTGATTGGCCTTGGCCCACAGCGCGTCTTCGTCGAAGGACAGGCGTGCGTCGACTTCGGTGGAGATGCGCCCCGGAATTACCTTGAGAATGCCACAGCCCACCGCCACCGAAAATTGATCGCACGCCAGGCCCAGGTCGCCCTTGGCCAGGTTGACGGAGCTGCGCAGGATATCGCCGTAATGTTCGATGGCCGAGGCCTTGAGCAGCAGGGAAGGGTTGGTGGTGGCGTCGACCGGGCGCAGGCGAGAGATGGCTTCCAGGTCACCGGTGTCGCAGACCACGGTGGTGAACTGTTTGAGTTGTTCCAGTTTTGAGGTCATGGCAAGCAATCTCCAGCAGGGGGTAATGGTTTAACGCCTGGGCAGTGTCCAGGTCGGTGACCCGCTCCACGCGGCCGCTCGTAAAGGCGCCACGCAGACGACGCATAGTGACGGGCGCGGGGACGATGCCGGCGAGGATAGCAAACCGGCGCCGCCCGTTACGACATGAACCTGTCGCCGTCGACAGTGATTGCCTGGCTGTCCGCCAATCGCGTCCCAGCCCTCAGAACTGCGGCGTGTACTTCACGCTGAACATCACATTGCGTGGGTCACCGTAGAAGTTGTTGCCATTCAACTGATTGTACCCGGATGCGTAGTAGGTCTTGTCGAACAGGTTGTTGGCGTTCAGGGCCAGCCCCACTTCGGGGGTCAACTGGTAAGCCACTCGGGCATTCCAGACGGTGTAGCCCGGCACGTCATAGGTGCGCTCGTAACCCAGGGTATGGCTCTGGGTGGTGAAGCCCAGGCCGGCGCTGACCTGGCTCCAGTCACCGCTGAGCTGGTAGTCGCTCCAGACCCGCAACATGTGTTTGGGGGTCCACGTGCTGAATACGCGGCCCTTGTTGGTCGGGTCTTCGAGGAACTTGGTGGTGTTGTAGGTGTAGCCGGCAAACAGTTGCAGGCCGCTCACTACCTCACCGCTGATTTCCGCTTCCAGCCCCTGGCTGCGCACTTTGCCCGAGGCCGTCGCGCAGGATACGCCGCCGCATTCATCATCCAGGGCGGAATGGGTGACGGCGCGGTTTTTCTGGTCGTAGCGGAACAGTGCCAGGGACGTGTTGACCCGACCATCCATCAGCTCACCTTTGAGGCCGACTTCATAGTTGCTGCCGATCACCGGTTTCAGCACCGCGTCATTGCGGTCGCGCTGCGACTGGGGCTCGAACACGTCGGTGTAGCTGGCGTACACCGCCCACTCGCGGCTCAAGTCGTAGACGATCCCGGCGTACGGAGTCACTTGGCCGGTTTCGCTCAGGGTACTTGGCTCATTGACAGTGGTGGCGTGGGTCATCGCCAGGAGGGTCGAGGATGTATAGCTGTAGTCATACCAACTGACGCGCGCGCCGAGTACCAGGGTCAACGGGTCGATCGGCTTGACGCGCCAACTGCCGTACAGGCCTTTCTGGCGGACGTCGTATTTGCTTGGCGTGGCGCGGCCGCCAGGGGTGTTGAGCAAGCTGTCGTAACTGATCTCGGGGCGGTTGTGATCGATATCGAAGATGTTGTCGGTGCTGTTATTGAAGGTGCGCGCAATGATGTCGTCGGAGGTGAACTTGGAGTAGTTGCCACCGAGAGTGATTTCATGCGCCATGGAAAGGGCTTCGAAATGCCCATTGAGGTTGATGTCCAGGCCCAGCTTGGTGGAGTCGAAATCGGTGTACCAGTCGGCATACGTCAAGCCGCTGCCGTCGGCATTCAGGCCGTTGTTGGTGCTCTGGACGCGTTGATGGGTGGCGGTGTTTTCTTCAGTCATGCGTATCGCGCCGACCTTGAACGTCCAGTCATCGTTGAAGCGGTGTTCGAAGTCGGCGTACAGCGTGGTGACATCGATCTGCGAGTGATTCCAGCGCGAACCGGTGAAGGTTGCGCGTGGCAGGTCTATCGGATCACCGTTGGCATAACGCGGCAAACCCCGCAGCATCGGGCGCGACTCGGCGTTGGTGCGGCTGACGGCCAGGCCCAGGGTGGTGTCTTCCTGCAGGTCGAAGTCCAGGGCACCGTACAGCGAGTGGGTCTTGCTCCATTCATAGTCGATAAACGAATCGCTCTGGTCTTCGTCCGCCACCATGCGCCCACGAATCGTGCCGCTTTGATTGAGTGGGCCGCCGGCGTCCAGTTGCAGGCCATAATGATCCCAACTGCCGGCCTTGGCGGTCAGGTTGACGGTGGGTAGAGTCTGTCCGCGCTTGCGTACCAGGTTGATCGCGCCGCCGGGGCTGCCGGTGCCCTGGAGCAAACCGGACGCACCGCGCAGCACTTCCAGGCGGTCGAAGAAGATCAGGTCCTGGGTCGCCCAGTTCCCCAAGGCGTAAGTGTTACGCGGGATGGGCACGCCGTCGTACTGCCAATCGTCAATCTGGAAGCCGCGTGAGGTGAGGATCATGCCTTTGCCGACGCCTTGTACGCCGAGCAGGCCGGTGGTCTGGTTGGCCGCATCCTTGAGATCGACCAAGCCCTGGTCGTCCATTTGCTTGCGGGTCATCACCGTCACCGACTGGGGAATCTCCTTGAGGCTGTGACTGCCTTTGCCGATGCTCACCGCCTGCGCCGCGTAGGAACCGGAACCTTCGGTCGTGGTGGGGTCGACACTGTGTTCAGTAATGGAGGTGACACCCAGCTGCAGCGCCGTACCGTTGTCGATGCGTGGCTCGACGCTGAAATTGCCTTGCCCGGTGATACGCAACTGCAAGCCGCTGCCCTGCAGTGCGGTGTCCATGGCTTGTTCGACCGGCATCAGGCCGATCACCGCGGGTGCCCGCTTGCCCTGCACCAGTGCAGGCTCCAGGGACACGATCCGGCCACTTTGGCTGGCAATCGCGTTCAGCGTACTGGCCAGCGGGCCCGCCGGCAGGTTGAAGGACAGGCTTTGCGCCTGTGCCAGGGCAGGGCTTGCCAGGGTTGCCAAGGCAACGGCGACAGAAAGGGCGTGGGGCCAAGGGTTAATCACAGCATTCTCCTGAAGGTGTGGACGTTTCAGGAGATAGGTGGGCCGAAAAGCAAAAACCGGACACAAATAAGAGTGATTTGCATAAAAAACCTGTTGCCCGGCTATTTGGCGCTGATCAGCGTCAGCCACGGGCTGTAGCGATCGACACGGATCGGCAGGGTCTCGGCCAGTGCATTGAAGGCGCGATCCGGGTCGTCGAGCGGGAAAACGCCCTGCACGCGCAAGTCGCGTACTTGCGGTGCGACCCGCACAAGACCACGGCTGTAGGGGCGCAGGGCAGCGACCACCTGTTCGAGGGAGTCGTCCAATACATTGAGGTGCCCGGCGAGCCAGTCGCTGCGATAGCGCTGATCGCCGTCCACGGGGACGATACGGTCGCTGTAGAGCAGCACCGATTGGCCTTCTTGCACGATACGTCGGGTAGTGTCCGGCAACCTCGCCTGCACGGAATGCTCCAACACCACCACACGCGTGGCATCCGGCGTTTGAGTCACCAGGAAGCGTGTGCCCAAGGCCTGGATTTCGCCTTGCGCCGTACGCACACGCAATGGCCGCAGGGGTTCACTCGCGACCTGAATCACCAGTTCACCGTGGCGCAGGATCACCAGCCGTTGGCGTGCGTCGAATTGCACATCCACCGCAGTGTCGGCGTTCAGGCTCAAGCGACTGCCGTCGAGCAGGGTGAAGGTTTCGCGCTGGCCGCGCGCGGTGTGCAGGTCGGCCAGCAGGCGATCGCCCACGGGGCTGCGGGCCGCCAGCCACAGGCCGCCACCCAACAGACCAAGGCTACCGATGGCGCGCAATACATCACGTCGTGAGCCCTGCGGTTGCAACAAGACTTGCCGTGCCTCACCGGGCAAGCGCTTATCCAGCGTGCGCAGGGTGTTCCATGAACCGCCCAATCGCTCCTGCAACCGGGCCCAGGCTTGGGCATGCGCCGGGTCCATCTGCAACCACACATCGAAACGTTGTTGCAAACGCGCATCCGGTTGGTCGGCGCGCAGGCGCACCATCCAGTCGATGGCCTGCTCGCTGACCGGATCCAGGCGTACCTTGCTCATGGTGCCAGTTCGCTGAGATAGCACTGACGCAGTGCCTGTTTCATGTAGCGGCTGACGGTACGTTCCGACAGCCCCAGTTTGCGTGCGATCGCCACGTAGCTCATGCCGTCCAGCTGGCTGTACAGAAACGTGGCCTTGACGATCAAGGGCAAGCCGTCGAGAGCCCGATCAATGGCCACCAAGGTCTGGATCAACTGCAGTTGTTCTTCGGGAGAGGGCGTCACGGCCTCGGGTGCGGCGGCGAGGCGTTCCAGGTACGCAGCTTCCAGGCGACTGCGGCGATAGCGGTCAAAAATCAGGCGGCGGGCAATGGTGGAGAGGTAGGCCCGGGGTTGTTCAATGCTGTCGGGATCGACCCGTGCGGCCAGCATCTGGCAAAAGGTATCGGCGGCGGTGTCTTCGGCATCCGCATGGTTACGCACGCGACGCTGTATATGTTGCAGCAGCCAACGGTGATGGTCGCTGAAAAAGAAGCCCAGCTTACGGATTGAAGGCGGTTGCACGGATCGTCTTTCTCAGGTGGTATTGTGAATCGTTCTCAATACTACCTTTTGCGCGAGGGTCGCTGCAACGGTGTGCAGGGATTAAAAGGCACGCTTGATCACCGACTGCGGACAGTTTGAGCGGCTTACCGTGCGGCAGACGAAAAAAAACCGGCTGATCAGGCCGGTTTGGGGTACCGCGAACGACGTCGGATCAGACGCGGCTATCCAGCAGGCGATCCGAGCCACCTTCGGCAACACGACGTTCCAGCAGGCGTTCCGAGCCACCTTCGGCGACACGACGTTCCAGCAGGCGGTCCGAGCCACCTTCGGCGACACGACGTTCCAGCAGGCGGTCCGAGCCGCCTTCGGCAACACGACGTTCCAGCAGGCGTTCCGAGCCACCTTCGGCGACACGATTGTCGATCAGGCGATCCGCGCCGCCTTCCGCGACAACAGGGTGGGCGAAAGCGTTGGCGGCCAATACCGAAAAAGCCAGGCCGAGGATGATTTGGCGTTTCATGGTGGTGTGCTCCGGGTGTTGTGATTGGGTATGGAGTGAATGTTACGCGGTGGTTTTTTTATGAGAACTTCATTGGGCTGATGGTGACTATCGACGCCAGCGATGACCCGGATCACGGGTCATCGCAGACGCATCACGGCATCCGCGGCAGCTCATTGGGGCGCAAGTCGAATACCAGCACCTCGGCGTTATCGCCGCCGCTCAAGCGGATTTCCTGCTCATCGCGCACTCGGGCACCGTCGCCTTCGCCCAGGCGCTGGCCGTTGACCTCGAGGCTGCCCCGCGCCACATGGATGTAGGCGTGGCGATCCGCTGCCAGGGCCAGCGTGGCCGCTTCGGCGCCGTTGAACAGTCCGGCGTAGACGCGTGCGTCCTGGCGCACACTGAGTGAGCCTGCGGCGCCGTCCGGCGAGATAATCAACTGCAGGCGTCCACGTTTCTGTGCCTCGCTGAAGTGCTCCTGTTGATAGCGCGGTTCGGCGCCGGCCACCGCTGGCACGATCCAGATTTGCAGGAAGTGCACGCCACGCGTCTGGCTGTGGTTGAACTCACTGTGGGCCACGCCGCTGCCGGCGCTCATCAGTTGCACATCGCCGGGACGGATCACCGAGCCGGTGCCCAGGGTGTCCTTGTGTTCCAGCGCACCTTCGAGCACATACGAAAAGATTTCCATGTCGCGGTGCGGGTGTTGGCCGAAACCCTTGCCGGCGGCGACCCGATCATCGTTGATCACCAGCAGGTCGGAAAAACCCTGCTCATTGGGGTTCCAGTAGTTGGCGAACGAAAACGTGTGGAATGACTTCAGCCAGCCGTGATCGGCGGCGCCGCGTTCGTGAGCTTTGCGAAGGGTCAGCATGGTGTCTTCTCCTCAAGGGGAGCGGGCTGCGGTATGCAGGGCTCCTGGGTTGAGAAGAAGATTAATGGTTATTGCCGGGTTGATTAAGAAGATGAAAGACGAATTACTGTCTCTTCTTAGTTGACAATATCCCGTGCCGTCGCCTCGTTTGTCAGCGATAATGTCCACCTGACTTTCCCCAGGACTGGAATGTGCTTGCCTATGAAAACTGTGGCCATGCTGTTGTTTCCCGATTTCCTCTTGCTGGACATGGCCGGCCCGCTGGAAGTGTTTTCCATCGCCAATCGCTACCTTGAACCCGCCGATCACTACCGCATCCTGACCCTCGGCACCGAGTCCGGCCCCTTGCGCGCATCCAATGGGGTCCTGCTCCAGGCCGACCTGACGCTGGACCAGGCCGGCGATGCCTACGACTTGCTGCTGGTGCCCGGTGGCCCGGGTGCCTATCACGAGTGTCCGGCGACGTTGCTGCCGTGGTTACGCTCGGCGGCACCCCGGGCCCGGCGTTTCGGCTCGATTTGCACCGGTGCCTTTATATTGGGGCATGCCGGATTACTCGACGGCCATCGGGTGACTACGCACTGGCATTACACCGAGCGGCTGATCAAGGCGTTCCCCAAGGCGCAGGTTGAGACTGACCGGATCTACCTGCAAGACGGCAGGCTGATCACCTCGGGTGGCGTCACCGCCGGTATCGACTTGGCGTTGGCCGTCGTGGCCCAGGACCACGGCAAACAGGTGGCGGTGGATGTGGCCAAGGTGTTGCTGGTGGTGATGAAACGCCAGGGCGGCCAGGCCCAGTTCAGCCCCATGGTGGCCGCAGTGGCGCCGCGGGAAACGCCGGTTACCCGAGTCCAGATGCAGGTGCTCGAACACCCCGATCACGCGTTCACCATTGAGTCCATGGCGGCTTTGGCGGGCATGAGTCCACGGCATTTTGCGCGGCTGTTCGTCAAAGAAGTGCAGATGACACCGATGGCTTTCCTGCAGGGCGCACGTATCGACCGCGCCCGGCAGTTGCTCGAAAGCACTGACTTGCCGCTGAAGACCGTGGCCTTTCGCGCAGGCTTTGGCAGCGTGCGCCACATGCGTGCTTTGTTCAGTGAAAAACTGGGCCTGAACCCGACGCAATACCGTCAGCAGTTCAACTGACGGAGCGATGTCCGTCTCGCTCACTCCAATGTCCGTGTGGCTCCCTGTGCCAGCATTGCCCTGTCATCGCCAGCTGGCAAGATAGCGTGGAGTCCCATGGAAAAGGATGCGCAGAAGCCCTGTAGCGGGGGTTTCCGTGCTTGAGCGTGCATGAACAGTCACCACTCCCCGGCACCCGATGACGCGGTGCATTTCGGCCCGTTTATCTTTTACCGGCAACAGCGCCTGGTCTGCGAAGCGGGCCGACCCTTGTCTCTGGGGGGGCGCGCCCTGGACATTCTCGCGGTGTTGGTGGAGCACGCCGGGCAGTTCGTCGGCAAGGACGTCTTGATCCGTCGTGTCTGGCCGTGCAGCGTGGTGGAGGAGAGCAACCTGCGAGTACATATCGCGGCCTTGCGCCGGGCCCTGGGGGATGGACGCGAGGGGCGCCGCTACATTGTCAATCTGCCGCAGCGCGGTTACCGCTTTGTCGCCAGCGTGCCGGAGCGGGCAACGCTATCCACACTGGCCAGCCACAACCTGCCGGCTCGACTCAGTCCGCTGATCGGCCAGGATCAATTGCTCCGCAGCCTGGCGCGGGGACTGTCCGGGCAAGCGCTGCTGACCCTGACCGGCGGTGCCGGTGTGGGCAAGAGCACGCTGGCCTCGAGTCTTGCCGAACGGTTGTTGCCGCGTTATCGCGACGGCGCCTGGTGGGTGGATCTGACCAACGTCAGCCAGCCTGCCGCGATGTTCCAACGCATGGCCGAGATTCTGATGTTGCCAGTTGAGCCTCGCAGCACCCTGCGTGGGTTATGCCAGCGGTTGGCGTCACGCCAAGTGTTGTTGGTGCTCGACGGGTGCGACCACTTGCTCGACGCCTGCCGCAGCCTGTTGCTGGCCCTGCGCGATGTTGCGCCGCACGTGACAGTGCTGGTGACCAGCCGCGAGTTGCTGCGGATTCCGGGCGAGCGGGTGCAACGTATTTGCGGGTTGTCACTGCCGCCGCTGTCGGCGCTGGCCAGTGTGGATCAAGCCATGGAATACCCGGCGATGCAGTTGTTCGTGAAACGGGCGCAGGCTGCGCAGCAGGGTTTTACCCTGCGTGAACAGGACTTGCCGGCGCTGCGCGAGATTTGTCGACGCCTTGACGGCATTCCCCTGGCCCTGGAGTTGGCGGCGGCGCAGGTGCCTGTCCTGGGCGTACGCGGTTTGCTTGGGCAACTGGCCGACGGTCTGCAGGTGTTGAACGGTGGGCGGCGCACCGCTGTAGAACGTCATCAGTCGCTGTCGGCGGCCATGCACTGGACCTATCAGCGCTTGAGCCTGCCGCAGCGCTGGCTGTTCCTGCAGTTGGCACTGTTCAGGATGGCCGTGACCTTGCCGACCTTGAGCGCGATGGTCGCGGGCAGCGAACTTGCACACGCCGACCTCGATCACTTGCTGAAAAAACTGGTGGACACCTCGTTGCTGGCCGTCGAGCCGGGGCCCGGCCCACGGCGCTATCGGTTGCTCAACAGCGTGCGCGCCTACGCGCTGTCGCAATTGGGGGATCCGGCACAAGTGGCACGCTTGCAACAAGGCTACGGTCAGGCCCTTGGGCGGTTTTCAACCCAACAGGTGGTCCTGCAAGCCGTCGAGCAGTTCGCGTACGCAGACTAGGTCGCGGGTGGTAAAGCCTTCCGTGAAACGGCCATGGACCGACGCCAGCAGCTTCCGTGCCGGTCGACGACGGCCCTGGCTGATCCAGACGCGCGCCAGGGAGATCGCACTGCGCAGCTCCCAGGCCAAGGCACCTTGTCGACGGGCAAGGTCTAGCGCTTCCAGCAACAATGCCTCGACCGCCTGGACCTGCGAAGGGTCGCCCAGAAGCAGCAACGCCTCGGCCCGTACCCGCAGGATTTCCGCGGCACACCAGCCTGCGTGGCCTTGCCTGGCCCGCTCGACCGCTGGCTCGTCGACCGTCGCGCTGCCCCAGGTGACCAGAATGTCCTGGACCAGGCCCAAGGCTTGCAGATCGCTCACTTCAACGGCATCCCCCAACGCCCTGGCGTAGTGGCTGGCCCACGTCTGGAACAACAATACCGAATGCTGCTGTGCCTGTTGCTGCAAACGCTCGAGCAAGGCGCGGGCCGAGGTGATATCGCCGTTGTAATGCGCGATCACTACACCGGCCAGGGCGAGGGTGTAGCAAATCGACGTGCCGTGCTTGATTTGCAATGCCAGTTCCAGAGCCTGGTTGGCCGTGCGCCAGGCGCGGTCGGGAAAACCCTGCAGCCACTGGATTCGCGCCTGGACCGTCAGCGACGCCACGCTCTGGTCGTACTGCACGCCAAAGCCCGGGGTAAACCGATTGAGCTGGCCGTTTTGAGCCATGCGCTGAATCACCTGCTCGGCGTGGTGCGCGGCGAGTGTCTGGTTGCCCGTATAGTGCAGCGCGAGGACCCGCAAGCGCTGGGCGCTCAAGGCCCATGCCGGGTCGCTGTGGAGCCCGATCCGATCGAAGTGCTGGCTTTTTTCGAGAGCCTGACGATATTCGCCATCGCACAGGTTGGCGGCCATATGGCCCGACACGGCCCGTAGTTGACCGGGAAGGTCCGCGACGCTTTCGGCCAGGGTGAGCGCGTTGGCAAACGCGGCAAGGGTCTGGGACGTTGCGCCGCGCGAGTGATAGGAAAAGCTGCCCAGGGCCAGGTGCAGGCGTGTGCGCAGGCGCGGGCAAGGGCTGGGGGATTGCTCCAGCAGCACCAAGGCCTTGCGGGCATACAAGCCGTGATCCGTGACCAGCGACAGCTCCTGCCACAACGGCATGGCGCTGACTGTCAGGCGGATTCCCAGCAACGCCACGCCCTGGTCGCCCAGGCTCCAATCCAGCGCTGCGCGGATGTCTTCGCGCAGCGGCGCATAACGCTCGATCCACTGCGAGGTCGGCAAGCCTTCCCAAGCGTCCTGGGCCTGCTCCATCCGCGCCAGGCAGCACGCGGCGTGGCGTTCGCGAGAGGCTTGGACTTCCCCGGCGGCGGCGAGTTTTTCCAGGGCGTAGGTGCGGGTAATGTCCAGCAGGCGATAAACCACTTCTTCATCCCCGACCTCGACATTCAGCAGGGACTTGGCGGCCAGTTGCGTCACCGCGCCCAGTACTTCCCCGGCTGGCAGCTGTGTGTCGACCACAACGGCGGAAGCCGACGCCAGGTTGAAACTGCCACGGAACACCGCGAGGCGTCGCAGCGTGGTCTGTTCGCCACGGCTCAATCGCTCGTGGCTCCAGTCCAGCGTGGCGCGCAGTGTCTGGTGACGGGGCAGGGCGCTGCGGCGGCCACGGGTCAGCAAGCGGAAGGTGTCCTCCATCTCCAGCAGCAGGCCGGGCAGGCTGAAATGCTCGATCTGCGCGGCCACCAGCTCGATCGCCAAAGGAATGCCCTCCAGGCGCTGACAGATATCAATGGCCAGCGGCAGCTCGGCGTCGTTGAGTTCAAACGTCTCTTGTCGCGATCGCGTGCGCTCGATCAGCAATTGCAAGGCGGGGTACGCCATGGCCTGGGCCCGGTCGCCCGTCGCGGGCGGACAGGCCAGGGGTTCGAGGCGTTGCACATATTCACCTTCGGCCCGCAAGGCTTCGCGGCTGGTGGTCAGGATATGCAGGCGAGGCGCGGTGCGCAGCAAGGTTTCGCTGATCAGGGCGATGTCATCGAGCAAGTGTTCGCAATTGTCGATCACCAGCAGCATCTGGCGTTCCTGCAGCGAGCGGGCGATTCCGGCTAAAGGCGCGGCATCCTGCAGTGCCAGCCCAAGTAGCGTGGCGAGGTTCGGCAGAATCATCGCCGGGGCGTTCAGCGGGGCCAGGTCCAACAGACAAATGCCGTCGCGGTAATGGCCGATCAGCAATTCCGCGACCCGCAGCGCCACGGAGGTCTTGCCGATGCCACCGGCGCCGGTCAGGGTAATGAAACGCTGTTGCGGCAGATGCTGCATCAGACAGTCGATAAGCGGCTGGCGCCCGATCAACCGCGTGCGCCGCAATGGCAAGTTATGACCTCGGCCATGGGGTGCGCCGTGTGGAGCGTGGGCGACGGTGTCGAAACTCAAGGGCGCGACAAAACTGTAGCCGCGCTGGGCCACCGTCAGGATATAGCGCTGACCGGCCTGCCCATCGCCCAAGGCTTTGCGCAGGGCGGCCATATGTACGCGCAAGTTACCGTCTTCGACCACGCTGGTGGGCCATACCCGGGCAATCAACGTTTGCTTGCTGACCACCGTGCCGGGTTGTTCCAGCAGGATCAACAGGATGTCCAGTGCCCGACGCCCCAGGCGCAACGGCCGGCCGGCTTCCAGTACCAGGCGCTGGCGCGGGTGGACGCAATAAGGACCAAACCGCAACGCGCACTCATGCTCGGGAAGGGTGTGCAGCTCACTCATGCTCGCTCTCGACGACGGGGTCTTCGAGCATCTTCCAGAGGTCGGTGCCAGCGCGCAACTAATGTGCAAGCGCCTGTGAACCCATCGACATACCGCGCAACTGATGGTTGCGCCAGGTCATGGGGTTGACGCCCTCGCTACGGGTAAAAATGTGGCAGAAGTGCGCCTGGTCACAAAAGCCGCATTCCTGACTGATCTGGGTCAGGCTGAGGCCGGAGTTGGTGATCAGTTCCTTGGCACGGCGGATGCGTTGCTGGCGTATCCATTCCTGGGGCGACAGGCCAGTGCTGCACTTGAATGCACGCGAAAAATGGCTCCTGGACAAGGCACAGGCCCGTGCCAGTTCGTTCACCTCCAGACTCTCGCCCAGGTTGGCCAGGATCAATTGCTTGACCATGCGTTCGCGCCGGGCACACAGGCCGCCGCTGGGATTGATCCGTTGTGCAACTTGCTCAGTCTGGGCCATGACAAGCATCCGTGGTTGGGGGGCGCGCGGTGCTGCAACAATTGTCGTGCTCAAAAACACCTTCCCGGTGAGCTGGAAGTCCAGTGTGGACCGAGTCATTTTTGGCGCCAGGTCACGGGCTTGACGAGTTAATCGTTGTTAATTCTGTCCAAGGCTGGCGCAGAAATGTCAGCACAGGCATCCAAGGCCGGACGCTGGATAGGTGCTTAGCTTCAGGTTTTCGCGTCGGGATGGACCGCATGAACCGTAATGATCTGCGTCGCGTCGACATGAACCTGCTGGTGATTTTCGAAGCGCTGATGTTCGAGAAGAACCTGACCCGGGTTGCCGAGAAACTCTTTATGGGCCAGCCCGCCGTCAGCGCGGCCCTGAGTCGCTTGCGTGACCTGTTCGATGATCCGCTGTTGCTGCGCAACGGGCGCGGCATGGAACCGACGCCACGGGCCTTGGCGATCCTCAAGGAGTTGCAACCGGCGATGGACACTATTTCCGGCGCCGTCAGCCGCGCCAAGGCGTTTGATCCCAGCACCAGCTGCGCGGTGTTTCGCATTGGCCTGTCCGACGACGCCGAGTTCGGCTTGTTCCCGCCCTTGCTCAGTCAACTGCGCGCGCAAGCCCCGGGAATTATCGTGGTGGTGCGCCGGGCCAATTTCCTGCTGATGTCGTCGCTGCTGGCCAGTGGTGAAATTTCCGTGGGCGTGAGTTACACCACTGACTTACCGGCTAATGCCAAGCGTAAGAAACTGCGGGACATCCCCTGCAAGGTCTTGCGTGGTGACGATCGGCCTGGGCCGTTGACCTTGGATGAGTACTGCACGCGGCCCCATGCGATGGTGTCGTTCTCGGGGGACTTGAGCGGCAATATCGACCTTGACCTGGCCCGCATCGGCCGGGCGCGGCGGGTGGTGCTGGCGGTGCCGCAATTCAGCGGGTTGCGGGCGTTGTTGGCGGGGACCGAGATTATCGCGACCGTGCCGGATTACGCGGCATGTGCGCTGACGGATGGAAGCGTTTTGCGCGCCGAAGACCCGCCATTCGCGATTGAGGCCGCGGAGTTGTCGATGGTCTGGAGCGGCGTGCACGACAACGATCCTGCTGAACGCTGGCTGCGGACGCGGATCAGCGAGCATATGTCACGGCTGCTGGTGTGAGCAGGGTTCACACCTGGCCATCGCCCCCTCAACAGAGCACGTACATCCAATTTTTCTGCCCCCGACTGCCCCCACACTCAACCCTCGTTAAAAACACGCAAGGGGGGAAGGGACCAATGGACGCGTCATCATCACAGGCCACGCCGACGCCCGATGAAGTGGTCACGCTGGTGGTCAGACACCTGGTCAAGCCGGGCCTTGAAACCGACTATGAAGCCTGGCTGCGGCGCATCGTGCGCATTGCCGGTGAGCGCCCGGGCCACCTGGGCGTCGATGTAGTGCGCAGCAAACAAGGCGCGCTGGCGCTGTTCACCTGCGTACTGCGCTACCGTTCCACCCATTACCTCGAACTGTGGCTGAATTCACCACAACGTCAGGCCCTGATCGACGAAGCCGCGCCGATGCTTGCCGATGGCGACCGCACCGAAATCGGCGCGGTCAACGAGTTCTGGTTCTCGCCCCTGGCCGACAGCGCCGCCAAACCACCGCGCTGGAAGCAGGCCGTGGTCACCTTGTTGGTGATCCTGCCCCTGACACTGTTGGTGCCCATCGTATGGGGGCCGATCCTGAGTCTGCATCCGTTGCTGTCCAACTACGTCGTGGCCACCTTCCTGGTGACCCTGACCATCGTGTTGCTGGTGGTGTACCTGTTCATGCCGGCGGCAACCCGGCTGTTCGCCCCTTGGCTTGAAGCTTCTGTAAAGGAAACCCTATGAACGCTGATCTGATTCTGTTCAACGGCCAGTTCCACACCGTGGACCGTGAGAACCCCCGTGCCACCGCTGTCGCGATCAGCCAGGGGCGGTTTGTCGCCGTCGGTACCGATGGCGAAGCCATGGCCTTGCGCGGCAGTGCCAGCCAAGTCATCGACCTCAAGGGCCGCACCGTCATTCCCGGTCTCAACGACTCGCACCTGCACCTGATCCGTGGCGGCCTGAACTACAACCTGGAGCTGCGCTGGGAAGGCGTGCCGTCGCTGGCCGATGCCTTGCGCATGCTCAAGGATCAGGCCGACCGCACGCCAACCCCGCAATGGGTGCGAGTGGTGGGCGGCTGGAATGAATTCCAGTTCGCCGAAAAACGCATGCCGACCCTGGAGGAACTGAACCAGGCCGCTCCCGACACGCCGGTCTTCGTCCTGCATTTGTATGACCGCGCCTTGCTCAACCGTGCTGCGCTACGCGTGGCCGGCTATACAAAAAACACACCGAATCCACCTGGCGGCGAGATCGTACGCGACAGCCAGGGCAACCCCACCGGCATGCTGGTGGCGCGGCCCAATGCGATGATTCTGTACTCGACCCTGGCCAAGGGCCCGAAACTGCCGCTGGAATACCAGGTCAACTCCACCCGCCAGTTCATGCGTGAACTCAATCGCCTGGGCCTGACCAGCGCCATCGACGCGGGCGGCGGCTTCCAGAATTACCCCGACGACTACGCGGTGATCGAGCAGTTGGCCAAGGACCAGCAACTGACGGTGCGCATCGCCTACAACCTGTTCACGCAAAAGCCCAAGGAAGAACTCAGCGACTTCAAGAACTGGACCGGCAGCGTGACTCTGCACCAGGGTGACGACTACCTGCGGCATAACGGCGCCGGCGAGATGCTGGTGTTCTCGGCGGCGGATTTCGAGGATTTCCTGGAGCCGCGCCCGGACTTGCCGCTGACCATGGAGCAGGAGTTGGAGCCGGTGGTGCGCCACTTGGTGGAACAGCGCTGGCCGTTCCGCCTGCACGCGACCTATGACGAGTCGATCTCGCGGATGCTCGACGTGTTCGAAAAGGTCAATCGCGATATCCCGTTCAATGGGCTGCCGTGGTTCTTCGATCACGCCGAAACCATCACGGCGAAAAACATTGAACGGGTACGGGCCTTGGGCGGCGGGATTGCGATCCAGGATCGCATGGCGTTCCAGGGCGAATACTTCGTCGAGCGCTACGGCGCCAAGGCCGCCGAAGCCACGCCACCGATCAAGCGCATGCTCGCTGAAGGCGTGCCGGTCGGCGCCGGAACCGACGCCACGCGGGTGTCGAGTTACAACCCGTGGACTTCGCTGTACTGGATGGTCAGCGGGCGCACCGTCGGTGGCCTGGAACTGCACGCCGAAGGCTTGCCGCGTCTCACTGCCCTGGAACTGTTCACCCACGGCAGCGCCTGGTTTTCGTCCGAACAGGGCAAGAAGGGCCAGATCAAGGTTGGCCAACTGGCGGACGTGGCGGCGCTGTCGGCGGATTTCTTCAGTGTCGACGAAGAAGCCATCAAGTGGATCGAGTCAGTCTTGACCGTGGTCGGCGGAAAAGTGGTGTACGGCGCCGGTGACTTTGAGGATTTCGCACCGCCGCGGGTGCCGGTCCTGCCGGACTGGTCGCCGGTGGTCAAGGTGCCGGGTCACTGGCGACCGAGCTCGCCCCTGCAGGCTCAAGTCCACCAATGCAGCGGCCCCTGTGGCGTGCATGCCCACAGCCATGAACGGGCGCGTCTTTCCAATGTACCGGTCAGCGACTTCCAGGGTTTCTGGGGGGCGTTTGGCTGCTCGTGTTTCGCTTTCTGAATCAACCACAAAGGAGTTACACCGATGACTTACAAGCGCCTTAACAAAGACGACGCCGTGGTATTGCTGGTGGATCACCAGACCGGGCTGATCTCGCTGGTCCAGGATTTCTCACCCAACGAATTCAAGAACAACGTGCTGGCCCTGGCCGATGTGGCCAAGTTCTTCAAGTTGCCGACCATCCTCACCACCAGCTTTGAAACCGGCCCCAACGGCCCGTTGGTGCCCGAGTTGAAAGAACTGTTTCCGGACGCTCCGTACATTCCGCGCCCCGGCCAGATCAACGCCTGGGACAACGAAGACTTCGTCAAGGCCGTGAAGGCCACCGGGCGCAAGCAACTGATCATCGCCGGCGTCGTGACCGATGTCTGTGTGACATTCCCGACCCTGTCAGCCCTGGCCGAAGGTTTCGAAGTGTTCGTCGTGACCGACGCTTCCGGCACCTTCAACGAGACTGTGCAGCAAGCCTCCTGGGCGCGCATGACCGCAGCCGGTGCGCAAATGGTCAACTGGTTCTCGGTAGCCTGCGAGTTGCAAATTGACTGGCGCAATGACATGGAAGGCCTGGCTAACTTGTTGTCGCCGCGCATTCCCAACTACCGCAACCTGATGAACAGTTACTCGGCGTTTACCGCCAAGTAACCTGGCGCTGCACATCCGGTGATGCTCGTTCCCGCGTACCGCGCGGGAACGTTCGGTTGTGGTTTCATGACTGAGCGGCTATAAAACAGCCAAATGTCCACCGAGATGCGACAATGAACCCCTTTGAAGACATGCGCCTGTTCTGTCAGGTCATGGAGTCCGGCAGCTTCACGGCCGCCGCTGAGCAGTTGGGCCTGTCCAAACAGTTTGTCAGTCGCCGCCTGATCCAGTTGGAAGATCGCCTGGGCGTGCGCCTGCTCAATCGCTCCACACGCCGTCTGGATGTGACGCCTCTGGGCCAGAGTTATTACGAATCCGCCTTGCGCCTGCTCAGTGAAGTCGAGCAAGTGGAGCAGGGCATCAGCGGCCAGAACAGTGAACCCCGGGGCACGATTCGCTTGAGCGCGCCGCTGTCGTTTGCGATGGCGCACCTCGGTTGCCTGCTGCCACGGTTTTTGCAACGTTACCCGCAGGTGTCGGTGGAAGTGGACTTGAGTGATCGTCCGGTTGACTTGATCAGCGAGGGTTACGACCTGGTCCTGCGCATCGGCACTCTGGAAGACTCGACCTTGATTGCGCGGCGTATCGCCAGTATCCAGCGGGTCTATTGCGCCAGTCCGGCGTACCTGGCCGCACAGGGTACACCGCGCACTCCCGAAGAACTGGTCGATCATCAGTGCCTGCCGTACGGCCACAGCCGCCAGGTGCAGTGGCGCTTCCAGGTCAAGGGCAAGCCGCAGAGCCTGAATGTCAGCGGGCGCATGCGGGTCAACAACGGTGAGTTGCTGCGCGACACGGCCATCGCCGGGCTGGGCGTCACTTATCTGCCGACCTTTATCGTCGCGCACGCCCTGCAAACGGGCCAATTGGTGACGCTGCTGGAGGATTTTGCGCCCGAACCGCTGACCCTCTCGGCGGTGTATCCCCAACACCGTCAAGGTTCGCGGCCGGTGCAGGCGCTGGTGGAGTATCTGCGCGAGCAATTGGTTGAACCGCTGCTAGGACAATAATTGGCGGATCAGGCTCGGCGTGCTGCCGGTCCAGCGCTTGAATGAACGCCGGAAATTCGCCGCATCGCTGAAGTTCAGGTACGTCGCCACTTCTTCATTGTTCAAGCCCTTGACCTGGTACAGATACAGCGCCATGTGTTTGCGCACCCGGTCGACCTGTTGTTGGTAGCCCGTGTGGTGCTTGTGCAGTTTGCGCTTGAGGGTCGCCGGGCTCATGGCGAAATCCTGGGCTGTCTGTTCCAGGCTGGGTGGCTGGCGCACATGGGATTGCAGGTACTGGTACAGACAGTCGAGAAAACTGGTGGCGAAGCCCAGTTGCTCGATCTGTTCGCGCGCCTGTTGACGGGCGACCTGACCGGCGGTGGCTGATGCGCCGGGCCAGGTCTGGGAGAGAAACCGGCGCTCGATGCACATCATGTCCAGCGGTCGCTCGAAGCGCGTCTGCTCACCCAGATGCACCCAATACTGTTCGACATAACGCGGCTGCGCATGGCTGAAGTGGCACTCCCAAGGCAGGCGCTGGCCACTGAGCCATTGGCTCATCGCGACCATTGACGTCATGCTGGCTTCGAGTAGAAAGCGCCAGTGTTCGCCGGCCCCGCAACTGTCACGCCAGAACAGATACGCGTGGTGTTCGTCCAGTAGCAGTTGCGGGGTTACCAGAGGGCTGAGCAGTATTTGCTGCTCCAGCAAGGTATCGATGGCCTGATGCAGGTTTTGTGCGTGACCCAAGGCATGGCTGGCGGCGCCGTAATGCCCCGGTAGCAAGCGCTGCCCGAACAGAAAACTGCTGTCATCGGCATCCAGCAGGCGCCGGCTGTTGCCGATCAGCGCCAGAAACTGTTGCGGGCTCAGGCGGGCGCTGCCGGCCAGGATGTCCTCATGGAACAGTCCCGTGCCGCGCAACAGACGGTGACTGTCGATGTCCCGTGACAGCGCCAGGTCGATCAGCATCGCCGGCTGGTAATGGCCGGCGATAAAGCGACTGTCGGCCTCGTACCACGTGGTTTTCAGGGTCATGGCCGGGCCTCAGGCGGTTTTTGCCAGGGGCTGTTTGGCACGCGCCAGCGCCAGGTTCAAGCGCTTGAGCAACGCTTCGGGGGTCTCCTCCAGCGCCATGACCACGGCGGTGGTGGCCGACAGTTGCAAGCGCTCACCGTGTTGCCGGGTCTTGTGCGCCAGGCTGTCCACCGCGTGTTGCAGCTCTGCGGCGAGCAACTGTGCCTGGCGCTCACCGGTGTGCGGCAACAGCACCACAAATCGATCACCGGCCAGTCGGCACAGCAGGTCCTGGCGCCGCAAGTTCAGCAACAACAAATGGCTGAGGGCTTGCAGCACCGCATCACCCTCGGCATGCCCGTAGGCCTGATTGATGGCGGCGAAGTGGTCCAGGTCCACCGCCAGCAAGGACAAAGGTTGCTGGCGCTCCCGGCTGTTGCCGAGGGTCTCGGCCAGCTGTCGCTTGAGGTAATCGGCGCCGCCCAGGGGCGTCAGCTTGTCGAACAAGCGATGTTCGCGAAACAAGCGTTCGCGTTTTTCCATTTGCGCGCTGATCGCCAATTGCTCGCGGTGCCAGTGATAAATGCCCAACGTCAGCAGAATCATGCCGACCGGCATTGGCCCGGACTCCAGCCAGTGATCCCAGGTGATGCTGTCGGGCAGGCGGATGAATTCGTCGAGGCTGTCGATCCACCAGGAGAAAAAGATGCAGCTCAGGCCCAGCACCAGATAGTTGGTGACCCGTCCCGCCGGACGACTTTTCAGCACCAGCCCCAACCAGACCAGCGCCAGCAGGGCCGTGCCACCTTCACCGACGATGTCCAGCCAGACCCATTCGCTGACGCTTTTCAAATCGCCGCAGGCCAGGTGCAGCAACAGGCCGAGGTTCGCGGCGAGGAGCAGCAGGGTGAGTTTCCAGCGGTGGGGTTTGAGCACGGAGAACATGGCCGGGATCCTTGGGCGGTCGCGCGATGGAGGCCAGCACAGCAGATGGATGTGACAGTTGGATGACGATGGGGAGGGGTCGAATCAGCTCATGGGAGTGTAGGGGAGATTCAACAGCCGAGCCCCTCACCCCAAAGGGCATAGGTATCTACACCCCTATTGGGTACAGCGGCCTGATGCACCTGGGTAAATGTGGGAGCGGGCTTGCTCGCGAATGCAAAGTGTCAGTCAGCCTATTCTTCTCTGACACACCGCTTTCGCGAGCAAGCCCGCTCCCACATTTACCCAGGTGCATCAGGCCGCTATCCGACAACTGTCAAGCCGTCACGGGAGCACGCTCCTTTGCCACAGGTGCAGGGCCCAACCAAAGTTGTGTAGATACCTATGCCCTCTGGGAGAGGGTTGGGGTGAGGGACTCTGACCAGAGTCATATCAGCTCATTCCACCTCGAAATCCCCGCAAACCCCGGGCTTTTCCAGCACCCCGGCAACCTCTGTCACAGAACCGTCATTCCTCACCCCTAGCTTGCCCTCCCAGTTGCCGGGCTTGTTGCCTGGCGTAACGGACTCTTGGGGAAGACTTCATGTACAAGCGCAGCGGGCTCGTCAGTTTCACGCTTACCGCCCTGGCTCTGGCGGTTGCCAGCGAACGGCTGAGTGCCGCCGATGCCGTGGCCAACACCGAGCACGTCGACGTGGTGGGACAGGCGGCCAGCATCGATCAGGCGCTCAAGGAACAGCGGGTTTCCGACAGCATCAAAAGCGTGGTGCATGCCGACGGCGTGGCGCAGTTGCCGGACGACAACGTGGCCGAAGCCGTGCAGCGCCTGCCGGGCATCAGTGTCGAGCGCGATCAGGGGGAAGGGCGGTTTGTCAGCGTGCGCGGCCTTGGCCCGGATCTCAACAGCGTGACCATCAACGGCACCCTCGTGCCCTCGCCGGAAAGCGAGCGCCGCGCCGTGGCCCTGGATGTGCTGCCGTCGGAACTGGTGCAGTCGCTGTCAGTGATCAAGACCCTGACCCCGGACATGGATGCCAACTCCCTGGGGGGCACCGTCGATGTGCAAAGCCTGTCGGCGTTCGATCACACAGGGCTGTTCTACACCGGCAGCACCGAGGCCAGTTACGACAAGAACACCCGCCAGACCAGCCCCAAGTTCTCCGGTGCGGTCAGTAATCGCTTCAGCCTTGGCGAGGGTATCGATAACTTTGGCGTGGCGGCCGCCTTGAGCTGGCAGAAGCGAGATTTCGGCTCGGACAACGTCGAGACCGGTGGCGCCTGGGATTTCGAGCAAGGCGCCAGACTCAATGAATTCGAGATGCGCGACTACGACATCAGCCGCGAGCGCGCCGGCGGTGGCCTGAACTTCGATTACAAGCCCGACGATCTGAGCAGCTACTACCTGCGCACGCTGTACAGCCGCTACAAGGACAGCGAGACCCGCAACGCCGCCAGCCTCGAGTTCGCCGACCCATTGGCCGCCGGAGAGCTGGGCGACGCCGAAGCCAAGCGCACGCTCAAGCAGCGTGAGGAAACCCAGGAAATCCAGTCCTACGTGTTCGGTGGCGAGCGCATGTTCGGCCTCTGGACACTCAGCGGCCAGGCCGGCTACAGCCGTTCCAGCGAAGACAGTCCGGCACACATTGCCGGTGCGACCTTCGACGGTGGTGATTTTGCCGACAGCGGTTTCTACGACAAGGACAAGCCACGTCCGATCATCGGCGCGGGCTTCTATGACGCCAACAATTACACCCTGGACAAGGTCGACTGGGAGAAACAGAACACCAAGGACACCGAGAAAAACCTGCGCCTGGACCTGGCCCGTGATTACGACCTCAATGGCTACGCGTCACAGCTCAAGTTCGGCGGCAAGGTCAGCCGACGCAATAAAGACAACGACCTGGAAGCATGGGTCTATGAAGACTTCGATGACCTGGGGTTTACCGATGAACAGCTCAACCTCGGCCAGTTGCAGAAAGGCAGCGTGGATTATCGCCTTGGCCGCTTCGGCCCCGGTATCAGTGGCAGCGGCATCCGGCAACTGATCGGCGGCCTGAATCCGGCGGACTTCTATGACGCCACGGAGTCGCGGGTTAACGACTTCAGCATGCGCGAGGACATCAACGCCGGCTACTTGATGAACACCCTTGATATCGACGACTGGCGCTTTATCGCCGGTCTGCGCTACGAAGGCACCGAGTTCGAAGCCAAGGGCACCGGCGCCACCGATGGCCAGTTCAGCGATACCGAGACCAAGCGTCGCTACCATCACTGGCTGCCGGGGTTGCACGCGCGTTACCAGTTGGACAAAAACACCCAGGTGCGCGCCGCCTGGACCAAGTCCGTGGTGCGTCCGACATTCGGCCAACTGGCGCCGGGGTTCGTCATCGACGATGACGAGGCCACGTTCGGCAACCCGGACCTCAAGCCGCTGGAGTCGAGCAACCTGGACCTCGGCATCGAGCACTACATGGGCCACGCGGGTACCGTGTCGGCATTCGTGTTCTACAAGGACATCCAGAATTTCGTCTACAACACCGACGTCGCGGGAACGGGCGCCTGGGCCGATTTCGCCGAGGCCCATACCTTTGCCAATGGTGACAGCGCCAAGCTTTATGGCCTGGAACTGGCCTACTCGCAGAAATTCGATTGGCTGCCGGCGCCGTGGAACGGTTTGCTGGTCGGGGCCAACACCACCTTCAGTCGTTCCAGTGCCGATATCGAAGGCTTTGACGCGGCCAGTGGAGTCAATCGCAAGCGCAACATCAACCTGCCCAACCAGTCGGACACGGTCGGCAACCTGATGCTGGGTTGGGAGGACGACACATTGAGCCTGCGCCTGTCGGCCAACTACAAGTCGGCCTATCTGTACGAACTGGCATCCATCAACGATAAGGCGCACGACCTGCACGTCGACTCCCAGACGTTCGTGGACTTCAGCGCTCGCTACGCGCTGACCAAAGACCTGCAAGTGAGCTTCGAGGCGCAGAACCTCACGGACGAATCGTACTTCGTCTACACCGGCCACCGTAGTTACAACGCCCAGTACGAAGAGTACGGCCCGACCTACAAGCTGGGCCTGACCTTCACCCATTTCTGAAGTGCGTCGCACCCATAGGTCGAGACGTGAGCCCACTTAGATAGCGTCTTGAATCCTGCCCGGCCAAGTTCAAGACGGTATCTACGAGGTATCGCCTTGTTGTATTTGATAAGGATTTTCCCTGTTCATGAGACTTTCCAAGCCTTACTTGCTAACCGCCCTGATCAGCCTGACGTGCGCTCACGTTGTGGCCGCCGACGTGCCCTTGACGCCTTGGGCGCCTGCGCTCGACGCCCAGGCCGTGAGCTTCCTGCCGAATGCCGAGCAGCGCCTGGCCGCCAGCGAGCGCGATGGCCTGCTGTTGCTGGATGCCAAGGGCGCCGAACTGGCCCGCTTCAAAGGTCACTTCAGTAGCCTCGACAGCCGCGCCGCTGGTCAACAGGTACTGCTGGCGAGCCTGGACAACGATCGTCAGCAAGCGCTGCTGATCAGCCTTGATCCGAGTACGGGCGAGTGGGGAACGCCGCTGTATTTGCCGAGTCGCGACTATGCGGTCAACGGCGTGTGCCTGTCCCGCGACTCGGCGGCCAATCTGTTTCTGTTCCTGGTCGGTGAAGAAGGCAAGGGCGAGCAATGGCTAGTCGGAAACGGCTCGACATTGCTGGCCGAACCACAGCGCGTACGGGGGTTGCCGTTGCCGCCAGCGGCGCAGTTCTGTCAGGTGGACGACGCCGCCCAGCAACTGCTGGTCAACGAAGAAAACGTCGGTTGGTGGGCCTACCCGGCACACCCGGAAGCCGATGCCACTCGCCGTCCCGTGGCGATTTTCGACACGCCTGAAAAACATGCCGCCGGCGCCATGGCGGTGGTGCCCGGAGGCGTCGTGGCGTTGGACCCCAAGGCCGGCAAGTTGCACCTTTATCAGCAGCAAGGCACGCGCTGGAGCCTCGCGTCGAGCCTTGCCCTTGCAGAACTGAAAGAACCGGAAAACCTTGCCGTGCGGGCCACTGCCAGCGGCCTGCACGTGCTGCTGCGCGATGACGAGGACGGGCGTCTCTATCAGACGACACTCAACTGGCAAGCCAAGCCTGTGCGATTGCCGCCGGTGTTGCCGGAAGTGGCCGCGATCCGCCAGAGCGCGCCGGTGGGGCGTCAGGGGGATGCGGCGGATGACCCGGCGATCTGGATTCACCCCGAGCACCCCGCCCAAAGCCGAGTGCTGGGCACCAACAAGAAGCAAGGCCTGTTGGCCTATGACCTCGATGGCAAGCTGTTGCAGGAACTGGCGGTAGGGCGCTTGAATAACGTCGATGTGCGCCCGAATTTCAAGCTCGGCCAACGCACGGTCGACCTCGCGGTGGCGAGCAATCGTGATCACAACAGCCTCAGTCTGTTCAGCATTGACCGGCGTACAGGCCAGATCAGCGAGGCCGGGGACATTCCGACACCGCTGCAAGCGATCTATGGCATCTGCCTGTTCCAGCCAGCCAGCGGCGAGGTATATGCCATCGCCAACGATAAGGACGGCACCTTCCTGCAATACCGTTTGAGCGCGCCGCAGGGTCGGGTAGAAGGGCAACTGGTGCGCCAATTCAAGGTCGACAGCCAGCCTGAAGGCTGTGTGGCCGACGACCAGCGCCAGCGTCTGTTCATTGGTGAAGAAGATGTTGGGGTCTGGGCGGTGGATGCCCGTGCCGATCAGCCGGCGCGGTTGAGCATCGTGATCAAGGTCGCAGAGCAACTGCAGGCCGATGTCGAAGGCCTGGCGCTGTACCAGAGCAATGGTCGCGACTACCTGGTGATCTCCAGCCAAGGCAATGACAGCTATCTGGTGCTGGACGCTGAGCCGCCGTTTGTCAGCCGTGGGGCATTTCGCGTGGGCCTGAACGCTTCGGCGGGTATCGATGGGGCCTCGGAAACCGACGGCCTCGAAGTCACCGCGATCAACCTCGGCGGGCCGTGGAGCCAAGGCATGCTGGTGGTGCAGGACGGCCGCAAGCGCATGCCCGAACAGGCCCAGAACTTCAAGTTCGTGCCCTGGGCCGAGGTCACCAAGGCGCTGAAGTTGCCTTGAGCCTGTCATCAATCGGTCACCGTTTTTTTATCGAATAGCCGCTCTAGGAGTTTCTTCATGCACGCCACATTGGAACATATGACGATCTGGGGACTGATCAGTGACGCCAGCCTGTTGGTCAAGGCTGTGATGCTCACGTTGCTCGCGGCCTCGTTGGTCAGTTGGTACTTGATCGTGCAGCGCGCCAGCGTACTGCGGCGCATGGAGCGCCAGATGAACCAGTTCGTGCAGCGCTTTCGCGGCACCGCTGAGGTCCACGCGTTGTACCGCGAAACCGTGCAAGAAAGCGAAGGTGGGATTGCGCCGATCTTCGTTGCCGGGATTCAGGAATTCGAGCATTTGCAAGGCCATGGCGAGGGCGTGCTGGAGGGTGTGGAGCGGGCGCTGCAAGTGGCGATCACCGAGCAGGAAGTGGAACTGGAGAAAGGCTTGCAGTTTCTCGCCACGGTGGGTTCGGTCAGCCCTTACATCGGATTGTTCGGCACGGTGTGGGGCATCATGAATTCGTTCATCGGCCTGTCCCAGGTGCAGCAGGCGACATTGTCGACCGTGGCACCCGGCATTGCCGAAGCACTGATTGCCACCGCGATTGGCCTGTTCGCGGCGATCCCCGCGGTAATTGCCTACAATCGTTTTTCGGCGCGCAGCCAAACCTTGCTGACCCGCTACTACGCGTTCGGCAACGAACTGCAGGTGCGTCTGCATCGCAGCGTGCGCGGCCATTCCTCGAACCTGGCCGCAGCCGCCTGAACCGGAGCCTTGCCATGTTAGTCAAGCCGCAACGCAAGCACGGGCCCAAGGCGGAAATGAACGTGGTGCCCTATATCGATGTGATGCTGGTGCTGCTGGTGATCTTCATGGTCACCGCGCCGATGCTGACCCAAGGCGTGAAAATCGAATTGCCCAAGGTCGCCGCCGAGGCCCTGGCCACGGATACCCGCCAGCAGATCCTTACCGTGTCGGTGAAGGCCGACGGCGGTTACTACTGGAACCTGGGCGGCGAACTGGACACTGAGCACCAGACCGACAGCGCCGTGACGCTTGATGACATGGGCGCCAAGGTGGCGCGCATCGTTGCCGAGCGTAGCGACACCCAGGTCTATATCCGCGCCGATGAAAGCGCCGGTTACGGTCAGGTGGTGGCCGCCATGGCCGTCTTGCAGAAGGGTGGCGTGAGCAACCTGGGGCTGGTGACCGAGGCGCCGCAATGACCTCGATGATCATGCCGGGGCCGAGCCTGACCTTGGCCGTTGCACAGCGTGCCGGTTTCTGGCGACAGGGTTTCGCTGCCGGTTTCGCCGTGGTGTTGCACGTGGCTGTGCTGGGGTTGCTGGTGCGCGGCGGGTTTCAGCCGCCGCCGGTCGAGTCGCCACAGGTTTTGCATACGCAGTTGGTGATGTTGTCGCCAGCCCCGCCACCCCCGGCGCCTGTTCCGGTCCCGGCGGCCATTGCCCCCACGCCAGCGCCGGAGCCCGTGGTCGCCGCCCCGCCGAAACCGGTTGTCGACCCGCACGTCCAGGCACGAAAAATGGAACAGGCCGCGCTGGCGCGCAAGCGGGTCGAGGACAAGAAAATCCAGCAACAGCGTCAGCAGCAGGAAACCGCACGGCACAACCGCGAGATGGAACAGCAGCGCCAGGCCGAGGAACGGGCGCAACAACAGGCGCAACAACAGGCACAGCAGCAAGCGCGACTGGCCGCGGACCGCGCCCGGCAACAAGCCGCCGCCCAAGCGGCTGCCGATAGCCGCCAATACCTGCCCCTGAGCAAGGAAGCGCCAGACTACCCTCAACGCGCCCTGGACAAGAACCTCGAGGGCGATTGTTCGGTGGAGTACACCGTCAATCCCCAAGGCAGGGTGGAAAACCCCAAGGTGCTGGACGGCTGCCATCCGCTGTTTATCCGGCCCTCATTGGCGGCGGCCAGCACCTTTCGTTATCAGCCACGGGTGATTGCTGGCAAGGCGGTCGCCGTACCGGCGGTGCGCAATACCTTCCATTACCGGATCAAGTAGGCCTTACAGGGTGCCAAGCACGCTTCGCAAATGCGCTTTCAATGCTTCGCTGGCACCTTGCATCGGCGCCCGCAGTTCGCTGTCGATCAGGCCTTCAAGGGCCAAGGCGGCTTTGACCGGTGCGGGATTGGGTTCACTGAACAGGCCGTTGATCAGCGGCAACAACCTGAAGAAAGTCTGCCTGCCCGCGTCCAGTTGGCCGTCGCGGATCTGCTGGTAGAGGGTTACGAATTTCTCGCTGTGAATATGCGCCGAGGCCGCGATCAGCCCCGTGGCGCCAAGGCACAAGGCGCTGAACATCTGCACGTCCTCACCACACAGGATATCGACCTGGCCGCTGTCCAGCAGCGCCAAAGTAGTGGCCAGGTTGCCGCCGCAATCCTTGATCGCGACGATCCGCTCATGGCTCACGATGTTCAGCAATGTGGCCCGTTCGAAGGCAATCCCGGTGCGGTACGGGATGTCATACAAAATGATCGGCACCCTGGAGGCATCCGCCACGGTCTGGAAAAAGGCCTCGAGCCCGGCCTGGGACGGGCGGATATAGCTCGGTGCCGGCACCAGCAACCCGGCCAGCGGCCGCGTCTGGAGCTGCTGCTGAAACTGCAGCAGTTCAATCAGGTTATTGCCCGACAGCCCCATCACCACGCGGTGTGCCGGCACGAGCTCGAGCACCGCATCCAGCACGGCTAATTGCTCCTGCCTGGCCAGGGCCGCGGCTTCGCCGGTGGTGGTGCAGACCATGATCCCGTGCACACCCTTTTCCAGCAGGTGGCCGACCAGCCGCCGCAGCCCGACGAAATCAATGGCGCCGTGATGGAACGGCGTGACGACGGGAACCCAGATACCTTGAAACGCTGACATGCACACTCTCCTGATGGTTGACCGATCAAGTCACCGTCAGAAGGGCAGAGGGGATAAGCAAGAGGAGGTGGGGTCCGTCGCGCTCGATGTCCTGTCAGCTCATCTGACGGGACAGCGCGCCCCGGTCACATGAGCGACTGTTTCTTCGATTTCAGGGCGTGCGCAACGCAACCTTGCGCCTTGGCGTTCAAGCCAATGACGGAAAAGTCGAAGTCGGACGTTGCAGGCATGACGGCGTACACCCTGAGTTAGACCTGTATCTTTATGTGTACGCTGCGCGGCTGTCAAGCGCGGCCTGTATTTCAGGTATCCTCCACGCCCCGCTCATTACTGCTCTTTTTAACCATGACAGGACTACACATGCAGGCGCTGCTGGAATCGATCCTCGACGAAGTTCGTCCGCTGATCGGACAAGGCAAAGTCGCCGACTACATTCCCGCCCTTGCCGATGTACCGGCCCAGCAATTGGGGATTGCGGTCTACGGCAACGACGGCGAGTACTACTGTGCCGGCGATGCCCATACGCTGTTTTCGGTGCAGAGCATTTCCAAGGTCTTCAGCCTGGTCCAGGCCATCGAGCATTCCGGCGAAGCCATCTGGGAGCGCCTGGGACACGAGCCATCCGGGCAGCCGTTCAATTCGATGGTGCAGCTGGAGTTCGAGCGCGGTCGCCCGCGCAATCCCTTTATCAACGCCGGCGCCCTGGTGATCTGCGACATCAACCAGTCGCGCTTTGCCGTGCCGATCCTGTCCATGCGCGACTTTGTCCGGCGCTTATCGGGCAACCCGCAAGTACTGGTCAACAGCGTGGTGGCCGAATCGGAAGCCCAGCACGGTGCGCGCAACGCGGCCATGGCTTATCTGATGAAATCCTTCGGCAACTTTCACAACGATGTGGACGCGGTGCTGCACAGTTACTTCAACTATTGTGCCCTGCAGATGAGCTGCCTGGACCTGGCCAAGGCCTTCTGTTTCCTGGCCAATGAAGGCGTGTGTACCCACAGCGGCGAACGCATCCTGACGCCGCGACAGACCAAGCAGGTCAACTCGATCATGGCCACCAGCGGGCTGTATGACGAGGCGGGTAATTTTGCTTATCGCGTCGGGTTGCCGGGCAAAAGCGGTGTCGGTGGCGGCATTGTCGCGGTGGTGCCGGGGCAGTTTACGGTCTGCGTATGGTCGCCGGAGTTGAATGCGGCGGGCAATTCGTTGGCGGGGATGAAGGCCCTGGAGTTGTTGAGCGAGCGGATCGGGTGGTCGGTGTTTTAACGGGATGGATCGCTCCCGCGTGCCTGGAAGCGATCCGGCACGCTGTCTTCAGCCACGTTGCGCGCATTCGGCGAGCGCCTTGTCTACCAGCATCTGTACACCTTCCAGCATCCGGCAAATACCCAGCGCTATGTTGCGTTGAGTGCCGTCGACTTCAAAGGCCAGGTGCGCCGCGATCACGTTGATTGATGCCAGGTCCTGTGCGGCGTTGACCAGTAAGGTCTCGCCGTCCAGATCCCCACGCACGGTAAATAAGCCATCGCACGCTGGTGCGGTGGGTTTGTCGGTTTCAGGTTTCAGATAATGGTTGATCGCACGATGAGCCGCTTGGTGAAGCCCGCTGGTGTCGTGGCTTGGGTGAGGCGGGGTTGGGGCTGTCTTTGATCATGGTGAAGCTCCTGGTAGGTGGAGCCGCCACTGTTCGCGGTCAAACGAATAGGGTGGCAGCTGTACGCGGGTTGACCGACCGGAACCAGTGATCCGGCATACCCGAAGGTATCCCGCGCACAACTGCCGCGACACAATACCTCAGGCGTAAAAAAAACGCCTGAAATAGGTCTTGGGCGCTGTAGCGCACTGGTTTACTTGGACGGTCAAATCCGGTCGCTGAATTGGCAGCGACAGCGCGAAGAGTAGTCGGCCACCTTCCGAACGACAACCCGAAAGGGTTGTCGGAAAAATCCCCAAGACCGGATAAGTTTTGCGCATCACCGCGACGGGACTCTTTATTGCCATGGTAAAGAGAGTGACGTTCAGAAATAGCATCAGGATGAGTGAAAACAAGGTCGTTATATGTCGCTTTATCACCCCAAAGGCAGGTTTGGCAAAAACCAAGCGTGTATTTTTTCCTGAAACTCTTCGATATCTATACTGCGTCGCAGGGCGCCAGCGCCCAGTGGCGACCCACCTCGAGAATCTCATCCGCCAACGGCGAGTCATCCGGGCAGGCGCGGGACAGTATCAGCGTGCCGATCATTTGCGCCATGCGCTGGATGTTCACGCAGCGCAAGGCGGCTTCGTCCAGTGCAGTGTCGGCGGGTGCCGGCTGCGCCAGCATCCGTTCGATCGCGTCGGCAAAGGTGGCTTTGAGCTCCGCCGATTGCCGCGCGGCATCGCCGCTCAGGGCCGCGAAGGCGCAGCCGGCGCCGGGTGCGTCGCGGTGTTCGCGGGACAGGTAGTACGCGATAAAGCCGGCGGCGTCGCTCTGCGCGGCCGCCTGGATTGACTGCGCCAGGCCAAAGGCCGCCGCTTCGGCCATCAGGTCGGCCTTGGACGTGAAGTGCTTGTAGAACCCGCCATGGGTAAAGCCGGCCGCTGCCATCAGGTCCGCCACACCCACGCCGTCATAACCCCGTTCACGAAACAAGCGGGCCGCTGTCTCGACGATGTGCGCCCGGTTGGCCTGCGCCTGCGCCTTGGTGACTTTCATTGGGTTTTACCTCTTGCCGCTGAATACGGTCATACGCCGCTCACTATACATGGATGATGCTCATCATCAAAATGCTTGACGGTTTAGATTATGACTGTAATCATAATTTCGCCCTCTGACAGATCGCATGTTGCGGTCTGTCCTACCCCGAGCAAGAGACTTCCTATATGACGACTTCCGCAGCTGTACTCATCACCGGCGCTTCCAGCGGCATTGGCGCCGTCTACGCTGAACGCTTCGCCGCACGTGGTCACGATCTGGTGCTGGTCGCCCGCGACAAGGCGCGCCTGGACGTGCTGGCCGCGCGTCTACGCCAGGCACACGGCGTGAGCATCGATATCATCCAGGCTGACCTGACCCTGGCGGATGACTTGAGCGGTGTGGAAGCGCGGCTGCGCGAAGACACAAAAATCGGCATCCTCATCAACAACGCCGGCATGGCTCAGACCGGGAATTTCCTCGCGCAGACTCCCGCCAGCCTGGAACAGTTGGTCACCCTCAACACCACCGCGCTGGTGCGTCTGGCCAGCGCCATCGCACCCCGCTTGGCGAAGGCGGGTGAGGGCGCGATCGTCAATATCGGCTCGGTCGTGGGCCTGGCGCCGGAACTCGGAATGACGGTCTACGGAGCGACCAAGGCTTTTGTGCAGTTCCTGTCTCAAGGCATGAGCCTGGAGCTGTCGCCTCAAGGCGTGTATGTGCAAGCGGTGCTGCCGGCGGCCACGCGCACGGAAATCTGGGAACGCTCGGGCGTCGACATCAATACGCTGCCTGAGGTGATGGAGGTGGGTGATCTGGTAGACGCTGCGCTGGTGGGCTTTGATCGCCGCGAGCAGGTGACCATTCCACCGCTGCACGATGGGCAGCGTTGGGACGCGCTGCAGAGCGCACGTCAGGGTTTGCTGGGGCAGTTGCGTCAAGGGCAAGTCGCGGAGCGTTATCGTAGCCCGGCGTGAGCTGGCGCAGCCCATGAACGTTCAACAACAAGCTGCGCCCGATCAGGGCGCAGCTTGCTTTCAGCACACTATCAGGCGATAGCGTCCCACGGACGGTCGCCGTGCTCGTCTTTGATCCGAGTCGGCAGGCCCATCACATCCAGCGCCTTGAGGAACGGCTCGGCCGGCAGTTCTTCAACGTTGGCCATGCGTTGCACATCCCATTCGCCACGGGCGACCAGCAGCGCGGCGGCGACCGGCGGTACGCCGGCAGTGTAGGAAATGCCCTGGCTGTCGGTCTCGGCGTAGGCGTCTTCGTGGTCGGCCACGTTATAGATGAACAGCTCGCGTGGCTGGCCGTCCTTGGTGCCCTTGACCAGGTCGCCGATGCAGGTCTTGCCGGTGTAGCCCGGTGCCAGCGAAGACGGATCAGGCAGCACGGCCTTGACCAGTTTCAGCGGCACGACTTCCAGGCCTTCGGCGGTGGTGACCGGTTTCTCGGAAAGCAGGCCGAGGTTTTTCAGTACGGTGAACACATTGATGTAGTGCTCGCCGAAGCTCATCCAGAAACGCACGTTGGGCACGTCGAGGTTTTTCGACAGCGAGTGCACTTCATCGTGGCCGGTCAGGTACAGGTTCTGCGAACCGACTACCGGCAGGTCGTCGGTGCGTTTGACTTCGAACATGGTGTTGCTGGTCCACTGGCTGTTCTGCCAGCTCCACACCTGTCCGGTGAATTCGCGGAAGTTGATTTCCGGGTCGAAATTGGTGGCGAAATATTTGCCATGGGAGCCCGCGTTGACGTCGAGAATATCGATCGAATCAATGCGGTCGAAATGCTGTTGTTGCGCCAGCGCCGCATAGGCGTTGACGACACCTGGATCAAAACCCACGCCGAGGATCGCAGTGATGTTCTTCTGCTTGCACTCCTCCAGGTGGTTCCATTCGTAGTTGCCGTACCACGGCGGGGTCTCGCAGACCTTGCCCGGCTCTTCGTGGATGGCGGTGTCCAGGTAAGCCACGCCGGTATCGATGCAGGCACGCAGCACCGACATGTTGAGGAAGGCGGAGCCGACGTTGATGACGATCTGCGATTCGGTCTCGCGGATCAGTGCCTTGGTCGCTTCCACGTCCAGGGCGTTCAGCGTGAAGGCTTTGATATCCGCGGGTTGCTTGAGGCTACCCTTGGCCTTGACGCTGTCGATGATGGCCTGGCATTTGGAGATGTTGCGCGACGCGATGGCAATACGACCGAGTTCGTCGTTGTGCTGCGCGCACTTGTGGGCCACCACCTTGGCGACACCTCCTGCACCAATGATAAGAACGTTCTTTTTCAATTGCTTTATCTCTCCTTTATCCGCCAGCCTACGAAAGGCTGGACAGGTAGTCTTCGAAGCCAAACTCACGAACCACTTCGACTGTACCGTCGAGTTGTTTCACTACGATGGACGGCATTTTCAGGCCGTTGAACCAGTTTTTCTTGACCATGGTGTAGCCTGCCGTGTCGATGAACGACAGTCGATCGCCGATGGCCAGCGGACGATCAAATTGGTATTCACCGAAAATGTCCCCGGCCAGGCAGGATTTGCCGCACACCATGTAAGTGTGTTCACCGTCGCTCGGTGCCAGTTTGGCGTTGAGGCGATAGATCAGCAGGTCCAGCAGGTGGGCTTCGATGGAGCTGTCTACCACGGCGAGATGCTTGCCGTTGTAGAGGGTGTCGAGCACGGTGACTTCCAGGGAGGCGCTGTTGGTGATCGCCGCTTCACCCGGTTCCAGGTAGACCTGCACGCCGTACTTCTGCGAAAACGCCTTGAGCCGCGCGCAGAAGGCGTCGATGGCATAGCCTTCACCGGTGAAGTGAATGCCGCCGCCCAGGCTGACCCACTCGACCTTGTGCAACAGATGGCCAAAACGCTCCTCGATAGTGCCGAGCATCTTGTCGAACAGGTCGAAGTCAGCGTTCTCGCAGTTGTTGTGGAACATGAAGCCGGAAATCTGTTCGATAACCTGCTCGACCTTCACCGGGTCCCATTCGCCGAGGCGGCTGAACGGACGCGCCGGGTCGGCCAGCAGGTAATCGGAGCTGCTCACCTGCGGGTTGACACGCAGGCCGCGGACCTTGCCTTCGGAGGCTTGGGCAAAGCGCTGCAACTGACCGATGGAGTTGAAGATGATCTTGTCGCAGTTGGCGAGCATCTCTTCGATTTCGTCGTCGGCCCAGGCGACGCTGTAGGCGTGAGTCTCGCCTGCGAACTTCTGGCGACCGAGCTTGAGCTCATACAACGAAGACGAGGTGGTACCGTCCATGTATTGCTGCATCAGGTCAAACACCGACCAGGTGCCAAAGCACTTGAGTGCCAGCAGGGCCTTGGCCCCGGACTGCTCGCGCACGTAGGCAATCTTCTGCATGTTGACCAGCAGCTTCTGCTTATCAATGAGGTAATACGGTGTCTTGATCATTTTTCAGAGCCTGTGGCGGAGCCTGCCAAAAAAGGACACGCATTGTGCCCGCACTTGATTCAGATCGAAAGGTTAGTCAGCGGTTTTTGCGCGTTCGGTAGATGAGGGTAGTGGCTCAATGTGACGGTCAAGGCGACAGCGTGGCAGACCGAGGCTTGGTGTGTCACGCCATCATGAGTAAAGCTCGTGATCACCTAGAATAAAATGAGTTTGTTTCACTATTGGTGACTGCCGACAATGAGCCCAGATCAACACATTGGAGTTTCTTGTCATGGCTGTCGCTCATTCCCTTGGATTTCCGCGCATTGGACGCGATCGTGAACTGAAAAAAGCGCAGGAAGCGTTCTGGAAGGGCGAACTCGACGAAGCCGGCCTGCGTGCCGTGGGCCGTGAATTGCGCAAGACCCATTGGGCCTTGCAACAACAGGCGGGTATCGAGCTGCTGCCTGTGGGGGACTTTGCCTGGTACGACCAAGTGTTGACGCACTCGCTGATGTTCGGTGTGATTCCACAGCGCTTTCGCCCGGCTGACGGGCATGCCACGTTGCACACCCTGTTCGCCATGGCGCGGGGTGTCAGCGACAGTTGCTGCGGCGGTGCCCACGCCCAGGAAATGACCAAGTGGTTCGATACCAACTATCACTACCTGGTGCCCGAGTTCAGCGCCGACCAGCAGTTCCACCTAGGCTGGGATCAGCTCTTCGAGGAAGTCCAGGAAGCCCGCGAACTGGGGCACACTGTCAAGCCGGTGGTGCTCGGGCCGTTGACGTATCTGTGGTTGGGCAAGGTCAAGGGCGCGGACTTCGACAAGCTCGAGTTGCTGGACCGTTTGCTGCCGTTGTACGGGCAGATTTTTCAGCGCCTGGCTGAGCTGGGCGTGGAGTGGGTGCAGATTGACGAGCCGATTCTGGTGCTCGACTTGCCGCAGGACTGGAAAAATGCGTTTGAGCGCGCCTACAACCAGATCCAGCGCGACCCCCTGAAGAAACTGCTAGCGACCTATTTTGGTGGCCTGGAAGAGAACCTCGGCCTGGCGGCCAATCTGCCGGTTGATGGTTTGCACATTGACCTGGTGCGCGCTCCCGAGCAGTACCCGACGATTCTCGATCGCTTGCCGGCCTATAAGGTGCTGTCCCTGGGCGTGGTCAACGGCCGGAACGTCTGGCGCTGTGACCTGGAAAAAGCCTTGCAGACCTTGCAGCATGCGCATGAACGCCTGGGTGACCGGCTGTGGGTCGCACCTTCCTGTTCGTTGCTGCACAGCCCGATGGACCTGGACCGCGAGGACACGCTCGACAGCGAACTGAAAAGCTGGCTGGCGTTCGCCGTGCAGAAGTGTGAAGAGGTCGCCGTCCTGGCCCAGGCAGTGACGCAGCCGCAGGCGCCGAAGGTGCTCGCGAAATTCGCCGCAAGCCGTGCCGTCCAGGCTGCCCGCGCCGTGTCGCCGCGTATTCACAAACCCGCCGTGCAAGCGCGGGTCGCGGCGCTTACTGCCCAGGACAGCCAGCGTCAGTCGCCGTTCGCCCAGCGTATCGAGCGACAGCGCACACGCCTGAACCTGCCGCTGTTCCCGACCACCACCATCGGTTCGTTTCCGCAAACCGCGTCGATCCGCTTGGCGCGCCAGTCCTGCAAGGCCGGCAGGTTGAGCCAGGCGGAATACGTGGAGGCGATGCAGAGTGAGATTCGCCACGCGGTTGAAGTGCAGGAAAATCTTGGCCTGGACGTACTGGTTCACGGTGAAGCCGAGCGTAACGATATGGTCGAGTATTTCGCCGAGCAGTTGGACGGCTACGCCTTTACCCGTTTCGGTTGGGTCCAGAGCTACGGATCGCGGTGTGTAAAACCGGCGGTAATTTATGGCGATCTCAGCCGCCCGAAAGCCATGACTGTGGAATGGATCCGCTACGCCCAAGGCCTGACCGACAAGGTGATGAAGGGCATGCTCACCGGCCCGGTCACCATGCTGATGTGGTCCTTTGCACGCGACGACGTGAGCCGCGAGGTGCAAGCCCGGCAATTGGCCTTGGCGATCCGTGACGAAGTACTGGATCTGGAAGCGTCTGGCATCAAGATCGTGCAGATCGACGAAGCGGCGTTCCGCGAGGGTTTGCCGTTGCGCCAGGCGCAATGGCAGGCCTATCTGGATTGGGCCACCGAAGTGTTCCGCCTGTGCGCCGGCGGCGTGCAGGATCACACCCAGATCCACACTCATATGTGCTACAGCGAGTTCAACGATGTCATCGAGTCCATTGCGGCGATGGATGCCGATGTGATTACCATCGAAACCTCGCGTTCGGACATGCAGTTGCTGGATGCATTTGAAGCCTTCGCTTATCCGAACGATATAGGGCCGGGTGTCTACGACATCCACTCGCCACGGGTGCCGCCAGCGTCGGAAATGGCCAACCTGCTGCGCAAGGCCGCCAAGCGTATCCCAGCCGAACGGTTGTGGGTCAACCCTGACTGCGGCCTGAAAACCCGTGGCTGGCCCGAGACTGAAGCGGCGTTGATCCACATGGTCACGGCTGCGCGTCAACTGCGTAGCGAGCTGGGCTGATAACAGTGCAGAAAGGACGCGGGTTTTGTGGCTGGCTTGAGAACCACCCCTCTCCCGGAGGGAGAGGGGACTGACCGAGGGATATTGGCGGTTTACAGCGACCTGGAAGATCGGCTTTGAATCCACAATCAAAACGGTCTTTCAGGTCGCCCATTTTCTCAGCACACTTCGCTCAGTCCCCTCGCTCCCTGGCATAGGTACCTATACAACTTTCAGAAACTGACGATTTCCCTGTGACGAGCGGGCTTGTCCCGCGCTGGACTGCGAAGCAGTCCCAGTAAGCCGAATGCGGTGTATCAGATACTCCGTAGCGGCTGGTTTTGGGGCTGCTTCGCAGCCCAGCGCGGGACAAGCCCGCTCGCCACAACAGTCCTATCCAGGGGGAGAGGGTCAGGGTGAGGGGGGCTTCCTGGATCAGAGGTATTTAAGCCACGCAATATCCCGTCGACGGGCTTTAAGCCCGGCGAACCAGCGCACCGGCAGGTACAGCGCCAACGGCAACAACAGCGCCACCAGCCACACCGCGCCGACGCTGTCGAAGCCGAAGTGAGTGCCCTGATTCAGGCCCAACAGCGCCACCGCGAGTACATACAGCACCTTCAGCACATACAGGTGCAGTAAATAGAAGAACATCGGCGCGGCGCCAAACACTGCCAGTGTGCTGATCCAGCGCGACTGCCCGAGGCGTTCGAGGGCCAGCAACAGTAACAGCCCCACACCCAGCGTCAGCGCCAGGAACAGCAGCGAAGGCGGGTACTTGGTGACGTTGAAAAAACTCATCAAGGTCTGCACGCCGCTGTCGTAGGCCTGCCAAGGCGCTTCGCCGTAGCCGTTCATGACCCGCAGCAGGAAGAAACCCAGCAGCGCGCTCGCACCCGCCAGCAGCAAGTAGCGCTGGCGCAGCGACGCCGGCATGGCCCCGGCAAACCACGGGCCGATGCCGTAACCCAGCGCAATCACACCGATCCACGGCAGTAGCGGATATGAGGTGCGCAAGCGCAGGCTGTCAGTGACATCGATCCAGCCGCGGTCGTGCAGAATCGCCCACGGAATATGCATCGCCGAACCGGCGGCGAAGTGCAGGCCATCGAGCAGGTTATGGCCGGCAATGATCGTCAGCGCCAGGCCGATCAGCAGCGGACGGGGCAGCCAGACCAGCACGGCGAGGGCGATCATGCTCACGCCGATCGCCCAGATCACTTGCATATAGATAACGCTGGGCGGCAACTGAAAGGTCCAGGCAAAGTTCACCAAGGTGAACTCCAGCACCACCAGGAACACTCCACGCTTGAACAGGAACGCTGAAACATCGGCTCTTCCCTGGTATTTCTCGCCATACAGGTACGCCGACAGACCGGTCAGCAACACGAATACCGGTGCGCACAAATGGGCGAGGGTGCGGCTGACAAACAGCGCAGGTTCGGTGGTGTCGATGTTCATCGGGTCACCGACCTGGCGGTGCAACAGAAAGGTCTCGCGCACGTGGTCCAGCAACATGAACAGGATCACCAGGCCTCTCAGGGCATCGATGGACAACAGGCGTTGGCGCAAGCGGCCAGCGGGAACAGCATCACTCATGGAAGGAAATCGCCGGGTTGAGGTGGGTAAGGGTGGTTATCTTATAACATCCTGTCGAGCAATGCTGCCGGGTAGTGCTTTAGACCCGCGTGCCCCCTCTACAGGTGGGTTGCAGCCGCGGCATGCGTATGCGTTGTAGCGGTTTTTCGAGGCGCATTACGCTGCTCAAGTTCGCAGATGCTAGGGTAGGGAGCATCGATTTCAGTAACAGTGGAGATTCCCATGCAGGGCTCAATCGGCATCATCGGCGGCACCGGCTGGCTCGGCTGCTCCATCGCGACTGCGCTGGTGGACAGTGGTTTTGTACGCGCCGGCTCACTGACACTCTCCCGTCGTTCGGGTCGGCCTGGTGAACCCGGGGGCGTGCCGGGCGATGTCAATATCACCACTGACAACCAACGGTTGGTGGATCAGAGCGATGTGGTGATTCTCTCGGTTCGCCCCGAGGATGTGCGTGAGGTGCGTATCAAGATGGGCGACGGTTTGCTGATTTCCCTGGTGGCTGGCGTTTCGCTTGAGGACATTCAGGCCCTGACGGGCGCTCGCCGGCTAGTGCGCGCCATGCCTAATGCGGCCCTGGAGATCCGGCGCTCCTACACGCCATGGCTGGCCAGTCCGACTGTCGATGAAGCGGCCAAAGCGATGGTGCAACAGCTGTTCGAAACCTGCGGCGAGGCGGATGAAGTCGCCAGCGAACAGCACCTCGACTACCTCACCGGCTTGTCCGGCACCGGGCCGTCCTATCCGGCGCTAATGGCCCAGGCGCTGTACAGCGACGCGGTTGCGCAAGGGTTGCCCGAAACTGTGGCACGGCGTGCGGTCAATGGCGTGCTGCAGGCCAGTCAAATGATCGATGACCAGCGTGGGTTCGCCGAGTGGCTGGAGACCTTGAAGGGTTATCGGGGCGTCAGCGCTGCGGGGATTGCCGGGATGCAGGAGGGTGGACTGGAAAGGGCGGTCATGGCCGGCTTGAGTCGTGCCATGGCGGTGGCGCAATCCGACCTGTCTGAGGCGCGTGAAACACCGGCGACTGGCGAGACACCGCAGTCGGTCGTGGCCTTCTGGAAAGCCGCCGGGCCATCACGCTGGTTCAAGAAGAATGAGGCGTTCGACACAAGGTTTCGCGAGACTTTCCAGGACACTCACTTTCAGGCCGCCCGGGGCGAACTGGAACACTGGCTGGAGGAGCCGGAAGGCGCGCTGGCGTTGCTGATCCTGCTTGATCAGTACCCACGCAATGCATTTCGCGGCACCGCCCATATGTTCGCCACCGATCCGCTGGCCCGGGCCTATGCGAGCCGCATGGTGGACGCAGGCCTGGATCAGTTGATTGACCCGGCACTGCGCGCGTTTTGCTATTTGCCGTTTGAACATTCAGAACACCTCGAGGATCAGCAACGATCGCTGGCGCTGAACAGACAGCTGGATGCCAATACCTATAAATGGGCCAGGGAACACGCCGATATCATTGAGCGCTTCGGCCGGTTTCCCCATCGCAACAGCGTACTGGCACGGCTGACAACCAAGGAAGAGCAGGCGTTCTTGAACGGCGGAGGCTTTTCCGGCTAGGCGGCCTGGGGTATTCCCGCCGGGAATGCCCCCATAAAAAACCGCCATTGTATTTACTGCGCGGCATCTCGTAGCGTGGTTGCTCACCCAAGGAGATCGTGCCGTGAGCAACCATCCGCTGCGCTTGTATGTCGATACCCAGTTCACCAGCCCCTACGCGATGTCTGTGTTTGTGACGCTGCGGGAAAAAGGCCTGCCGTTCGAAGTCCGCATGCTGGACCTGAACGCGCTGGAGAATCAGTCGAAAAACTACGCCGGGCTTTCTCTGACCCAGCGGGTGCCAACGTTGGAGCACGGCGACTTTGCCTTGTCCGAATCCTCGGCAATCACCGAGTACCTGGATGAGGTGTTCCCGCAGGTGCCGGTGTATCCGCAAGCCGCCCAACAACGTGCGCGGGCGCGACAGGTCCAGGCGTGGTTGCGCAGCGATCTGCTGCCGATTCGCCAGGAACGCTCCACTTTGGTGGTGTTTTACGGGGTTCAGTACGCGCCGTTGTCGCCTGCCGCTCAGTTGGCGGCCGACAAGCTGTTGGACGCCGCGCAGTTGCTGTTGGCTGGAGGGCACGACTACCTGTGCGGCCAGTGGTCAATCGCCGACGTGGACCTGGCGGTGATGCTCAACCGGCTGATCCTCAACGGCGATCCGGTGCCCACGCCCTTGGTGGAATATGCACAACGCGTGTGGCAGCGGCCATCGGTTCAGGCGTGGCTCAACCAGCCACGGCCTGACTTGTAATCCCTACAGCTGTGCGACCCGGCGATCCAGGTCCTCCCAATCCGCCATGCCCAGCACCCGGGTCGTATTCAAGCCGCGCAAGTAGCCGCGCAATTGCTGCGCGGTAGCCGCTATCCGCTCTGCATCGGCCGTGGGGTTTTGCAAGACTGTTTCATACTCGACCAGATAGTCGGCCACCCGATCGCGGAACTCCGGTAACACGGCTTCGCGGATGCGATCGAAGGTTTTCTGGTGGGGCTTCATGGATTGATCCTTATAAGTCTTGTGGGTCTCAGGCGGCGTGACACGAGCGCCTCAATAAATAGTCACTTTCAAGGCGTGCAAGTTCGTTTTCTCCTCCAAAGACCTCGTCGACGAAGCCGATCCTGTGGGAAAACCTCAGCTCGGCAGGGCTTCGCGACTGAATGCGTCTACCGCCTTCACCAACCCGTTGGCCGCCAACGCCACCAGCTCTGCGCCTTTTTGGGGTGTCGCCAGCGCCGGGTCAGAGCCCATGCGACCGTCCGGATGGCGGGCGCGGAAGTCCCGGGCCTCGCGGATCGGGCCGGAGGGCGCGATCTGTGGCGAGTAATCCGCGGTCTTGATCGAATCGGGATAGGCCCACTGGGTGATAGCGATTTCTGAAGGCGTGGCGTGGGTGCCATGCCCTGTCGGAAACTGCGCGCGCGCCAGTTCGCCGACGCCTTCCAGGTCCCACCAGTTGCACAGTTTCAACGCGAATCCGGCCGGCCGCCGGGCAAAGCTGGCCTCGGCGTAGAGCTCGGAAAATGCCGCTTCAATGGTCGCGATATTGCCGCCATGACCGTTGAGAAAGAGGATTTTCTCGAAGCCGTGGGCCGCCAGCGAACGTGTCCAGTCGCCAATGGCGGCGATAAAGGTGGAAGGGCGCAGGGAGATAGTGCCGGGAAAACCTAAATGATGCTGGGCCATGCCGATATTGAAGGTCGGGCCAATCAGGATGTCGGCATTTTTTTGCGCCTGGTGGGCAATGATCTCCGGGCACATCCAATCGGTTCCCAACAGGCCGGTGGGGCCGTGTTGTTCGTTGGAACCGATGGGAATCACCACGGTGCGGCTGCGTTCGAGAAATTGTCCAATCTCGATCCAGGTGGATTGGTGCAAAAGCATGGGAAGTTCTCTCTCTGATCAGGCTTGGCTCGCCCGATACTACCTCAACCGGCGCTGGCGATCTGACTTGGCTTGCAGTTGAGGTAGGCCGAGGACTTCAGCCAGCGCTGGTCGGGGTACCAGGAAAACATGAATTGGCCATCCTTGAGCTTGTCCACCACCTGGCGCGCCACTTGCGGCCGTACGGCGGGGCAACCCTGGCTGCGGCCGATGCGGCCCTGGCGCTTGCTCCACAACGGGTTCACGTAGTCGGCAGCGTGAATCACGATGGCGCGATCCCGGGCAAGATCATTGAACCCCGGCTCCAGGCCGTCCATGCGCAGCGAGTAGCCATGGGCGCCGTTGTAGCTTTCCTGAGTGCGGAACAAGCCCAGGCTGGATTGGTAACTGCCTTCACGGTTGGAGAACTGGGTGGCGAAGTTTTCCCCGGAGTTCTGACCGTGGGCCACCAGGTCGCGCAATACCAGCTTCTTCTGGCGCAAATCGAAAATCCACAGCCGACGGGCGGTCGAAGGTTGCGAATAATCGATCACAGCCAGGCGTTCGGAACGTTCCTGTCCATTATTGACGGCACATTGCATCGCACTCAGGGCGCGTTTCAGCACGCTGGGATTGAGTTCTGGAGCCGAGCGCGCCAGGCTGTTATACAAGGTGTGAGGTTGGGCATTTTCTGCGAAGGCACCCGGGCAGAACGCAGCCAGGACAGCGGCGATCAGACCGGGTCGGCAGTAAAGAGTCAGCATTTTATCAAGCATCTCCGCCGTGAATTGGAGCTAAGCCGTTGTTCAAAAAACACGCATGTTACTTGAGCCTTTGCTTGCTCGTAGCACCATTGGTCGCCACAGCCGACGAGGGCCTGATTGAGCCGCCAAACCCAGTACAGCTGGCTCTTGCGCAATTGTCGAGTGTTTGCCCGGGTTTAGCGGCGCGGTTGGACGTGCCAGCCGAGTTGCGGTTACAGGCTTTTTATCAGCAGCAGGGCAATCTGGGCGTGTGGTCGCAAGGCCAGCGTCGCCCGGCATTGGAGGAACAGTTGCAGCTGTTGGCCGACGACGGCCTGGCCCCGGCGCATTATCGCCTGCCTGACGCGGTCACCACCGACAATGTGCTCTGTACCGACTTCGCGACCAGCCAGACGTATCTTCAAGCCCTGCACGATCTGCATTACGGCCGCTTGCAGCAAGCGCAGTTCGAGCCGCTCTGGCATTCCCGGCCTCCGGAGCAGGACCCTGTCGCCCAGGTGCTGGCACTGGCGAGCGCCGGGCTGGTGGACATGGCGGCGGGGTTTGATCAGGCGCGGCCGAGTGCCGCGCTGTATCGCAGCTTGCGCGATGCGTATGCCGCCCAGCGCCGGCAACCCTTGCCTGAATGGGGCGTGGTCGCCAGTGGGCCGTTGTTGCGCCCGGGCCGGGCAGATCCTCGGGTACCGGAGTTGGCCCGGCGGCTGTTCAACGGTGGCTACTTGACGAGCCTGCCCCAAGGCGCTGCCGATAAATATGAGGATGAGCTGGTGGAGGCGGTAAAGGCCTTCCAGGCAAGCCACTCCTTGCAAGCCGATGGTGTGATTGGCCCGGACACTGTGACGCAGCTCAATGTCAGCCCGACGATGCGTCGCGAACAACTGCGGGTCAACCTGGAGCGCTTTCGTTGGCTGTCCCGGGACTTGGAGCCCAACGGCCTGTTGGTCAACGTCGCTGCCGCCCAGTTGAGCGTTTATCAGGGGGGCGTCGCAGTCTGGCAGACGCGTCTGCAAGTCGGGCGTGCCGATCGGCAAACGCCATTGCTCAAGTCGCGAATCACCCGGTTGACCCTGAATCCCACCTGGACGATTCCGCCGACCATCATGCGCGAGGACAAGCTCCCGGCCATTCGCCTGAACCCGGAGTACTTGCGCCAACACAATCTGAACGTGCTCGACAGTGAAGGGCGCCCATTGTCCCCTGAGCAAGTCGACTGGTCGCACCCCGGCAATATTCTGCTGCGCCAGGACGCCGGTCCGCGTAATCCGCTGGGCAGGATCGTCTTGCGTTTTCCCAATCCGTTCTCGGTGTACTTGCACGATACCCCGAGCCAACCCTTGTTCAGCAGGGGACCCAGGGCATTCAGTTCAGGTTGCGTGCGGGTAGAGCAGCCGATGGTGCTGCGCGACCTGCTGGTGAGTCCCGCGGAGAAGGCTCGAACCGAGCAATTGTTGGCCACCGGCGTCACTCACGAATTCAGGTTGGCCAACCCGGTGCCGGTATTGCTGGGGTATTGGACGGTGCAAGTGGATAGCCAGGGCGCCTTGTTGTACGCGCCGGACATTTACGGACGAGATCCGGCGTTGCTAAAGGCGTTGGGGGCGGTGTTGTAGAGTGTCCCGGACCGCTGTGTAAACGCAGCGCAGAGGCCCGGCGCATCCGGATGCGACAAGGTTGGCATTTTCAAGAAATAGCCATCAGACAATTCCTAAAGACTCAAGAAACTGCCTGGACGTGCCGACAGGGTTAATACATACCCAGGAGCGTCAACCATGAGCAGTCCACGTCTAGCAGCCGGCATCAGTCTGTGTTTCGCCATCGTCAGCGGTAGTTGCCTGGCCGCCACGGGTGTTATCCAGTTTCACGGCAGTATCGTCGAGCCGGCATGCCAGACCACCAGCGGGGCGGGGGCGACTGTGGCGTTCAGTGAGTGTCCGGGTTTCGCACGTACTGCCACCATCAGCGCCAACAGCGTCGAACCCACGCGCGAGGTCAGCGCGCCGGATGGTTCCCCGGTGAACTTGAAGCTGTTGCTCGACACGGCTGGCCAGGACCGTTACTTCGAGCGCCATTACCTGTTGAGCGATGCTGCTGGCAAGCCGCTGCAGTCCGGGGCTTACCTGGTGACGTTGACCTACCCTTGAGCGCGGGCCGCAAGGCCCACCTCAAACGAGCACTGAGGTCAAACAGACCGACGTCCACCAAGTGCGCAAATGCTCGAAATAACGCGGCATGTGCGCTTTCTGGCGGGCGTGGTGCAATACGATGTGGGGCCCAGTGTAGAGAGGCTCACGTGCTACAGCGCGGATAGGGTAAAGTCGGCGGATTCAGGATGAAACTCAGGTAACAAACATGCGGACGTTGTTGCGGCAATCCAGTTTGAGCCTGTGGGTCATGGTTCTTGCCAGCCTGTTTGCTGCCCTGGCCCAGGCTCAAACGCTGCCCCCGGAGCGGGTGCCTGTCCCGTTGGACCAGCGGGTGATCGACCTGACGAACACGCTCGACACGGCCACCAAGGCCCGCTTGACCCTCCAGCTTGCCGAGTTGGAGCAGCGCAAGGGCGCGCAGATTGCGCTGATGCTGCTGCCGACCATCGGCGATGCCTCGCTTGAAGACTTCACCAATCAATTGTTTCGTGCCTGGAAACTGGGGCGCAAAGGTATCGACGACGGCATCCTGTTGCTGGTGGTCAAGGACGACCGGCATGTGCGGATCGAAGTCGGCTACGGCCTGGAGGGCGTGGTCACCGATCTGCTGACCCACCGCATCATTGAAGAACACATGACGCCGGCCTTCCGCCAGGGCGACTACGCCAGCGGTGTGCAGTTGGCGGTGGATGACCTGATCCTGCTCGTAGAGGGTGGTGATTTACCGGCAGTGAGCGAAACCACGGAGACGATCCAGATCTACGTGGTCTTGCTGGCACTGCTCGCCGGCTCGGTTGGCGGCGTGCTGCTGGCCTCGGGCAAGCTGCATTGGCGCCGCGCGCTGATCGCCATTGGGGGCTTGACGGTGCTGCTGACGGTACTCGCTGCCGTCACCGGACGGAGCTGGCCGATATATTTGGTGGCCATGCCATTTTTCATGCTGATTGGCAGCGCGATTTTCGGTGCGTTGTGGCAGGCGAAAGGTGCTTTTTACTTCGTATTGGCGGTGATCGGCTATAGCGTCGGGCTGGGCCTGGTCGATCGTTATCTGTTCGAGGTGTCCTTTATCAACTGGCTGGCGTTGCCGCTGGCGGGGTTGGCGGTGCTCGGCCTGTACCTGATTCTGTTCGCGATAATGAAAGCCGCCTGGACAAAGAGTCGCATGGGGTTTTTCTTTCAGTTGGCGGCGGTGCTGGGGGTGTACGGGGCGGCGGGTCATTTACTGGAGATGGGGATGGAGGGTTGGCTGTTTGCCGTGCCGATCAGCTCCTTCGCTGCGCTGTTTATCTTTGGCCAGGGCGCGGGGGGTGCAAGCTCCAGCTCCGGTGGCAGTTCCAGCTCAAGCTCCAGTTCCAGCTCCGGTGGCGGATTCTCCGGCGGTGGCGGTTCCAGTGGCGGCGGCGGTGCGTCGGGGAGTTGGTAGGGGTATGCTGAACGGGTTTTTGAACGCATGAGTCTGTGGTCATGATCCAATGCAAACGCGCTTACACCCCGCCGGGGCCGGATGACGGCAAACGCATTCTGGTCGACCGCCTGTGGCCGCGCAATTGCCGCAAGGATGCGTTGCTGCTGGACGAGTGGCTGCCTGACGTCGCCCCGACCACCGCACTGCGCAAGGCCTTCAAGTCCGGCACCTTGAGCTTCGCGCAATTTGCCTTGGCGTATCGCCAGGAACTGGGCGCACGGCCCGCGGCCTGGTGGAAGCTGCTGGATATTGCCCAGACCGGTACGCTCACGCTGGTCTACTCGGCTCACGACACCCAGGCGAACAATGCGCGGGTGCTTGCCGAGTGGCTGGAAGAAGAGCTGGACCGCCGGGGCGATGCGAGTTCACCGGTCTGCTACTGGTCTGACGTTCCCCAACAGTAGCGGCGGCAAGCTAGATATCCATCAACATCTCATGCCACGCCATTCCGCCATGATCCGACGCCGACGGCCGTGCGTACAGGTAGCCCATGCGTTTATACAGCTCTATGTGCTGCTCTTTGCACATCAGGTAAATGGTCTTCTTGTGCATCTCGCGCATGCGCTGCACAAACGTCTCCATCAACCGCGTCGAATAGCCCTTGCCCTGATACGCCGGGTCGACCACCACTGACATGATCACCACATTCGGCGCATCCGCGGAATGCCCCACCAACTCCTTGAAGGCTTCATCCGACATCACCACTTCATCGGCGCAGCCAGCGTTGATAAAGCCCACCACTTCGCCATCCGCCTCCAGAATCAGGAAACCTTGCGGGTACAACGCGATACGCGTGGCGATCTTCTCCAGGGTCGCGGCTTCATCGCCCTCATAGGCGGATATTTCGATCTCATGGCAGCGGGCGGCGTCTTGCGGGTTGGCGTTGCGGAAGGTGAGGGCGGGCATAGAACGTCCAGGGCAGGGTGGTTGTACGAAGGTCCGCATGATAGCGGTGCCAGCCCATGAGCGAAAACCCACGGGCGACGCCGATTGGCTAGATCGGACGCTTTTCCATGCGGATATCCCCTTGCGGTAAACGCTGCACCAACAGCCAGCCAAGCTTTTGATAGAAACCGCTGGCACGGCTTGCTTCTGCAGTCTCCAGCCATATCTTTGGATGATACTGGAACAGAAAACCCTCGGCTTTTTCCATCAAGCTGCGCCCCAGTCCATACCCTTCGTATTCAGGCCGGACAAATGCTGCAAATACGCACCCGTCCTCGCGGTTCGCCATGGAAAAGCCTGCCGCGATGCCATCGACCTCTGCGATCCACACACAGGGCGCTTCCAGCATTGCCTGTTGTATGGCGTCGGCAGTAATCCCCATTTCAGTCAACTGCGCGCGGGACAAGTGGTTTTCTTTCACGCTGGTGCGAATATCAAATACTGCGGCGATATCAGTCTGGTTGGCGATTCTTACGGTTTTTTTCATGAGGTCCTTCCATGCATGTCTCTGTGTATACCCACACATCCAGCGTCTCGTAGGGGAACGCAGTGGGCCTAGACTTCACCCGAATACTTCACCGCCGCGGCGGCCCGTGAAGGTACGTTCAAGCTGCGTAACAGCGACGACACGTGGATCCTGACGGTGAACGGCGAGATATCCAGCGCCTTGGCGATTTCCTTGTTGGTCTTGCCCTGGGCGATCAGCCGCAGCACTTCCCGCTGGCGGGCCGTCAGGCCGTTGGTGTCCAGCGGCAACAGCCCGGACGGCTCGAACTTGACCAGCACTTCGCCCTGGCGGATGGCGAGCAAGGCTTGGCCGATGTCGTCGGGGGCGATGTTCTTGCCGATGAAGCCGTCGACGCCGATTTGCATGACCTGCTCGATCAGTCCCGGATCGTCGACCATCGACACGATAATCAGCGTGGTGCGACGCAGTTGCTGGCGCAGCTCGGCCAACTGGTGCATGCCGGTCAGGCCCGGGAAGCGCAGGTCGAGGATCAGGGTGTCGATTTCGGGACCGGTCTTGAGCAGCTCGAGTACCGTTTCCAGGTCGCCGGCCTGTTCCACCGTCGCCTCGGGCAACAGGCGTTGCACGGTGCGCAGCATGCCTTCGCGAAACATCGGATGGTCGTCGGCTATGATGATCCGGCATGTCATGGTGTGCGCCTCCCTGGGCAAGGTGATCCTGTTGCGTGCTACTTTAACATCCCGTTCGCCGGCTGCTTGCAGGGTGTGATGGATATGACGATTACCGCACAAGGATGTTACCCATGAAGTTCGAGAAAGACGCCGAACTCGACCAGGCCAACCTGCGTATTCTGGTGGCCGCCTGCGCCATTGTGTACATCGGGGTACTCGGCTTTTTGCCGGGGCAGTCGCCGGAGCGCTACCTGCCGATCATCTTCTATATCGCCGTGTTCCTGCTGGCTTCGGTTGTACTGCGCCAAGCCATCGTTCGCTGGCCCGGCCATTATCCGGCGCGGCGGATTTTCGGGATGATCCATGACTATACCGGCACTTCGTTCGGCCTGGTCGTGGGCGGCGAAGCGGCATTGCCGCTGTATGCGGTGATGGTCTGGGTCAATCTGGGCAACGGCATGCGCTACGGCTCGCGCTACCTGGCGATTGCCACGGCGCTGGCGTTGCTGGCATTGCTCATTGTTTATCGGCTGACCCCCCTGTGGCAGGCGCAACCGTTCATGGTGCTGATGTTGATGATCACCAGCACGGTGATTCCGGTCTACGCCCATTTGCTGCTGGAGCGAACGCGCAAGGCATCGGAAGAAGCCATCGCCGCGAACCTGGAAAAATCGCGGTTTCTGGCCCAGGCCAGCCATGATTTGCGCCAGCCGATCCACTCCATTGGCCTGTTCACCGCTTGTTTGCGCGAGGCGCGGCTGGGGGATGAGGAGCGGCGGCTGGTGGACAATATCGACCGCTCGCTGCTCAACGTGTCGCAGTTGTTTCGTTCCATTCTCGACCTTTACACCCTGGATAATGGTCGGCTGTTGCCCAAGTACCAGGTGGTGCATCTGGGGCAACTGCTGGCCGAACTGGTGCGCCAGAATGCCGAGGCCGCACGCTGGGCCGGCGTGGAACTGCGGCTGCGAACATGTCCCCACTGGGTTCAGGTGGACCCGGCACTGCTGTCGACGATGGTGCAGAACGTGCTCTCCAATTGCTTCAAATACGGCGCGCAACGTCCGGTGCTGATCGGCGTGCGCAAGCGTGGCGAGGGTGTGGTGCTGGAGATTCATGATCAGGGCCGGGGGATTGCAGAGGAGCATCTGTCCAAGGTTTTCGAAGAGTTTTATCGGGTGCGTCAATTGCGCGACAAGGATGTCGAAGGCGTCGGCTTGGGCCTGTCCATCGTCAAGCGCCTGGGACAGTTGATGGGCATACAGGCGGTGTTGCGCTCACGGCTTGGCCGGGGCACGTCGGTCAGTCTGCAGGGCTTGACGCTGGCGATGGCACCCCGGCAAACGGTCCAGCTCGACGAGACGCGCCAGGCCGGACTGCTGACCGGGTTGAAAGTGTGCCTGGTGGAAGATGACCATAACGTGCTGCTGGCGACCCAGGCGTTGCTCGAACGGTGGGGGTGCGAGGTGCAAGCCGAGTCGAGTGGGCGCGACCTGGTCAGCGATTGCGACATCATCGTTGCCGACTATGACCTGGGCAACCACGCCACCGGTATCGAGTGTATTGATCACCTGCGCCAGATGCGCGGCGAGGCGGTACCGGCGCTGATTCTCACCGGGCACGACGTGGAAAAGATCCAGGCGGCGTTGCACGACCGTCAGATTGCGATCCTCTCCAAACCGGTGCGCCCGACTGAGTTGCGGGCCGCCCTGCGTGACCTCAGTCAGCGCCCGGCCACTGCACGAATGCCTATTGCATGAACGGCGCCAACTGGCCGCCCTTGGCACCCTTGGCCTGGCAAAGGGCGCTGGGTTTCATCAGGCCAAAACTCCCCACTGCCATTATTCCGCCGCTGGCGCCGCTTGGCACCTGGCAGTTGTAGTCGCCGGAGGCGGTACTGGCGACGTAATAGGTCTGCATAGAGTCGCTGCGCACATTGGAGATGCGCTTGACCGGCTCGCCCAGGTTGGTTTCCGAGAGCGTCTTGAGGTGGTCCTCGCTGGGCTTGATGTTGCTGCAACCGGCGACGCCGATCACTAAGGCACCGAGCAAGGCGAGACGAGTAAAAGGGGCGTGCAGTTTCATGGTGCTTCTTCCTTGGGGTTGTTATGGTTTTTCGACGCGCAACGATCCCCTTCACAGCGGGTTCGCCGTGTGTGGGGAAAGCATTGGGATTGCCGGGAAATATAGCGCCGGCCTGAGCAAGGGTCGATTAGCACAAATGGGCTAATGGCACCTTGAGGTCATTGGCGACGCGGTTTATTCATGGAGATGACAATGCTGGAAATCAGACGAGCTACCCCCGACGACGGCCCGGCCGCATTCGACATTCGCCTGCAGGCGATTCGCAGCCAGTGTATCGGCGCCTACACCGTCGAGCAGATGATGACCTGGACTCGAGGCTCGGCCGAGGACGGCTATGGCACGTTGCTGGATAAGCCGTTTTACCTGGGATGCGTCAACGGCGAACCGGTTGCCACGGGCATGCTGGACCCGGATCAGCGGGAAATCGGTGCACTGTTTGTGCTGCCAGGGTTCACCGGTCGCGGCTTCGGCAAAAAGCTCCTCGCGCACCTTGAACGCCTGGCCCTGGCGCTGGGCATCCGCGAGGTGGTGCTGGACTCGACAATGAACGCCGCAGACTTCTATCGCGCTCAGGGTTATGTGGGCAGCGAGCAGGCGATCTACCATTCGCCGTCGGGGCTGCAGTTGGCGTGTATTCCAATGATCAAGCGCCTGTCGGCTTGAACGCCTCGCGCAAGCGCTCGATCACCACCTGTACCGATGGTCCTTGAGGAGCTGGCGGCGTAGGGCTTTCCCCAAACTCACGCCAGATGAACAGCGTCAACTCGGCCCCATCCGTCAGCGTTTGCCCGGCAGTGGGCGCGGCGAAGGTTTCCAACAGGCGATAGCGTTCATCCTGCCAGAACAGCGCCTCTACCCAGTCATACACCGGGATGAAGTGAAAGTGCAGCGGGAAGTCCGGCATGTGCCCGAAGCGGCTGATATACAGCCACTTCGGCTGCAGTCGCGCCTCGACGATTCGCTGGGTGTTGGCCAGCAGGCCGCCCAGTTCTGCCAGGGCGGGTTCGGGCAGATCCGCCAGCGAAGGGACAGGCTCTTTTACGCCCAGCATCAAGTACCCCGGCAGCGAGGAACGCATGTGATGGTTAAGCCGCCAGTGCTCGGTCTCGTGGAGGATAAATGATGGGTCGATCTTCACGGGCACCTGTCCAGACGGAGTAAAGTCGCAGACTATCAAGAGAGTCTCTCTGTATCCCACAAAAGCATGCAATCTGTGTCTATCGAATGCCTTGGCTTATGGCTAACGTCCAGCGCTACGCTGATATCGCCGAGGTACTCATGGATCTATTGGCAACCCCGTTTGGCACCACCGATTGGTCGGCTATTGAACCGCAGGTGCATCCCGGCGAGACGGGGAGCGCCCTGTGGCGAACCTGCCACTTCGGCACGACCCGCGTACGCGTGGTGGAATACACCGCAGGCTACTTGGCCGATCACTGGTGTTGGCGCGGGCACATATTGTTGTGCCTGGAGGGCGAGCTGCACACCGAGCTTGAAGACGGACGCCAGTTCACGCTGACAGCGGGCATGAGTTATCAGGTGGGCAATGACATGGAAGGGCACCGGTCGTTTACCAGCACGGGGGCGAAGTTGTTTATTGTGGACTGAGCACCTGACGAAGCCGATTGTTGCAGGCACTGCCTCGCCGGGGCCCGACAGTGCCTACAGTCGATCCTTAGCGACCTCAAATCAGTGCATGTGGTGGCCGTCGGCGCTGTTCAAGCTGCGAACCGGCGCCTGTACCGCGATGTCCTGTTTTTCACCCTTGGCATTTTCCACGGTCAAGGTCAGTGGCACCTGGTCGCCTTCCTTGATCTGGCCGGTCAGGCTCATCAGCATCACGTGGTAACCCTCAGGGTCGAGCTTGACTGTCTTGCCGGCCGGCAGCGCCACGGCGTCGACCGGTCCCATGCGCATCACGTCGTCCTTCATGCTCATTTCATGAATCTGTACATCCTTGGCCACCGGTGACTTGACGCTGAGCAGCTTGCTGTCGCTGTCGGCGGTCAGGTTCATGAAGGCACCGCTCGATTGCTGGCCGGGCACTGTGGCGCGCACCCAGGCCTCGCTGACTTGGACCTGGGCGCTGGCGTGGGCGGCGAGACCCAGCAGGGAAAGACCGAGGGCAAGGCGCTTGAGGTGTTGAACAGCAGTCATTAGCAGACCTCCATGACGGTGAGCAGGTCTTCTGCGCACTCTTTGGCGTTAAGGGATGCGGACAGACCCAGGCGCAAATTGCCACGGGTGTCGAAGACAAAACTGGTGGATGTGTGAGACAGGGTGTAGGTGTCGCCGGCGGGGATCTTTTCATAAAAGATCCCGAATTCCTTGGCGGCCACGGCGATTTCTTCCGGTGTGCCGTAGAGTGCTTCGAAGCTGGGGTCGAAGGCCTTGACATAGGCGTCGAGCACTTCGGGCGTGTCGCGCTCCGGGTCCAGCGTGATGAAGATCACCTGCATGATTTCGCCGTCGCGACCCATCAATTTCTTGGCCTGGGCCATACGCCCCAACGTGGTGGGGCAGACGGCCGGGCATTGAGTGAAGCCGAAGAACACCACCGGCATCAAACCCCGGAACGAACTCAGGGTCACGGTTTCGCCTGCGGTGTTCTTGAGCTTGAAGGTACGGCCCATGATCTTGTCGCTGAGATCCTTGCCGTACCTGAAGTTCAGTTTGGGACCGGTGTCACAGCCGCTCAGCAGACCCAGGCCCAGCAGGCCCATACCGGTGAGAACTGTGCGGCGGGTGAATAACGTACTCATGGCGTGTGCGTCCCGTGAAACGCCTGACGGTTGCGCATAAAACAGGTAAGTCAGGCCTTGAAAAGAGGCGAGCGAGAAGGGCAGGCATGCTGATCACCTCGAACACTCTTGAAAATCTGCGACGTCCTGCCACAGGGGCGGTCGATACCATACCAGCCGGGGCGGTGATTGCGTCTGTGGCAAGCTGTCGCACGTCCAGGCCACAGACATCCGTAGATACCGTCTTGAACTTGCCTGGGCAAGTTCAATTGATTGGCATCAAGGCAACCCCCACCTCTGTCAGGCACAGTCACGGTACCAGGGTCCGTTTCCGTGAGGCTTGAATGCTCTATCTCCTGTTCCTGCTGGCCCATCTGTTTGCCGCGCTGATCTTCATCGGCACGGTGTTCTTCGAAGTGCTGATCCTCGCCAGCCTGCACCAGCAATTGCCGGCGCGGGTCATGCTGCTGGTGGAGCAGGGCATTGGCCGGCGCGCGAGGGCCTTGATGCCGTGGGTGCTGCTGGTACTGTTCGGCGCGGGTATCGGCATGCTCTGGCTACGTTATTTGCCGGCGTTGGCAGCGCCTTCCAGTTCCGCGTTCGGCGCCTTGCTGACGCTCAAGTTGATCCTGGCCGGCAGCGTGCTGATGCACTTCCTCCTGACAATGCTCTTGATACGCCGTCGTCGAGCCAGTGCGGCGTACCTGCGTTTCGTCCACCTCAGCCTGTTTTGCCATATGGTCGCCATTGTGTTGCTGGCCAAGGGCATGTTCTACCTCACCTGGTAGTCGCCGCCGGCTTTTTTCAAGCCTGGTGTCCTTCGGCCTTGATGCATATCAAGGTGCGCTGTCCGGTCGCACCGGACAATGACCCACCGTAGCCAGCCCCGGAGACTGCCATGCTCACTCTCATTCATCCCGCCCGCGAGTGGCGCCAGCGTCGTGACCAAGGCGTGCTGGATCAGGGCCAAGTGGATATCGGCAAGTTTCACCGCGGTGTCGGCGCCCTGGACCTGCTACGTGCTTTGCGCGACAGCCGACAACGGCAAAGACCCCTGGCGCTGAACCTGCAATGGCCGGCGGGCGTTTCTGCGCGTGACTACCTGCACGGCCTGGAACAGGAGATACGCCTGGTCGAGCGTCATCTGGGTAACCGTCAGTCGGTGGATCAATTCCACTGGGGCGGGGCGATCCCGGCCATGGCCGATCTTCAGCGGGTGATGAACTACCTGCACAGTCGCCTGCATTTTCTCGAGCACGATCAGGGCGACTACAGCATCGATCTGGATCCGCTGCACACGGGGTGGGCCACCATGGGTCGCCTGCGAGAGTTGGGCTTCAACCACATCAGCATCGGCGTGCCTGATGCCAGTGCCGACGTCGCGCCCTCGGTGGCCGGTTATCAAGATCCGGCGCCCATCCAGTCGCTGATCGATGCGGCGCGCACGTTCGGCTTTCGCTCGGTGAATGTCGACCTGGGCTACGGGCATGCGTGGCAGACGTGCGACAGTTTCGGGTCGAAGCTGGACAGCCTGATCGCCCTGGAACCTGACCGCATACGGGTGTTCGATTACGCCCAGGCGCCACGGCGCTATCAGCAGCAGGCGCCCCGTGCGTTGTCCAGGGATGTGGACAAAAGTGCGATGCGCCATATGGCATTCGAACGCCTTGAGCGCGCGGGCTATCACTACATTGGCCTGGGCCAGTTCGTGCGCCCTGACGATGACTTGGCGCTGGCCCAGGAGCGTGGGCGGCTGAGTCGCAACTGCGAGGGGTTTACGCGGCATGGCTATTGTGATCACGTAGGTTTTGGCCTGGGAGCCATCAGCCAGATCGACGCCCTGTACACGCAAAACGCTGATGACTTGGCGCTCTACTGTCAGCCACTGGACAACGGCCTGCTGCCCACCGCCCGCGGCTGGCGTTGCGAGTCCGGTGAGCAGATTCGCCAGCACGTCATGGAGCGTTTGGCCTGTGATCTGGAGCTGGACATCCAGGCGCTGGAGCGCCGGTACGGGCTGGACTTTCCCCGCTACTTCTCGGCAATCTGGCCGTTGCTGGAGCACCTGCACCAGGACGGCCTGATCGACTTGTCCGAGCGTTTCCTCTGTGTGCTGCCTGCGGGGCGCCATCAGGTGGAAGCGCTTTGCGCGCTGTTTGACCGGGCCGGCAGCGCTGTCCCTCCTTGCTCCAATGACGAGACCATCGACCATGAATGCGTTTGAGTTCAACCGGGCCCTGGTGCAGAAATACGATCGCCCGGGGCCGCGCTACACCTCGTACCCGACCGCGCCGCAGTTTCATTCAGCCTTTGCGCTGGATGACTACCAGCAAGCGGTCGCCGCCAGCAACCACGCGGCGCAGCCCAAGGCGCTGTCGGTGTACATCCATGTGCCGTTCTGCCAAAGCCTGTGCTACTACTGTGGCTGTCACAAAATCATCACGCGCAAGACCCATCGCGCGGTGGAGTACTTGAGCTATCTCAAACGTGAGATCCAGATGCAAGCGGCCTTGTTCGACCGCTCGCGCCCCCTGACCCAATTGCATCTGGGCGGGGGCACGCCGACGTATCTGGACGACACGCAATTGGCCGAGTTGATGGCGTGCCTGGATGAGGGGTTCAGTCTGGACCGCAGCGAGCGGCATGAATTTTCCATCGAGGTCGACCCGCGCACCATCAGTGTCGAGCGCATCAGGAACCTGCGCGAGCTGGGCTTCAATCGCCTGAGCTTCGGGGTGCAGGACTTCGACCCCGAGGTGCAGGCGGCGGTCAATCGCGTGCAAAGCGAGGCGCAGATCCTGCAACTGGTGTGCGCTGCGCGCGAAGCCTGTTTCAAGTCGATCAGTGTCGACTTGATCTATGGCTTGCCGCTGCAGACCGTGGCCAGTTTCGACGTGACCCTGAGCAAACTGATTGCCCTGCGCCCGGACCGCGTCGCGGCCTACAGCTATGCACATTTGCCGATGCAAATCCGCGCGCAACGGATGATCCGCCCCGAAGATATGCCGCCACCGGAGCGCAAGCTGGAACTGCTGGAGCTGACCATTCGCCGCCTGACCGAGGCCGGCTACGTGTATATCGGCATGGACCACTTTGCTTTGCCCGACGATGAACTGGCGCTTGCCCGTGCCAACGGCACCTTGCAGCGTAACTTCCAGGGTTATTCAACCCACGCTGATTGCGACCTGATTGGTTTGGGCGTTTCGGCCATCGGCAAGGTGGGTGACAGTTATAGCCAGAGCGTCAAGGAACTGTCCCAGTATTACGCTCGTCTGGATGCGGGTGGGTTGCCGGTGCAACGTGGCTACCGACTGAATGCCGATGATGTGCTGCGCCGCGAGGTGATCAATGGCCTGATGTGCCATGGGCGAATCGACTTCGCCAGGGTGGAAGCGGGGCATGCCATTCGTTTTACCGAGTACTTTGCCCAGGCCTTGTCGCGACTGGATGAGCAGGTGGCGGATGGGCTTGTGCGTATTCAGGAGGACGCGGTGCAGCTGTTGCCGCAAGGGCAGTTGATGGTGCGCAGTGTGGCGATGGCGTTTGATGCGTATCTTGGCGGGGAGCAAAAGGGGCAGTTTTCTCGCACGGTTTGAGTCCGCTATCGGCCTGATGCACCTCGATCCGAATGTGGGAGCGAGCAAGTCGAATCGTCGCACCGCCGCTCCCACATTTATTGCAATGTTTACACTCGATTAGTTGTGTAGATAGCCATGCCCAAGGAGGCGGCCCACGGGCTGGGTCTCAATGCGAAGTCCCCTCCACAAACTCAATCTTGTTCCCCACGTTGTACTTGCCCGAGGGCTTGTTCATCGGGATCCGCTTGACCTCCTGCAACGTCTGGCTGTCATACACAATCAGCGCCCCGTCCGTATCCCAGATACTCAACACCAGATAGCGCCCATCCCGAGTGAACTCAACATGCGCCGCGGTCTTGCCCGGCATGGGCCGCAAGGTGTGCGCAATTTCCAGGGTCTGCTTGTCGATCAAGTGAATGGCGTCGTTATCCGGCCCGAAGAACACATCACTCCACACATAGCGCGAGTTGATATGGCTGCGCATGAAGAACCCCGGACCCAGGGTCGGGATCTGCTTGAGCAGCTTCCAGGTCTTGAGGTCCAGCACTGAAATCTGCCCCTTGCTGATATTCGGCGTGGCGAACACCCATTGCCCGTTGCGTTGCCAATAAGTGCCCGACCCCAAGTGCGGCATGCCCGCCAACGGAATATCGGTGACCACCTGGCCAGAATCCAGGTCGATCACCTGACCTCCGCCCGCCTTGCGCGAAGTCGCCAGCAATTGCCGATAGTCGGGTGAGAACGAGAAATCATCCAGCACATCCCGGGCTTCGATGCGCCGGGGGTCGAAACCTGGCGTGGGGTCTGCGTAGGACAGCTCCCAGACCTCATTCACATCCTTGAGCGCCACGATAAAACTGTTCCGGGGCGGTGCGGTATACACCGCGCTGACCCGCGACCCGGTCGCCAGCACCTTCACCAGCGACAGGTCGCGGGCATCGAGCACGGTGAGGTTGCCCGGCAGATAATTACCCACCAGCACCCAACGCCCGTCTTTGCTCACCGCCAGGTTGCGGGTATTGAGTGCGACGCGGATCTCGGCGATCAGTTTGAGGTTGTGCAGGTCGTAGAGGCTGATCCAGCCATCACGGGAAGCGAAGTAGACGAAGCGCCCATCCGGGGAAAATTTTGGCCCGCCATGCACGGCAAAGTGCGAGGCGAAGCGGTCGAGCACGGTAAAGCGATCACCGTCGAGAATGTCGATGTGATGGTCACCGGATTCCACCACTACAAACAGGTTCAGCGGGTCGGCGTGATGCTGCGGGGTCTTGGGCAATTGACTGGGATCGGCCAGTTGGCGGTGGCTGTTGCGAATGTCTTCAGCGTTCCAGGTCGCGGGTTGCGCGGGTGGCTGTTGCAGGAAGCTCACCAGGCCGTCGATTTGTCCAGCCGTCAGCTGCGCAGCGAATGCGCCCATCTGGCTGGCCGGGCGACCTTGTTCGATCACCTGGCGAATCTGCGCAGGCTTGATCCGCCCCAGGCTCTGCGGCAGCAGCGCCGGGCCGGTGGCGCCTACACGGTTGAGGCCGTGGCAGCTTTCGCAATGCTGCCGATAATCCGCGGCGGCATCCGGCGCGCCGTGCGCGGCACTGGCCCACAGCAGCGGTATCAGCAACAGGCGCTTCATACCGCCACCCTGGCTGGCGCGCTGTGGCCGGGCGCGAGGCTGGCGGGGTAGTGCAGGGCGGCGTCGGCAAACAGGTCGACCACCTGGCCGATCACCGTCAGGGTCGGCACGCCGGGTTCACAGGCCAATGCCATGGCGGGCAGCAGGCGCAAACTGCCGCGATGCACCTGTTGATCGGCGCGGGCGCCGTTACAGATCAGCGCTGCCGGCGTCTCGGCGGGCAGGCCGGCCGCAATCAACTGTTCAGAGATCACCGCCAGGTTCGCCAGTCCCATGTAAAACACCAGGGTCTGGCTGGTATCGGCGAGACTGCCCCACGGTAGCTTCAGCTCACCGTCGCGCTGCAAATGCCCGGTGACGAACCGGCACGAGTTGACCAGGTCACGATGGGTCAGTGGGATGCCCGCGTAGGCACTGCACCCGGCCGCTGCCGTGATGCCGGGCACCACCTGGCAGGAAATGCCGCGCTGCAGCAGGTATTCCAGTTCTTCGGCACCCCGGCCAAAGATGAACGGATCGCCGCCCTTGAGGCGCACCACCCGCTGGTCATTTTCAGCGAGTTCGGCCAGCAGTTGGTTGAGCTGGTCCTGGGGCAGGCTGTGGTAGCCGCTGGTCTTGCCCACGTAATGCCGCGCGCAGGTCAGGGGGATCAGGCTCAGCAGCTCGGCACTGATCAACCGATCGAACACCACGGCGTCGGCTTGCATCAACAGGCTCCAGGCACGCAGCGTCAACAGGCGTGGATCGCCGGGGCCGGCACCTACCAGGGCGACTTCGCCGGGGTGGAAAGGGCAGTACAGCGCGGTCGGTAACGCGAGGGATGAGGGCATGAGACTTCCTTGGTTCATCATCAGGTGGGCCGCTCCCGGCTGTACCGCCAGGTCGTTGGCCGGGTGGTTCAGCGTGCCGAGCAAGGAATAAGCGTGGGCGGGGTGCGGGCGATTTCTGCGTCGCTGAGGTGGCAGCCGGGGTCCTCGCCCCAGAGGTCGCCGTCGGCCCAGGCCCGGGTGCGCGTGTTGCCATTGCAGATGCCCAGCCAGCGACACGTGGCGCAGCGCCCACCGACCACGCGCGGATGCTCTCGCAGGCGCAGCAGCAAGGGGTCTGGCTGTTCCAGCCAGAGGCTGCGGAACGCGGTGCGGCGCACATTGCCCACCGAGTGCTGCCACCAGTAGGTGTCTGGATGCACTTCGCCGGTGTTGTCGATATTGGCAATGCCACTGCCCGAGGCGTTGCCGCCCCAGGCGCGCAGCAAGTGTTCAAGGTACGGGTAGTGCTGCGGCAAGTGGCGCTGGACCCATTGCAACAACAGCACCGCGTCGGCGTCGTTGTTGCCGCTGACAAAGTCACTGCTGACACCGTGCTGAATGTCCTTCCAGGCCTGCTCGAAAATCCGCTCCAGGGCATCGCGGCTCATCTGCCGGTGGGCGTCCAACTGCCGGCTGCGTTTGCCGCGCCCACTGTAGTTGAGGTGTGACAGGTAGAATTTCTGTACATCGTATTCCCGCATCAAACCCAGCAGTTGCGGGAGTTGGGCATGATTCTCCTGGGTCAATGTGGTGCGCAGGCCGACGCGAATACCCGCCTGGCGGCACAGGCTGATGGCATGCATCGAGCGCTGGAAGCTGCCTTGGGACTGGCGGAACGCATCGTGGGTCGGTTGCAAGCCATCGATGCTGATGCCGACGTAGTCGAAACACGCGTCGGCAATCTGCTGGATATTGCTTTCGTCGATCAAGGTGCCGTTGCTCGACAGCGCAACGAAAAAGCCTTGGCTGCGGGCATAGGCGCTCAGCTCGAACAGATCAGCCCGCAGCAGCGGTTCGCCGCCGGACAGGATCAACACCTTGACCCCGGCTTCGTGCAAATCATCGATTACCCTCAGCGCCGCTGCGGTGTCCAGCTCATCGCGAAACACGCTGTCGGCGCTGGTGGCGTAGCAGTGCTTGCAGGTCAGGTTGCAGCGGCGCAGCAGGTTCCAGATCACCACGGGAGCGCGGTCGCCGCCCGGGGCTGCACTGCGTGGCGGCGGGCAGTGACCGGCCAGGATACGCAGGTAATGACTGATCCGAAGCATAGGGTCCTTCCTCCTCGAGCGTTGATCTCAGCGCGCCAGGCGCACGCCGGTCTTTTTCAGGATGCGACTGCTCACCAGCATTTCGTCGGCCTGGCAGGCATCGCCCAGCAGGAAACGCAGGTGTTCACGGTAACTGTCGATTTCTTCGCGACTGCGGCCATGCACCATGGCGAACAGGTTGTAGCGCCAGTCCGCGCGTCGTGGCCGCCGATAGCAATGACTGACAAAGGGCTGGGCGCCGATCAGTTCGCCGAGGCGCGGCATCTGTTCATCGTGCACATCCCATACGGTCATGCCGTTGTGGCGGTAGCCCAGGCGATAGTGATTGGGCGCCGCGGCAATACGGCGGATGGCGCCTTCACTTTGCAAGCGCTTGAGCAGCTCGAGGGTTGACTCGACACTGATCCCCAGTTGCTCGGCGAGCCAGGCCCAGGGATCTTCCACCAGAGGCAGGCCGGCTTCGGTCAGGTGGACCAGACGCTGGGCCAGGTTCTCGTCAAACCGGGAAGTAGAGACCGACATGATAGGTTTGCTCCTTGGGCAGGTTGAGCACTTGCAACCCGGTGATGGTGTGGATGTGCGAGAGGGTGGTGGCCAACTCATCGGCGGTGGCGCACGCCAGTACGAACCACATGTTCCAGTGATGTTCGCGGCGATAGTTATGGGCCACCTGCGGCAGTTGGTTGAGCTGCGCGGCCACGGGTTCAAAGCGCGCCTCGGGTACCGACAGGGCGGCCAGGGTAAAGGCACCGCCCAGGCGCTCGATGTCGAACATCGGGCCGAAGCGCGTCAGCACCCCGTCCTCCAGCAGCGAGTGGACACGGTCGAGTAAATCCTCCGGCGTGCCGTGCAGTTCCCGCGCGATCACTTGCCAGGGATGGCGCACCAGCGGCAGGCCGCGTTGCAGCCGGTTGATCAACAGCCGATCCAGATCATCCATGGGCCCATGCCTGTGAGGCTGGCGGCGCAAAACGCCCGCCGCATTGCTTGAACATGCGCGTGCTGAACAACAGTTGGTGCGGCAGGTCACTGAGCAGTTGCTGTTCCAACAGCACCTGGATCTGCGCCTGCACCGCTTGACGCTCGCGGCCATGCACCATGCAAAACAGGTTATAGCGCCAGTGCGGCAGGCGCCGGGGGCGCTGATAGCAAAGGCTGATACCGGGCGCGCGGCCCAGACGCAGGCCCACTTCATCGATCAGCGCGTCGGGCACGTCGAGTACCAGCATTGCGTTGGCGACAAACCCCAGGGCCCGGTGGTTGAGCACCAGGCCGACCCGACGAAACAAGCCTTGTTCCTGCCACTGCCGCATCTGCTGCAGCACTTGATGGGGATGGGCGCCGATCTCTTCGGCGAGCTGCTCATACGGTCGCGACACCCTGGGCAAACCGCGCTCCAGGCACTGGCGCAGGTCGAGCAATTGTGCGTGACCGAGTGGCGCGATCATGCCCGTCCCTCCAGGGCAAAGCCCAGGTCGATGCGGTAGGCGCTGAGCATCGGCAGGTCCAGCGGGGTGAGACCGGTGTCTTTTTCCAGCTCCTCGAGAATCTGTTCCAGATGTCGCCGATTGGGCCCGGTGAGTACAAACCACAGGTTGTAGTGATGCTCGCGGGCATAGTTGTGATTGACCTCCGGGTAGCCGCTGATGCGTGCCGCCACCTGTTCCAGGCGCGCGGCGGGTACGGCGAGTGCCGCCAGGGTACTGGCGCCGGCACGGCTGTGATCGAACACCGGGCCGATCCGTGACAATGCGCCCGCCAGTTCCAGGCGTTGCAGACAGGCCATGACCTCGGCCTCGCTGCAACCCAGGGTGCGGGCCATTTCAAGATAGGGCTCGGCGCACAGCGGCATGCCGTGCTGGTAGCGGTCGATCAAGCGCGTGGTCAGATCATCAAGTTCCATCTCAGTACCCCATTTTCTGTGCGCGAAGGCTGAAGAAGATCCCGCTGGGACTGTCCGCCGACAGGCGCTTGAGCAGGGTCAGGCGATAGGGATCCCAGACTTGCACCTGTTGCCCGTCGCGTACCGACAACCACAGTTGCTCGCCGCGTCCGGTGAACTCCATGTGCAGCACGCCGGGGCCGGGACGCAGGTCGGCGACCAGTTGCCGGGTTTCGCTGTCGAACACCTGCACCCGGTCGTTGTCGGGATAGGCGAAGTTGACCCACAGTTGGCGCCCGTCGGGCCGTGCAGTGACAAATACCGGTTGGCCGGCCACCGGGATGGCAGCGCTCTGCTGCCAGGTGCGGGCGTCCATCACCAACACCTGATGCCGGCCCACGGCTGGCACGAACGCCTGGCTGCCGGCCACGGCCCAACCTTCCAGATGGGGCATCTTGTACACCGGGAGCTTTTCCTGGCCGCGGCCGTAGTCACCCAGAACGCGTTTGACGCCGTGCTCCGGGTGCCACAAATCGAGTTGCGCCATGCCGTCCTCGCCAAACAGTCCGGCCATGTAGTAGCGGCCGTCGGCGGTGATCAGCGCGTCATACGGCTGGCGGCCAATCCCGGTGTAGCGCGTCAGTGTCGGGGTGTTGCCCTGGCTGAAATCGGCGCTCCAGATTTCGTCGGTGTCGAACAGGCTGAACACGAAGCGCTGGCCCGGCGCATCGACCAGGCCGACTACGCGCGAACGCTTGCCATCGGCCAGGGCGGTGGCCGGGATGTCCGCCACGGGTTGCAAGGTCGCGGCGTCGAACACCTTGACTCCGCCCGGCTGGTAGTTGGAGACGGCAATCAAGCGTCCGTCCTGACTGATGGCGCCGCCGATACTGTTACCGCCCTGGATGATGCGCTTGTCAATGCGCTGTTCCAGCAGGTCGACCTTGGTCAGCCCGCCATCGCGGCCAAAAATGTAGGCGTAGCGTTGATCCCTGGAAAACACCGCCGAGGCATGGGACAGATCCCCCAGCCCGTCGACCTGCGCCAAGCTCGTCAGGCTGCTGCTTTCGATGATTTGCAGGCTGCCCGTGGCGCGTTCCACCACCAGGCCGAGGTCGCCGGTGCCGCGCAGCGGCGGTTGCACGCAAGCCGCCAGCCACAGGCTGGCGATGCAGACAAACAGAGGACGGATCATGGCGCGGGGTTCCTTGCAGGAGGCGGTCGACCAGCCAGGCGATGTCAGTGGGGCTGAGCAAAGGTGCCCAGCCGGGCATCGCCAGGGCGGGGCGGCCGTAGGTGACGGTGGCTATCAGCGCTTCCCGGGTTTGCCCGGCGAGGGCTTGCGGGGTCAGGGCCGGGCCGAGGCCGCCGGTCAAATGCAAACCGTGGCAGGCGCCGCAGTCCTGGGTCAGCAGGTGTTCCAGCTGGTCCTGGCGCGCGGGCGTCGGTGCTCCCTGCACCGGCGCGGGAATGAGGAACAGCAGCGCCATGGCCGAACCGATCATCGATGCTTGCATGGCGCGCTCCTTGTGCTTATTTCAGGCTCAGTATCCAGTTGGCGAGGGTCAGGGCTTCCTCATCCGTCACCTGATTGGCCGGCATCGGAATCGGCCCCCAGTTACCTTGGGTGCCGTCCTTGATGTGGCTGGCCAATGTCTTGGCGGCGTCCTTGACCCCGGCGTTTTTTGCCGCGACGTCCTTGAGCGCCGGCCCGACCATTTTGCTGTCGACGGTGTGGCAGGCGGCGCAGGGTTTGCTCTTGAACAACGCTTCGCCGTCCTGGGCCATTGCGGTAGGCAGGCTTAGTGTCGCGCCCAGGGTGACCAGTGCAAGCAGGATATTTTTCATGGAGTTGCCTCTTGTTGATGAAGCTCAATAAATGTCGAATTGGGTGTTGTAGACGTTGAATTTTCCGGTTGGCGTTATCAGGCGCTTGTCGCGGATCACGTTCTTGAGCTTCAAGGTCTTGTCATCGATCACCACCAGCGCCGATTCCTCTTCCTGGCCGTTCCACACCGAGAACCACACCTCATCGCCGGCCTTGTTGTATTCCGGCTGCACCACGCGCATCGCGCCTTGCTTGATCCCGGACCATTCGGCAATCGGCAGTACGGTGTAGCCAGCGTCGAGCTGGTCGATATTGAACACCGCGACTGACTGGCTGAGCTTGGTGTCGGGGTTGAGCGTGGTATCGACGTACAGGTGCCGCGAGTTGGGATGGGTCTTGATAAACAGCGAGCCGCCGCCTTGGCCTTTGAGCGATTGCACCTGTTTCCAGGCGTACTGCGCATGCTTGAGCGGGTCGGTGCCGATCAGCGAAATACCAGCGTCGCCCAGGTGACTGGTGGCCCATACCGGTCCGTACTGCGGATGGACGAAGTTGGCGCCACGTCCTGGGTGCGGGGTTTTGCCGACGTCCACCAACGCGGTGAGCTTGCGCTCCCTGGAGTCGATCACCGCGACCTTGTTGGAGTTGTTCGCCGCTGTCATGAAGTAGCGGTGAGTGCTGTCCCAGCCGCCGTCATGCAAAAACGGGGCGGCGTCGATGGTGGTGATGGTGAGGTTCTTGATGTCCTGGTAGTTGACCAGCATCACCTTGCCGGTTTCCTTGACGTTGACGATGAACTCGGGCCATTCATGGGACGCGATGATCGCCGCTACACGGGGTTCGGGATGGTATTCCTGCTTGTCGACGGTCATGCCACGGGTCGAGACGATCTGTTTGGGTTCCAGGGTCTCGCCGTCCATGATGGTGAACTGCGGCGGCCAGTAGGAGCCGGCGATCGCGTAGGTGTCTTCGTAGCCTTTGAACTTCGAGGTTTCCACCGAGCGGGCCTCGATGCCGACCTTGATTTCGGCCACCTTGGTCGGCTCGGCGGGCCACAGGTCGATCATGTCGATCTTGGCGTCACGCCCGATCACCATCAGGTAGCGTCCCGAGGCGGAAATCCGCGAGATGTGGACGGCGTAGCCGGTCTCGATCAGCTTGACAATCTGCTTGCTGTCGCCATCGATCAGGGCAATTTTGCCGTCGTCGCGCAGGGTCACGGAGAACAGGTTTTCCAGGTTCAGCTTATTGAGCTGCTGCTTGGGGCGGTCTTCGGGTTTGACCAGCACCTTCCAGGTCTTGAGGGTTTCGGCCATGCCCCATTCAGGCGGCGTTGGCGCGGTATGCTGGATAAACGTCGCCATGCTGGTGATCTGCGCCTTGGTCAGCGCATTGGAGGTGCCCCAGTTCGGCATGCCGGCGGGCGAGCCATAGGTGATCAGTGCTTCCAGGTACGCCTGGCCCCGGGCCTGGGTGATGTCCGGGGTCAGCGGCTTGCCGGTGGCGCCTTTGCGCAATACGCCGTGGCAGCCGGCGCAGCGCTCGAAGTAAATCTGCTTCGAGGCGTCGAATTCGGCCTGGCTCAAGTCCGGCGCGCCGGGGCTTTTGACCATGGGCACTGTCACGGCGGTGGCGGCCGCGAACGCCTGCGTTGAAACGACCAACGCCAGCGCGCAGCCGAGGCTGGCCAGGGTCAGGGCGTAGGGTGTTGTGTTGCGAGTCAGCATTCCATTTCTCCTCGGGCAAGACCTTTGCGATGCCCTGCGAAGGGCGGGGTAGAGCGCAGGTTCTTAGTGCCAGCAGAGACTATGTCGAGGTGGGTGCATGACCGCTTGACGGCGATCAAGTTTGCGCCGTGTACGGCTTGCCAGGTTGTCGCAGGCGCCCGTAGCGTGGCTGCCAAACCCGCTGTTTATGCAAGGTGCGCCATGACCGAACCCTTCTACCAAGTCGTCAACAACGAACAGGTGCTGTTCGAGCACGCCTGGCGTCACCGTATGCCGGTGCTGATCAAGGGGCCCACCGGATGTGGCAAGACGCGTTTTGTCCAGCACATGGCCCATCGCCTGAACCTGCCGCTGTACACCGTGGCCTGCCACGATGACCTGAGCGCCGCCGATCTGATCGGGCGTCATCTGATAGGCGCCCAGGGCACCTGGTGGCAAGACGGCCCTTTGACTCGCGCGGTGCGGGAGGGCGGCATCTGCTATCTGGATGAGGTGGTCGAAGCCCGACAGGACACCGCGGTGGTCCTGCACCCGGTGGCCGATGACCGTCGTGAGTTGTTTCTGGAACGCACGGGCGAAGTACTCAAGGCGCCTGCGTCGTTCATGTTGGTGGTGTCCTACAACCCCGGCTACCAGAACTTGCTCAAGGGCATGAAGCCCAGCACCCGCCAGCGTTTCGTGGCGATGCGTTTTGCTTATCCATCGACGTTGGAGGAAGAGCGCATCGTCGCCCGTGAAGCGCAGGTGGAGACGGGGTTGGCGGCACAGGTGGTGCGTCTGGGCCAGGCGTTGCGACGCCTGGATCAACATGATCTGGAGGAAGTCGCTTCCACGCGTCTGCTGATATTTGCCGCGCGCCTGATCGCCGCCGGAATGCCCCCCCGCGAAGCGTGCATGGCCTGCCTGGCGGAATCCCTGAGTGACGATCCGCAGACCGTCGCGGCGTTGATGGATGTGGTCGATGTCCACTTCGGTTGAGCGGCGACTGCCCGGTGATCTGGCGATGTGGTTTTTCATTCTCGCTGAGTTGTCGGTGTTTGCGATCCTGATCCTGGCGTTTGCCGTGACCCAGGTGTTACGGCCCGAGGTGTTTGCCGAGGGACGTGGACAGTTGGACACCTCTACCGGCTTGGCGATGACCTTGAGTTTGTTGACGACGGGGTGGTTGGCTGCCTTGGCGCAGCAGCAGATCCGCCAGGGGCAGGCACGGTTGGCGGCGTGGCTGCTGGTCGCCGGGTGGCTGGTGGCCTGTGGTTATGTGGGGATCAAGCTCGCTGAGTATGGACATTTGGCAAAGGTCGGGCTGGGGTTGGAGTACAGCACGTTCTTTACGTTGTATTGGATTTTGACCGGGTTTCATTTTCTGCATGTGGTGTTGGGGATGGTGATTCTGGCGTGGTTGGCCCTGGGGTGTTGGCGTGGGGTGTATGCGCCGGGGCGCCAGAGTGGGCTGGAGTCCGGGGTGTTGTATTGGCACATGGTGGATCTGGTATGGGTGGTGTTGTTTCCGTTGGTGTATGTGTTGTGAGGTGGTGATGACGGCGTCGCGATGGCTGTTGGGGTGTTGGGTTGTGCTGGTGGGGTTGAGTGTCGGCACGGTGGAGTTCGGGGCTGTGGGGCTGGGGTGGGGGGTGTTGCTGGTGGCGGTGGGGAAGGCGTGGGTGATTGCCGATGGGTTTATGGAGATGCGGTATGCGCCTTGGGGATGGCGGGGGGTGTTGTTGGCGTGGCCGGTGGTGTTGGTGGTGGGGGTTGGGGCGATGCGGTTCTGAGGGGGGGGCATATCCGTTGCTGCTTGCTCGCGAAGGGGGACATATCCGTTGCTGCGGTAACGGCGACTATTGGTTTCGCTCTTACAGCGACTCACTTTTGAACAGCGCAAAAGTAAGCAAAACGCTCTTGCCCCACCACTCGGTGCCTCGCCTAGGCTCGGCATGCCCGTACTCCGACATTGATTCGCGGGGCCGCCGCGACGGGCCATCCATGGCCCAACGCGGC